>CAYZLT010000155.1:0-8429 GCA_964479175.1 uncultured Solibacteraceae bacterium | reverse complement strand
AGACGCGCTGAACACCATCACCAGGCTCACGCCCAGCAGCAGCAGTGTGGCTCCCAGGAGCCACTTGTCAGATTTGAGTGTGCGCGCCATCGTTCACCAAACTTCCCACTTCTGCACTCGCCCTACAGTCGGCAGCCCAACCCGCCGACAATAGCGGCGGCGCCTGAGCGATCGACAGTCATCAGCCGGGCCTCGAGTAGAGACACCAACCTCACAGGCCGGGGCGGCCTGTGTTCCCAGCGGCTGGCTCTTCACCGCGGTGCCAGTACTGATGACTGTCCATCGCTCAGTCGTCGAACTTCCTCCACAAACGCCGTCCCGCGTGCGGCGTAGTCACGAAACATGTCAAAACTGGCGCACGCAGGCGCCAGCAACACCGTGCCCCCCGACGGCGCGAGTCCCCACGCCTGCCGGACGGCGTCGCCCATCGACGTGGCCTGCCGCACCGGTACGACATCCGAGAGTGCCGCGTTCACCAGCGGCGTGGCTTCGCCGATCGCCACGACCGCGACACACCGTTCGCGGACCACGTCGCGCAGATCCTCAAAGCGGCCACCTTTGTGTTTGCCGCCCAGGATCACCACCACGTCCCGCTCGAAGCTCTCGATCGCCCGCGTGGCCGACACGATGTTGGTGGCCTTGGAGTCGTTCACAAACGACACCCCCTGCACGGTGCCGACCCGTTCAAGGGCGTGGGCCAGGCCGTGGAAGCCTTCGACGGCCCGCACCATCGCTTCCGCAGGCACGCCTGCGAGGCACCCCACCGCGGTGGCGGCCAGCACATCACTCAACAAATGCCGGCCCGGCAGCTGAATGGCTGACAGCGGCACGAGCGGCGCGCTGGCACCGCCATCACGCCGCACAATCGACGTCCCTTCCACCGTGACGCCATCGGCGATTGGCGCATCGAGGGCAAAATCGAACCTCCGCGCGCGTGTGTGCGCCGCCAGCGCCAGCGACGCGGGATCGTCGGCGTTGACCACAGCCCAGTCGGTGGCCGTCTGGTTTTCAAAAATGCGGGCTTTGGCGGCCGCGTAGGATTCAAACGTGCCGTGCCGGTCGATGTGATCCGCCGACAGATTCATCAGCACGGCGATCCACGGATGGAACGTGTCGATGGTCTCAAGCTGGAAGCTGCTCGACTCGATCACATGGATCGTGTCGCCGGTGGATTCCTCGACCTGTGCGGACAACGCGGCGCCGATATTTCCCCCGGCCGGTGCATGAAAACCGCCAGCGGCCAGCATCCGCGCCGTCAACGTCGTGGTGGTCGACTTGCCCTTGGTGCCGGTAATGGCGACGATGCGTCCCTTGAGCCAGCGGGACGCCAGCTCGAGTTCGCCGATGACCGGCACGCCGACGTTGCGCGCCTGCACGATGGCCGGCTGTTCCACCGGCACACCAGGACTGAGCACGATCAGGTCCGCACGCGTGAACTGGTCGGGCCGATGGGGCCCGAGTTCAACGACGACGCCGCGTGCTCGCAGTGCCTCTGCTGCATCCCACGTCGTCGCGGCATCCGCCAGCGTCACATGCGCCCCACGCGACTGGAGCAAATCAATGGCTGCCAGCCCGCTCCGCGCGGCCCCCACCACCGTGACCTGACGACCGCGGACATCAAAGGGCGTCGCCATCACCGCACCTTCAACGTGGCCAGACTCAGCAGGGCAAAGATGATCGCGAGAATCAGAAATCGCGTAATCACCTTCGGCTCGGCCCAGCCCAGGAGTTCGAAGTGATGGTGGAGCGGCGCCATCTTGAAGATGCGCTTGCCGCGGAGTTTGAACGACCCCACCTGCAGGATGACCGAGAGGCCTTCGAGTACAAACACGCCGCCGACGATCGGCAGCAGCAGTTCCTGTTTGATCAGAATCGCGACGGTCCCCAAGGCGCCACCAAGCGCCAGCGAGCCGACATCCCCCATGAAAATTTCAGCAGGGTGGCAGTTCCACCAGAGGAACCCGAGGCTCGCGCCGACAAGTGCGCCGCAGAAAATCGTGAGCTCGCCCACCGGGAACCGCACAAACAGCAGGTACTCCGACAGTTCGCGGTGCCCCATCAGGTAGGCCAGCGCCGTGAAGGTCACCGCCGACACCGCAAACACGCTGATGGCGAGCCCATCGAGGCCGTCTGTCAGGTTGACGGTGTTGGACGCGCTGACCAGGACAAACGCCGCAAACGGCACGTACCACCAGCCCAGATCGGGAATCCAGTTCTTGAAGAAGGGAAAGACCAGGCGTGTGTTGTACGAGGCCGGTTCCTGCGCGGCCATGTAGATGAGCGTGGTGCCGACGGCCAGCCCCACAAGGACCTGCCCCAGCAATTTGTAGCGTGCAGACAGGCCATGGTGGCTGCGGCGCGTGATCTTCAGGTAGTCATCCGCGAACCCAATCGCGCCGAATCCGGCGGTCGAGAGCACGGCGACCCAGATGTACGGGTCGGTCAGATTCGCCAGCAGCAGCGTCGGAATGAAGATCGACGAAATGATCAACAGGCCGCCCATCGTGGGCGTCCCGGACTTCGCCTTGTGACTGGCGGGGCCGTCCTGTCGCACCACCTGGCCAATCTGAAACTCGCGTAACCGACGAATCATCCACGGGCCCAGCACGAGGCCAAGCACGAGGGCCAGCAGACTGGCGAGCGCCGCGCGGAAGGTGATCGATCCGGCGAGCCGGACATCAAAGATCTGATAGACGAGGTGGTACACCATCAGGCGACCTCCTTCAGTCGATCGGCTATGACGTCCGTCCGTGTGCCGCGGGATCCTTTGACCAGGACGACATCGCCGGCACGCACCAGAGCGGCCACGGCGGGCGCGGCCTCCTGGCTGGTGGCAAACCGCTGCAGTTGGTCGGCGGACATACCGCCCGCTTTGGCGCCGGCAATCAGGCCATCGGCGGCCGGGCCGCCCACGGCGACGAGCAGATCGAGGTGTGCGTCCGCGACGGCGCGCCCACAGTCCTCATGCCACCGAACCGCGTCATCGCCAAGTTCGCGCATCTCCCCAAGCACCGCGATGCGTCGGCCCTGGGTCGCGGTCGCCGCCAGGGCCTGCATCGTGACGCGCACAGCGGCGGGACTGGCGTTGTAGGAGTCATCAATCAGACGAACACCGTTGGCGAGCGTCACTGACGATCCGCGACGGTCCACCGGCTGCAGGGTCGAGGCCACACGCGCGACGTCGGCCACTGGCACACCAGCCTCAAGCGCGACGGTCGCGGCCGCCAGTACGTTCATGAGGTTCGCGCGTCCAGGCACGGCCAGGCGCAACACCAATGGCCCCCACGGCGTGCTCACGTCGGCGGTGGTCCCGTCGAAGCCATGGTCCTCGATCCGCATCGCCTGCACATCCGCACTGGCCTCGATGCCAAACGTCAGTCGGCGTCCACGGAACGGTTTCACGTGGCGCATCACCCGTTCGTCGTCCGCGTTGGCCACGACCAGGGTGTCGGCGGTGGCGTCCTCGAGAATTTCCGCCTTCGCCTCGGCGATCGCGTCCGCCGATCCGAAGTGACCGATGTGGGCGTTGCCGACGTTGGTCCACACGCGCACGTCAGGGGTCGCCAGATGCACCAGCGTCCTGATTTCCCCGGCGTGATTCATGCCGAGCTCGACCACGGCGATCTCCGGCCCTTCACGCAGTTCAATGAGTGAGAGCGGCAGTCCCCAATGGTTGTTGAAATTGCCGGCGTTGCGGTACACCCGGAACTTCGTCTCGAGCAGCGTGGCCGTCGCTTCTTTGGTGGTGGTCTTGCCGGCACTGCCGGTGATGGCCACCACGCGCGCACCGGATCTCACACGCACGCTGTGACCCAGTTGCTGCAGCGCCTCAAGGGTGTCGTCCACAAGAATGACCGCCGCGTGTCCAGCGTTGGCAAGCGGACGCGACACGAGCACCCCGGCGGCGCCGTTGGCGATGGCCTGTTCGGCGAAGTCATTGCCGTCGAAGGTCGGGCCGGAGAGCGCGATGAACAATGCGCCCGCACCATGGGTACCCAGCGCGGGCGCCATGGTCCGGCTGTCGGTGACGACACGATCGAAGACACGGGTGGTCCCGCCGGCGATCAGCCGACCGCCGGTGGCATCTGCCACCAGGCCTGCCGTGAGCACGAACGCGTGCACGGTCACACTCGCGGCGCCGCCCGGCGCTGGTTCAGGGCCGCGCGAGCGACCTCCACATCATCAAACGGCGACACACGATCACCGATGGTCTGCGTTTTTTCGTGACCCTTGCCGGCAATCACGATGACGTCGCCGGCGCGTGAGGCGCGAATAGCCTGTTCAATCGCGATGCGGCGATCCATCTGCACGAGCAAGGGTGTGCCCACACGTTTGGGTGCGTTCGGGTCGGGGGGCGGCACGATGCCACGTTTGATGTCGTCGATGATGCGCGTCGGATCTTCCGAGCGTGGGTTGTCGGACGTCAGCACGACCAAATCGCTCAGCCGTGCCGCGACGGCCCCCATGAGCGGACGTTTGGTTTTGTCCCGATCGCCGCCGCAGCCGAACACCGTGATGAGCCGGCCATGCGTCAGTGGGCGCGCGGTCTCCAGCAGATTTTTCAGCGCGTCATCGGTGTGGGCGTAATCGACGACCACGCGCACATCGTCGGTGGAACCAGAGACGACCTGGAACCGGCCGGGCACCCCTTCCAGGTTCGCCAACCCTCGTTCAATGGCCTCATGAGCAATCCCGAGGGAGATCGCGGTCGCGACGACGCCGAGTGTGTTGTAGACATTCGGCCACCCCACCAGCGAGGAACGCACGGCCAGCGTGCCGGTCGGCGTCGTGACGTTGAATGCGAGGCCATCGAGTGAGAGCTGCACGGACTCGGGGCGCACATCGGCCTGTTTGTGAATGCCGAAGGTCACCGGCCGCGAGACACGCGTCGCAAGTTCGGCCCCGCGTGGATCGTCAATATTGATGATGGCCGGTGCGCCGGGCGGCAGCAAATCAAACAGCCGGCACTTGGCGTCGAAGTACGAGGCCATGTCGCCGTGAAAATCGAGATGGTCACGCGTGAGATTCGTGAAGATCGCTGCGGCGAACCGCGTCGACGCCACGCGATGGAGCACCAGGGCGTGTGACGACACTTCCATGGCACACGCGCGGCATCCACGCGTCACCATTTCGCGCAGCAGACGCTGCACCTCGGAGGCTTCCGGAGTCGTGTGCGAGGCCTCGACTTCGTCGGTCGGCTTCGGTCCCGTGCGCACCGTGACGGTGCCCAGTCGGCCACACGGCAGGCCCGCCGCATCGAAGACCGAGGCCAGCAGATACGTCGTGGTGGTTTTGCCGTTCGTGCCGGTGACACCAACGACGGTCAACGCGTCACTGGGGTGGTCATGCACCAGGGCCGACAACTCGGCGAGGGCCAGCCGCGCATCGGGCGTCTGGATCCACGGCGCTGGAAAATCCGCGGGCGCCTCATCTTCCGACACCACTGCCACGGCTCCGGCGGCGGCAGCCGCGTGGGCAAACGCCGCCCCGTCCGTGCGCTGTCCGCGAATCGCGACAAACACCATCCCGGGTGCGGCTGCACGAGAGTCGTGCGTCACGCCCGTGACCATCGCCGCGGCGCTGGACGTCGTGGACACATGGTGGCTCGCATCGCGCGCGACCGTGCGCGCCGCGGCCACGAGTGCACCCAATGTCACTGACGTCCCCCCGACGGGGGTGCGGGGCGTACCCTGCCCAGTTCGAGCCGGCTCACCGTGCCTGTCGTGATTTCTTCCCCGACCGCAGGGCTCTGTGTGAGCACCACGCCGTTGCCGGACATGCGCACCGACAGTCCCAGCTGCACCAACACACGCGTCGCATCACGCGCGCCCAGTCCGGTCACGTCCGGCATGAGCACCGCACCGTTGACCGGCATCACGCCGCGCTGGGTGTCGGGCACCCGGCCGCTGTAGCGCGCGGGCAACACGGCGTCGGACTGCACGACGAGCGGCGTCGTGGGATTGATCGTCGGCGTGATCCCCAGATGGCGCATCGCCGCTTCGGAGAACTTCTGGAAAATCGGTGCCGCGACCACGCCGCCGTAGTAGCCGCCCGTCTTGGGATCGTCGATCACCACCAGTACGGCCAGCGCCGGTCGACGCGAGGGCACAAATCCGGTAAACGACCCGTAATGGTTCGACGAGGAATAGGCCTTGTTGATGATCTTCTGCGCGGTGCCGGTTTTGCCCGCCACCTGATATCCGGGGATGGCCGCAGCCTTGGCGGTGCCCCTCACCACGACGTCTTCCATGATCGTCGTCAGGGCCGCTGCGGTCGCGGGCGAAATCGCGCGGCGCAGCGCCTTGGGCGCGATCTCGTCACGCACGCCATCACGAATGATCGCGCGCACCAGACGAGGCTCAAACAAGGTGCCGCCGTTGGCCACGGCCGCCGTGGCCGCCGCCATCTGCATCGGCGTCACCGCGATCTGATAGCCCATCGAGACCGACGCCAACGCCGAGAGCCCGAGGTCCTCGGGTCTCCACACGATGCCGCCGCTGACGCCGCGGAAGTCGGGCGCATGAATTTCGCCGAAGCCGAAGCGACGCACGTACCGGTTCAGGCGCTCGGCGCCAATCTGCCAGCCGACCTTGATCGCGCCGACGTTGCTCGACTTGACGATGACGTCGTGAAACGTCATCTGCGGACCGTAATAGTGTTCGTCGGGAATGGGTTTGCGGCCCGGAATCTTGATGTATCCCGGTGCCGTGTCGATCAAATCATCCGGCGACAGAACCCCCTCTTCGATCGCGGCCGCCGCGGTGACGATCTTGAAGGTGGATCCCGGTTCGTAAATTTCCTGAATCGCACGGTTGCGACGCAGGTCCGGGTCCACATTCCCAGGCGTATTGGGATTAAAGGTTGGATAGTTGGCCAGTGCCAGAATTTCACCGGTGCTCGGATCGAGCGCCACCAGCGTGCCGGCCGTCGCGTTGTGTTTCTCGACACCCGCGCGCAGTTCACGTTCGGCAATGTGCTGGAGATACTGATCGATCGTGAGTTCGAGGGTCGCGCCGGCGGTCGCCTCAAGCTCCACCCGGCTTTCGACCGAGGCGTGTTTGGCGTCGGTCAACATCAGCACGCGGCCCTTTTTGCCTCGGACCACGGTGTCGTACGCCTGCTCGATCCCGCCCAGCCCGTTGTTGTCGCGTCCCACAAACCCGATCAGATGGGCGGCCATCTCCCGATTCGGGTAATACCGCTTCGACTCCACCCGCACCTCGACGCCGGGCAC
Organism: uncultured Solibacteraceae bacterium; assembly: GCA_964479175.1. Taxonomy (GTDB): domain Bacteria; phylum Acidobacteriota; class Vicinamibacteria; order Vicinamibacterales; family SCN-69-37; genus SYFT01. Next base: position 1,195 of record CAYZLT010000155.1, on the reverse strand, counting down.
TTTCAGGGCGGCCACACGCGCGCCAATCCCGGGCGCCACACCCCGACGGATGTAGGCGAAGGCCATCTTTCGATTGGTCATCGTCTCGATCAACGACGCGCGTTCCTCTTTGGAGCAGTCACGAAACACGCTGCACAACGCGGCGACGGTCTTCTCCGGATCGCGCACGACCCGAGGATTCACCGCGATGGTGTCGGCATCAACCGAATACGCGAGGACCTCCCCGTTGCGATCAAGCAGGTCACCCCGTTTGGCGGGCGGCTCGAACACACGCATCTGCTGATCGTTGGCCTGCTCGAGATAGGCCGGGTGCGCCACGACCTGGAGGAAGACCAGGCGCGCCTGAATGCCGGCGGTCCACAGGCCAAACACGACGCCAATGATCAGCAACCGCCGCCGGAACCCGCGACGCCATGACGTCTCGAACGCCTCGTCGGGCCGGTCCTGCGTGTGCAACGGATCCAGATCGTGAGTGGCCATGGCTGCTCCTCTACCTCGCGCTGGCGACGACGGTCTTCGGGGCGGTGGTGGCGGGGACGCGTTCAACGAGTACGGTTTCGGCCGGCGTCGGATACGCCATGTGCAGCTCGCGGATCGCGCGGGTCTCGATCATGCTTGGCGACTGCAGCGTGTCGACTTCCAGCTGCAGGCGGCGGTTGGTCGCTTCCTGCGCGGCAATGTCCTTGGTCAGCCGCTCGGTGGTGTAGCCGTGGTCCATCATCTGGTAGCGCTGCCAACCGGAGAAGAGCAACATGCCGACCACCAACACACCGACGGCGAGCGTGCGCATCAGCGTGCGGCGCTGCTTCGCGTCCACCCCGCGGACGATCGGGTTGTTGCGGACGTCTTTTTTGATGGCGTATTCGACGTCAATGCTCATGCGACCCTCTCCACCACTCGTAACCGCGCGCTGCGGGCCCGGGGGTTCCGGGCCGCTTCTTCCTCACCGGGGACCACGGGGCGGCGTGTCACCAGCCGCACCACCGCGTCTTCTGCCTGCGCCATCCGGCGCCACGTGTGTTTCACCACCCGGTCTTCCAGGGAGTGAAACGCAATCACCGCCATGCGGCCGCCGGGCGTCAGGTACTGCACGGCCGACTCCAAAAACGCATCGAGGCCATCGAGCTCACGGTTGATGAAAATGCGCAGCGCCTGAAACGTCCGCGTCGCCGGATCCAACCGCTGCCATCCGCCC
>CAYZLT010000154.1:0-8443 GCA_964479175.1 uncultured Solibacteraceae bacterium | reverse complement strand
CAATGAGGCAATGGGGCAATGAGGCAATGGGGCAATGAGGCAATGGGGCAATGAGAGGATGGCTTCGAGCACCCGGCTCACACTGGCGCGGACAGCCCACAACGACGTTGGAATCCGGCAGGTCTTTGTGTCAGTAGATGGGAAAGACGTCGCTGTGCTGGTGCACGGGCAGACCGCGACGGTTGATCTTGAGCCGGGGCCGCACAAGATGCGGATCCACAACACGCTGGTCTGGAAAACGGTGACGTTCGACGCGTCACCAGGCGAAGACATTCGCTACGACATCATCAACCGCGCGGGGTTCGGGACGATGGCGCTGGTGGCCACGCTTGGGGTCGGACCGATCTACCTGACGGTCGTTAGGAATGAGCCAATGCGCCAATGCATTGCCCCATTGCCCCATTGCCGAATGGCCCCGTAGAATCCGGACGTGCCCCTCGAGCCAAACGAGATCGTCGCGTTTTTGATCGCGGTCAGTTTCGCGGCCGGGCTCAACGTCTCAGGCACCGTGGCCGTGCTCGGACTCATGGCGCGTTTTGGCGTGCTCGAGCTGCCCGGTGATCTCGACCTGCTCGCCAGCTGGTGGGTGATCGGCGGCGCGGGTGTGTTGTTCCTGGTCGAGGTCGTCGCAGACAAAATCCCGCTGTTTGATTTGATCTGGAACGTCCTGCAGACGTTTGTGCGCGTGCCGACAGCGGCGCTTCTCGCATACGCGGCCACACCATCCCTCGATCCCGGCTGGCAACTCGCCGCGACCGGCCTCGGTGCCACCCTTGCGCTCACAGCGCACACCCTCAAGACGACGCTGCGTACCGCGGTGACGGCGTCACCGGAACCGGCGTCGAACATCGCCCTGAGTCTCACCGAGGACGTGATCGCGCTGGGCCTCACGTGGTTTGCCGCGACCTATCCGTGGGTGGCCGCGGCGATCGTGCTTGTCCTGGTGACCGTGGCGGTGGTGGTGTTGCGCCTGCTGTGGCGCGGCGCCAGACGACTACTCGGGGCGCAACAAGTCCCGCAGCGTTCGCAGCAGGATGCCGGCCGTAAACGGCTTCGACAGGACGAGTGAGGCACCGGCCTCCAGTGCCCGCGCCACGCGGGACTCTTCCGTCAGCCCACTGGCGGCAATGATCCGCACGTTCGGATTGATCTTCTTCAGCACGGCCATCGTCGCCGACCCATCCAGGCCCGGCATCATCATGTCGGTGATCACGACCGCGACGTCATCGTGATGGGTGGCGTACGCGGCCGCTCCCAACGTCCCATCGGCAGCCACAATCGCGCGGTAGCCAAACGTTTCAAGCGTACGTCTGGTCACCTCCCGTACCGACGTCTCATCATCGATGATCAGGATCAGCTCGCCGTTGCCATGCGGCAGTTCGGATGCGGCCGCTGCATGGGCATCGTGGTCGGCACCCTCGCGCAGGGGCAGATACACCTGGAAGGTCGTGCCTCGTCCGGCCTCACTCTGCACCCGGATGAATCCGTGGTGGCCCTGGACGATCGCCATGGACGTGGACAGGCCGAGGCCGGTCCCTTTTCCGAGCGCCTTGGTCGTGAAGAATGGTTCGAAGATTCGCTCCTGCACATCGGCGGGGATGCCGGTGCCGGTGTCCAATACCGCCACCACCACGTAGAGGCCTGCCTTGGCGTCACCCTGCATGGCGGCAGAGAGTGCATCCACCTCGGTGCGCTGCGCCGAGATCGTGAGGGTGCCTCCCGTGGGCATCGCGTCGCGTGCATTCAGACAGAGATTGAGCAGCACCTGATGCAACTGCGTGGGGTCACCGACGATTGGCGGAAGTCCATCCTCGATCGTCACCTGAATCCGGATCGTTTTGAAGAAGGTATCGTTGGCAATGCGCTCAATGTCGCGAATCGTCTGATCAATCGCCACCGGGACGCGCCGCCCTTCCACACCCCGGGCGAACGACAGCACCTGACGCACCATGTCGGCACCGCGCTGAGCACTGGCGTTGATGGTGTCGAGCATCTCACGGCGAACCGGATCGGTCTCGTCCTCCTGCAACACGGCGATCGACATGAGGATCGGGGCCAGCGCGTTGTTCAGATCGTGCGCGATGCCGCCTGCAAGAGTGCCAATGCTCTCCATGCGCTGGGCGCGCAGGGAGGATCGTTCAAGCCGCTTTCGCTCGGTGACATCCCGGAAGACCGTGAGGTGCACCCCGGGTTCGATGTGCGCGACGGCCGTAAAATCCACGTCCCGGACCGCGCCATCCTTGCGCACCAGCGGCATTTCCCCACTGGCGCGACCGGTCTCCATGAATGTCCGCCAATGCTTTCCGAGGTGCGACCTCAACTCGGGTGGGTAGATGTCTTCAGCGCGCAGACCCAGGAGCTCGTCGCGGGAGTACCCGACGAGCGCACACGCCGCCGGGTTCGCGTCAACAAACCGCGTCTGGTCGTCCGAGAGCAGAATCGCTTCATTGGAGTGTCTGAACAACGCGTGCAGGCGACGCTGGCTTGCCGACAGGGCGTCGAATATCTGGCGCCGACGTGCCAGCGTCAGCGACAGGAAGCCCGCAAAGGCAGCGAGCCCTCCGCTGGCGGCGGCGGCGCTCGCGTAGTACCACCGGCGCCGGCCGTTTGCGTCGGCGAGAATGTCCGCCGTCGCGACGCCGACGACGGCGACGAGCGGGTACCCCTGCAACAGGCGAAAGCTGTAGAGGCGTTCGATGCCATCCAATCGTCCCGGACCCGCATAACTGCCCTTGGGGCGCTGCGCCAGTTCGGCGAACAGTTGGCTGCCGCGAATGTCCTCCCCGGTGCTCTCGAGGCTGCCCACTCGCCGCGCGCGAGTGATGCCGTCGAGCCCGGTCAGCGAGAACACATCACGCTCGCGAACGGTGGCGGCTTCATAAAACGCCGTGAACCGCGAGGGATCAAACTGCACCAACACGACGCCGGCAAACTGCCCGTCGGGGGTGTTGATGCGATGAGTGACCGGCACCATCATGGTGTTCGTCCGCCTGGAGAGCACGGGTTGGCCGATGAACAAGTCGCCCGTGTCCTGCCGCTGATGGATCTGGAAATGCTCCCGGTCGGCGATGATGATCGGCGTTGACGGCATCGCGTCCGACGCTTCGGCCGTGACCACGCCGGCGTGGTCGACGACGCTGACCGCATCAAAGGTGTGCTGCGAGATACCGAGATCCGCCAGCAGGCGAGGCATGTCAAGGAGGCCGACGGTGTGCCCGATTTCGCGAACGATGTAATGGATGACCGCCTTGGCGTTGTCGATCGTCCGAATCGAGTACTCCTCGAACGCGATCGCCAGGTTCGCCTGTCGCGCCGTGGCCTCGGCCATCGCCTGCTCGCGCTCGAACCGGACTTGCGAGAACACCCCGATCCACAGGACCGCGATAAGGAGCACGGCCGCGGCGACTACTGCGGAGGATAGTCGGATCACCGGCACCAGTGTGCCACGGTACTGCTACCATTTCCCCCGATTCCCCCTGTGTGGGCTTTCTGGAGGTTCCTGAGATGATGCGACTTCGTCGCCGCGCGCTCGTCGTGCTGCCCCTGGCCTTTGTGGCCGCTATCCTGGTGCCGCTCTCGGCACAAAACACCAACAAAAAACCAATGGGCCTGGGCGACATTCTGTCGTTCCGCGCCATGACCACCACCGCGTTTTCCAACGACGGCAAGTGGTTTGCGTATCGAGTCGCGCCGCTGCAAGGCGACAGCGAAGTCATCGTGCGCAGCACGTCCGGCGCTCAGGAATACAAATTCCCGACCGGGGAAGGTGCCGGAACGATCACCTTCTCGGACGACTCGCAGTGGGTCGCGATGCCGGTGTCATTGACGCGGGCGGAAGCCGAAACCGCCCGCCGCGCCCGTCGCCCTGTTCAGACCAGCGCGTTGATCGTGAACCTGGCGACGGGAGACAAGGTCAACATTCCGAAGATTCGCCGCTTTGCGTTCGCCGGTGAAGCGGGTGGATGGATCGCGCTGCATCGCTACGGCGCGGACGCGGCTCCCGGTGCGGCGGCGCCGGCTGGTGGTCGCGCAGGCGGAGCGGCTCCGGCCGCCGGGAACGCGCCGCGTGATACACGTCCGCGTGGCACAGACCTGCTCCTGCGCGAACTCAAGACCGGAACCGAACTCAACGTCGGCAACGTGTCCGAGTTCGGCTTCAACAAGTCCGGCAAATACCTGGCGCTCATCATCGACGCGGCAGATCAGGCCGGCAACGGCCTCCAGATTCGTGACATGTCCACCGGCACGATCAGTTCGCTCGACACCGACAAGGCGTTTTACGAGCGCATGGCGTGGGCGACCGAAGGTGATGCGTTGACGATGCTGAAGGGGACCGACGACCGGGCATTCCGCGAGCGGTTGTTCTCCGTGGTGGGGTTCACCGGTTTTGGCAGCGGCGCGCCGAAGAAGGTGGTCTACAACCCGAAGGACGACAAGGCGTTTCCAGCCAACATGTCGGTGAGCGGCAACCGCACGCCGTCGTGGAATGACGACCGCTCTGCGATGGTCTTCGGGATTGCGGAATTGACGGCCGTTCCGCGGCCGGCGGACCGGGGCAATGCGACGCCTGCCGCAGACGGTGCTGATGCGCCTGCTGCCGGCGCGACGTCGCCCGCCGCCCCGGATGCGACCGAACGTCCCAACCTCGTGATCTGGCACTACAAGGATCCGCGCCTGCAGTCACAACAGCGTGTGCAGGAAGGTGCCGACCGCAGCTTCAATTACCCGGCGCTGTATCGCCCGGCAGACAACACGATGGTCCGTCTGGCCGATGATGAAGTGCCGAGTGTGCAGGTGACCGGCCGCGGCAAGTGGGCGATTGGCACGAGCAACACGGCCTACGAACTCATGGGCAATCTTAATGGTCAGCAGTTCCGAGACGTGTACGCGATCGACACCACGACCGGCAAACGCACGACGGTGAAGAAGAACCTGCGCTGGACCAACACCGCGTCGCCCGACAGCACGAAATACCTCTACTACGAGGACAAACACTTCCATGTGTTCAACGCCGAGACGGGTGAGACACACAACATCACCTCGAAGGTGCCAACGTCGTTTGTCAACGTCGAGAGTGACGTGAACGTGGTGGACCCGCCCTCCAACGCGATTGGATGGACGGCCGACAATGAGTACGTGCTGATCTCGGATCGCTGGGACATCTGGAAGGTGCCCGCGACGCCAGGCGCGGCTGCGGTCAACCTGACGGTGAACGGCAGGAAGGATCAGATTCGTTACCAGGGTCGGGTGTTTGGCATCTATCAGAACGAACGCGGGATCGACCTGAGCAAGCCGCAGTATTTCTCCGCCATGTCCGAGTGGACCAAACGTGCCGGCTACGGCGTGCTTGAGCCCGGCAAGCTGGGGCTGAACATGTTGCTCTGGGAGGATGCCGCCATCAGCGGTCTGCAGAAGGCCGAGAGCGGCGACACCTGGATTTATCGACGTGAAACGCCCACCGAAGCGCCGCAGGTGTTCGTGACGGACGCAACGCTCAAGAACGCGCGCAAAATTGTCGACATGGCCCCCGAGGCCGAGTCGCTGGCGTGGTCGGCCGGTGCGCAGCTCATCGACTTCAAGAACGCCAAGGGCGAGCGCCTGCAGGCATCCCTGTACCTGCCCGCCAACTATGAAAAGGGCAAGTCGTATCCGACGATTGTTTATATCTACGAGCGGCTGACGCAGGGGCACAACCAGTACGGCCGCCCGGCGGCCAACGGCTTCAACCGCCAGGCCTACACGAGCAACGGCTACGCGGTGCTGCAGCCCGACATCAAGTACTACATCAACGACCCCGGCATGTCCGCCGCGTGGACGTTGCCCAACGCGGTGAAGGCCGCCGTGGCGACCGGCGTGGTGGATGCGACCAAGGTCGGTCTGCACGGACACTCGTGGGGTGGCTACCAGACGGCGTTCACGATCACGCAGTCGGACATCTTCGCCGCCGCGATCGCCGGTGCACCGCTCACCAACATGATCAGCATGTATTCGGTGATCTACAAAAACAGCGGCGGCACCAACGGCGCGATCTTCGAGAGCAGCCAGGGCCGCTTCACCGGCGGTCCGTGGGAGCAATGGGAGGCGTACACGCGCAACTCACCCGTGGCACACGCCGCGAAGGTCAAGACGCCGCTCATCATCCTGCACAACGATCAGGACGGCGCCGTCGACTTCACGCAGGGCATCGAGTACTACAACACGCTCCGTCGTCTGCAGAAGCCCGTGGTGTTGCTGGAATACCCGGGTGAAAACCACGGCCTGGCGCGTCCTGCCAACCAGCAGGACTACACCGTGCGCGTGAAGGAGTTCTTCGACCACTACCTCCAGGGCGCGCCGGCGCCGGACTGGTGGAAGGACGGCATCCCGCGCCTCGACATGGAGAAACACATGGACGAACGCGTGAAGGCGATGGAAGCCGCCAAGAAGGCGGGCGGGGGCAAGTAGAAAGCTGAAGAGGCGAAGGCTGAAGGGAAAAGGCTAAAAGCAAAAGGTACGGAAAAAGAAAAGGGCGCGGCGGGTATCCCCGTCGCGCCCTTCGTGTTTCTTGAACTCTGGACCCGCAGGACCTATTCCGCCGCGACCTTCTTCTTGCGTCGCGTCGTCTTGGTCTTTTCCGGGGCCGGTTCGGTGGACGGGACCAGTGAGACCATGGCCGACACGAACCGCTTCGGTCCGTGGTTGTCGAAGTCGATCACCACGTGCGTCCCGTCGGAATCGGTGACCGTGCCTGGGCCGTACTTTGGTTGCGACACGCGCGCGCCTTTGCTGACCTTCACGGGAGTCCTTCTGGAAATGGCGCCGGGAGCGCCGGATTACACACGAATACCCGGCCGCGCGCAGGCGCGACCGGGTATTCGCTATTTTACTCGATTGAGACTACCAGCGCGGTTCGCGACGGTTGCCACCGCCACCACCACCACTGCCGCCGCCGTAGCCACCGCCGCCGCCGCGTCCACCGCGGTCACCGCCACCAAACTGGGGCTTCGGACGGGCTTCGTTCACCGCAAGGTTGCGGCCACCCATCGGCTTTTCGTTGAACATCTCGACCGCCTTCTGTGCCTCGGCATCAGTGGCCATCTCGATGAAGGCGAATCCGCGGGCACGGCCCGTGGCGTTGTCACGAACGACGTTGACCGTGTCAACGGCGCCAGCGCCGCTGAAGAATTCACGCAATTCATCTTCGGTGGCGGTGTAAGGAAGATTGCCGACGTACAGTTTGCGACCCATGTAACAGCTCCTGAACAAGAAAACCGACAAAGCACGGCGGAACGGACTCCCGTTCCTCTTGCTCTTGCATGCACGTTGGGGGCCAGGAAACGAACCAGGGACACTCGACGCGGGGCGAAAGCTCGGGGGCCGGACTTCAGCGGTGACGTTCAGGATATCACGGGTATCATCGCTAGGTTGTGATCTCCTTTTCGAACATTTCCAAGCAATACGGTCGGCAAATCCTCTTTGTTGACGCCAATTTCCAGCTCAATCCCGGTGACAAGGTCGGCCTGGTCGGCCCCAACGGGTCGGGAAAGACCACCCTCTTCCGCATGATTATGGGAGAGGAGTCCCCCGACGAAGGGGAAGTCTCGGTCCCCAAAAAGATGACCGTTGGGTATTTTCGGCAGGATGTCGAGGAGATGTCGGGTCGATCGGTGCTCGACGAGGCTATCGCCGGGTCTGGACGCCTCGGGGACCTCCACCATGAACTCGAGGCCCTTCAGCAGGCCATGGGCGACCCCGACAAGGCCGATGACATGGACCGGATCCTGGCCAGATTTGGGGAAGTCCAGGAAGAGTATGACCATCTCGGGGGATATGGCCTCGAGAGCCAGGCCCGCGAAGTCCTGCACGGCCTCGGATTCGACGACCGCCGGATCGACGGAGACGTGGGCGATCTCTCAGGCGGCTGGAAAATGCGGGTCGCGATGGCCCGGGTGCTCCTGGGACGCCCCGACGTCCTGCTGATGGACGAACCCACCAACCACCTCGACATCGAATCGATCATCTGGCTCGAGAGTTTCCTCAAGTCCCTCCCGTCCGCCCTCTTCATGACCTCCCACGACCGCGAGTTCATGAACCGCATCGTCTCCCGTATCGCCGATATTGATGATGGCGAGATCACGGTGTACGCCGGCAACTACGAGTACTACGAACGTGAACAGGCGATTCGTGAGGCCAACCGCGAGGCCGCGTACGCGCGGCAGCAGGCGATGCTGGCCAAAGAACAGCGGTTTATTGACCGGTTTGCAGCCCACGCCGCGAAGGCCGCGCAGGTGCAGAGCCGCGTCAAGGCGCTCGACAAGATCGAGAAGATCGAACTGCCGAAGAAGCGCAAGGTCGTGGACTTCGACTTCCGGCAGCCGCCGCGATCGGGTGACAAGGTTGTCATGGTCGAAGACCTGCACAAGGCCTACGGCGATCACGTGATTTATGACGGCTTCAGCATGAC
>CAYZLT010000153.1:1251-8476 GCA_964479175.1 uncultured Solibacteraceae bacterium | reverse complement strand
GCTGACGGCCACCGCTGATCCGCGCGTGTTTGATGTGATGGTCGATCGATTCACCGACAGGCGCCCCCAGGTCCGCGCCGCCGCGATCGCCGCGGCCGCACGCCTGGATGCCGAGGCGTTTGTGTTCGTGATCTCGAGCCTGCCGCCCGATCGGGAGTGGAGTGTGCGAGCCGCGCTGGCGACGGCCCTGGGTGGACTCGAACCCGACAAGGTCCGGGCCGCCATTCTGGATTTGGTTGACGACCAGGATCAGCGCGTCCGGGGGCCGGCCTTGGCCGCGCTGGCCAGAGTCGGCGCGCCGGATCTGGCCGACCGGCTGTATGCCGCGCTTGAGGCCCCCGACTTTGCCGTGCGTGCCGCCGCGGCGCGCATCATCGGCGAGCAGAGAGTCGCGGGCGGCGTGCCCGCCCTCGTCAAGGCCTACGACCGTGGCTTGAGCGACGCGGCCATCGATGCGCGGGCCTCCGCCGTCACCGCGGCCCACGCCATTGGTGGTGAAGAGGCTGTGGCGCTCGTCGAGCGGGCGCTGCAGGATCGCGACTGGGCCGTACGTGTCCGCGCAGGCATGGTTTCGGGACGTCGCGACGAGGTGAGCCGTCCGGCCCCTCTGCGGTATGCACCCGAGTTCTTCGAATCGGCCGGCCTGCTGCACCCGAAGTTTTCACCGATGGCGTTGATCGAAACACGGCATGGCGTCATCGAGGTGGAGCTCAACGTGGTGGAGGCACCACTCGCCACCACCAATTTCATCGAGTTGACCAGGGCCGGGTATTTCAACGGCCTCCGGTGGCACCGCGTGGTGCCGAACTTTGTCGCGCAGACCGGCGACCCGCGCGGCGACGGCATCGGCGGACCCGGGTATGCGATTGTCGACGAGTTGAGCCCCCTGCCGTTCACCCGCGGCGCGGTCGGCATGGCGTTGTCCTGGGACGATACCGGCGGCAGTCAGTTTTTCATCACACATTCGCCGCAACCGCACCTCGATGGGCAGTACACGGTGTTTGGGCGTGTGGTGAAGGGCATGGACGTCGTGGATCGGCTCGGACCCGAGGACGTCATCGAACGGATGCGGATCTGGGATGGCGTGACGTTGAGATAGTGGGGAGATAAAAAAAAAGGGGGCGACAGTCGCCCCCTTTTCTCTTCAAAGGTGGAGAAGCGCTTAGCGCTTCTTGCCGCCCTTCTTCGCTGCCTTCTTGGCTGCTTTCTTGGCCATGTGATTGTCCCTCCCTTCAGTTGGGATCGCGTGAGCCCTTCCTCACCGCAGCCGTCGCGGCCTTTCGGCACGCCTGACCCGCTGTGCGGCGCTCTCGCCTCGTGGCAGATGTGGACACAACACACACCTGGCATCTCGCTGCCGGAATTACCGGCTACAAAAAACGGGTGCTAGCCCTCTGCCGCACCCGCCTGCCAGCCGAACTTCTCGCTGGGCGCTCCGTTGAACCGTACCCAATAGATGGGCTGAGTGGTTCCTCGTCACGCAAGATGTAGATTAGGGATGAGAAAGAAAAGTGTCAAGCACAAAATGCAAGACACTGTCAAAAATGATAGGGGCCGGAGCGGCCGTCGCGGCGTCCCGCGGGTCAGAACGCGGAGGTGCGACGCTGTTGTTGTTGTGCGTGGCGCTCGCGTGCGAGTGTGATCAGGCGATCGATTAACGCCGCATAGTCGACACCGCTGGCGCCCCACAACTTCGGATACATGCTGATCGTCGTGAACCCCGGCATCGTGTTGATCTCGTTGATGACAAGTGTGCCGGTGGAGGAGAGCAGGAAGTCCACGCGCGCCAGTCCGCTGCCCTCAATCGCCGTGAACGCGACCATCGACTGCCGCTGCACCTCGGCCATCATCGCCGGCGGCAACGAGGCGGGCACTTCGGTGCGTGAGCCGCTGCGCATGTATTTCGCTTCGTAGTCGTAGAACTCGCCGTCGGGAATGATCTCGCCCGGGATCGACGCCTCGGGAGTGCCGTTGCCGAGCACGGCGCATTCGATCTCGCGCGCGCCCGTCACCGCCGACTCCACCACGACCTTCGGATCAAACGCCAGGGCGAGTTCCACGGCGGCCGCGAGGTCGGCCGGGTCCTTGACCTTCGAAATGCCGACGCTCGATCCCAGATTGGCGGGCTTCACAAACAGCGGATAGGTCAGCGACTCGCCAATCCGGCGGGTCAGCCCTTCGCGATCGTCGCGCCATGTGATGTCGCGGACGATGACCCAGGGGGCCACCGTGAGGCCGGCGGCCTGGAAGAGGACCTTCATCATCGCTTTGTCCATGCCGACGGCGGACGCCAGCACGCCACATCCGACGTACGCAATGCCGGCCAGATCCAACAGGCCCTGGATCGTGCCATCCTCGCCGTAGGGACCGTGCAACACCGGAAAGATGACGTCCAGTCCCAGGCCCGTCAGCACCGCGGCGCTCTCGTCACCCTCACGCGCGGGGCGGCGGTCGATCAGCACCAGCGTGTCGTCACCGGGGCGCGGCGGCAAAATCACTTCGCGTCCACCGCGGACACGCGTGGCGTCGCGCATTTGATCGATCACTTCGGCAGCCGATGGTGCCGACGGTGGCCGGTCGGACAACATCCACCGGCCGTCTTTTTCAATCCGGATCGCAATGGGCTCGTATTTGGCCTTGTCCAGATTGGCAAAGACGGACGCGGCCGACGCGATCGACACTTCGTGTTCACCTGACCGTCCGCCGTACACAATGCCGATTCGTAAGCGTTTCACGCGCGGCCATTATAAGCTGGCTGGCGTGTCTTTCACCGTGACCGCCACAGACGGTCGTGCGCGCCGTGGTGAACTGCGGTTGCCGCACGGCACCGTCCAGACGCCCGCCTTCATGCCCGTCGGCACACGGGCGGCGATCAAAGGGCTGACGTTTGAGCAGATGGATGTGCTCAACCCCGACATCATTCTGGGCAACACTTATCATCTGCATCTGCGACCCGGTGACGACCTGATCGCCCGCGCGGGCGGCCTGCACAAATTCATGGGGTGGGCAAAACCGGTGCTCACCGATTCAGGCGGGTATCAGGTCTTCAGTCTTGCGGGCCGACGCACGATCACGGAAGAAGGCGCGGCGTTCCGGTCACACATTGATGGGCGCGCACACCTGCTCACGCCCGAGTCGGTCGTGGACATCCAGGCGCGACTCGGGTCGGACATCGCCATGATTTTTGACGAGTGCGCGCCGTGGCCCGCCGAACGCGCAGACGTCGAGGCCGCGATGGAGCGCACGCTCCGCTGGGCGCGGCGCGGACGTGATCGCTTTCAGGCCCTGCAACGCGGTGATGCACCGGAGGTGCCGCGCGCCACGCCGGGACAGAGGCAGTTCGGCATCATTCAAGGGGGCACCCATCGTGACCTGCGTGATCGCAGTGTCGCCGGCACCCTCGACATCGGTTTTGACGCGTACGCAATTGGTGGACTGTCGGTCGGGGAACCGGTTGACGTCATGTATGACGTCGTCGAGCACACCGCCGCGCAGTTGCCCGCAGACCTGCCACGTTATCTGATGGGGACAGGGATGCCCGATGACCTGGTCGAGAGTGTGGCCCGCGGCATCGACATGTTTGACTGCGTCCTGCCGACCCGCAACGCCCGGAACGGGCAGTTGCTGACCCGGCACGGCGTGATCGCCATCAAGAATGCCAGGTATGCCGAAGATTTTGGCCCGCCCGACCCCGATTGCACCTGCAGCACCTGCCAGCGGCACTCCCGTGCCTACCTCCGACATTTATATATGGTTGGGGAAATGACGGCAGCGTCCCTCAATACCGTGCATAATCTCCACTTTTACCTTGACACCATGGAGTCGATTCGGAAGGCTATTGAGTTCGGAACGTTCGAGGAGTTCAGACAGTCGTTCCACCGGACCTTTACCCGCCAACACGTGCCCTAAATGCTTGAATTAAAAACACTTCCGCTTCTCTTCGCCGCCTCACAGCCCCAGGCAGGACAGCCCAGTATCTGGATCCAGCTGTTCCCGTTTGCCCTGATGCTCGGCATCTTCTATTTGCTCGTCCTGTTGCCAATGCGACGCCGACAGAAGAAGATTCAAGAGTTTCAGAACGGCCTGCAGGTGAATGACAAAGTCATCACCACCAGCGGGATCTATGGGCAGATTACGAAACTGACCGATGTCTCGGTCCAGATTCAGATTGCCGAAAAGGTGCGCATTGAGGTGGCTCGCGCGGCCGTCGGCGGGTACCAAGGACAGGAGCCGGTCGTCAAGGAATCCGGCGGTCTCTAACCATGTATAAGAACCTTCGTTGGAAAGTCATCGCCATCGTCGCCGTGGCCGCGCTGGCCATCGCCGCGTTTTATCCCCCACAGGACCGCCTCAAACTCGGTCTCGACCTGCAGGGCGGCATTCAGCTCGTCATGCGCGTCAACACCGAGGAGGCGTTGACCTACGAAACGGAAACGACCGCGGCGCAGTTGCAGGAGTCGCTGTCGACCGCCGGGGTGACCACGTCGAGTGTGCGACCGTCAAACCTCACCACGTTTGTGGTGGAGGGCGTGGCGCCGGACAAGGACGCGCAGTTTCGGCAGCTCGCGCAGGATCAGGTCGGCCTGACCTTTGATCGCGAATCGGGCGTCGGTGGGTCCTACACCTTCCGCATGAAGCCGAACGTCGATGTGGACCGTCGCCGAGAGGCGGTGGCCCAGGCCATTCAGACCATCGACCGCCGCGTGAACGAACTTGGCGTGTCCGAACCCATCGTCGCCCCCTACGGGAATGACGGAAATCAGATCGTGGTCTATCTTCCCGGCGTCAGCGACATTCCCCGTGCCAAGGAGATGATCGGCAAGACGGCGCTGCTCGAACTCAAGATGGTCGAGCAGGGACCGGCGCCTGATCAGGCGACGTTGCTGGCCGCCACCGGTGGCGCCGTGCCGCCGGACATGGAAATCATTCCTGGCCTGTCCTCCTCGGCGGTGGGGCAGCCCGCCACGCCCTCCTTCTATCTGGTGCGTCGTCTTGCGGCCGTCACGGGCAACGATCTGCGCACCGCGCGCGCCACCGTGGACACGTTCAACCAGCCTGCCGTGAGTTTCACACTCAACAGTCAGGCGGCCAGCCGCTTTGGGGAAATCACCGGCACCAGCATCGGACGCCAGTTGGCGATCATCCTTGATGGCCGTGTCGAGTCGGCACCGGTCATCGAAGGCCGCATCTCGAACGAAGGACAAATCACCGGCACCTTCACGCAGGCCGAAGTCACCGACCTCTCGATGGTGCTGCGGTCGGGAGCCCTGCCGGCGTCGCTGACCCCGCAGTATGAAAACTCGGTCGGTCCCAGTCTCGGTCAGGACTCGATTGATGCAGGTGTGCAGGCGTCGATCGCCGGCCTGATTCTGGTCGCGCTGTTCATGGTGTTCTACTACAAGCTGGCCGGCTTCAACGCCGTCATCACCATCACGCTCAACCTGATGGTGCTGCTCGGCTTCATGGCCTACCTCGGCGCAGTCATGACCCTGCCCGGCATTGCCGGCTTCATTCTGACCATCGGCATGGGCGTGGACTCGAACGTGCTGATCTTCGAGCGCATCCGTGAAGAACTCGCCAACGGCAAAGGGCCGAGGCAGGCGGTGGCCGCCGGCTTTGACCGCGTGTTTGTGACGATTCTCGACACCCACATCGCTTCGCTCATTGCCGCGGCGTTTCTCTTCCAGTTCGGCACGGGCCCGATTCGCGGCTTTGCCACCACGCTGTTCTTCGGTCTTATTTCCAACGTGTTCACGGCCGTGTTTGCGTCCAGAACCCTGTTCGAGCTGTCGCTGTCGCGAAAGCCCGGCGCTGCGAAGCTGAGCATTTAATATGCAGATCCTGAGCAAGACAAACTTCAACTTCATCAAATGGCGGTGGCACGCCATCGCGCTGTCGGCCGTCATCATCATTGCGGGTGTCGGCACGATCGTGATGCAGCCGGGCGGACTGAAGCTCGGCATCGAGTTCTCGGGCGGGACGGAACTGTTGTTGCGCTTCGAACAACCCGTGTCTGAGGATGCCGTCCGCGGCGCACTGGCTTCGATCCAGGGCGAAAAATCCGTGCAGCGGTACGGTGCAGCCGCCGACAACATGGTGCTCGTCCGGTTGCCGCAGCTCCTGCAGGTGGAAACCGGCCAGACACTCGATGACGGCGCGGAATCGGTGCTGCAGTTATTGCGGCAGGCCAACATCGGCGCGTTCACGCCCGACCGCACCGACATCGTTGGCCCCGCAATCGGTGCCGACCTGCGGAGCAAGGGCATCTGGGCCACGATCACGGCGCTGGCCGGGATCATGATCTACATCGCCCTCAGGTTCCGCTTCACGTTTGCGGTCGGTGCCATCGTCGCCACGTTGCATGACGTGGTGATCTGCCTCATCTTCCTGAACTGGTTCGGGTACGAACTCTCGCTCAATATCATCGCCGCGCTGTTGGCGATGACCGGCTACTCGGTCAACGACACCATCGTTGTTTTTGACCGCGTGCGTGAAAATACGCGAACCATGCGCAAGGACAATCTGGAGCCGCTGGTCAATACGAGCGTGAACCAGACGCTGTCGCGCACGGTCATCACCGCCGGCACCACGTTCCTCGCGGTGGCCGGCTTGTATCTGTATGGCGGAGAAGCGCTTGAAGGGTTTGCGTTCACGCTGCTCGTCGGCATCATCAGCGGCACTTATTCGACCGTGTTCATCGCGGCGGCGATTGCGCTGGTGCTGACCAAGCCGACCGCACCGACCCAGAGTGGCGCGGCCCGTGCACGCGCGAAGGGCAAGTCGTAGGCAGTGTCTCTGTTTGAGGCGGCCGTGCTTGGGATCGTCCAGGGGCTCACCGAGTTCCTGCCGGTCTCAAGTTCAGGCCATCTCATCCTCGCGCGATGGGCGTTCGGCTGGGACGCCGGTGCACTCGGCCTGCCGTTTGACCTGGCCTGCCATTTGGGCACGCTGGCGGCGGTCGTATGGTTCTTCCGGGCCGACCTCCTGGCCATGGCCCGGTCTGTTCCCCGTGCCTTCTCTCCCAACCCTGGGCCCGACGGTCGTCGCATCTGGCTGCTGGCGGCCGCCACCGTCCCGGTGGTAATCGCCGGCCTCACGCTTGAAGCGTGGTTCGAGACCTTTCGCGACCCCCACGTGGTGGCGTACACGCTGATTATTGGCGCAGGGCTGCTGTTTCTGGTCGAGCGGCTCGGCCCACGGACCGGCACCGAGGCGACGCTGACGA
>CAYZLT010000153.1:0-1241 GCA_964479175.1 uncultured Solibacteraceae bacterium | reverse complement strand
GCTGATTGGTGTGGCGCAGGTGTGCGCGCTTTTTCCGGGGGTCTCGCGGTCAGGGGCGACCATTACCGCCGGGATGTTGCTGGGGCTGAACCGGCTGGCGGCGGCTCGGTTCGCGTTTCTGATGAGTGTGCCGGCCATTGGCGGCGCGGGCGCTAAAAAAATGCTCGACATGCGGGACGTCGCGCCCAGTTCAGCCGATCTCCAGCTGTTTGCGGTGGGATTCCTGACGTCCGCCGTGGTGGGGTACCTGGCAGTCAATTTCCTCCTGAAATACCTCGTCAGTCACAAACTCGACATCTTTGCCTGGTATCGTCTCGCGATTGCTGCCGCCCTGTTCTTTTGGCTATAAAGTCTCCTGACACCCATGTCCTGGCTCCGCCGATCGTTCATCACCGGGTTTTTTGTCTCGGTCCCGCTGGTCGTCAGCGTCGCGGCGATCGTGTGGATGTTCCGGATCGTGGATGGTCTCACGGAGGGGCTGTACGAGCGGTGGACTGGAACGCACATCCCCGGACTGGGGTTGGCGACTACGCTGGTGGTCGTTCTGCTGATCGGGGCGGTGGCGACCAATGTGATTGGGCGCCGGATCCTCGGCCGTGGGGAGCAGATCCTGATGCATGTGCCGGTCTTCCGGACGGTCTATGCGCCGGTGAAGCAGCTGATTTTCGCGTTTTCTCCGGATAACGAATTCGGATTTAAACGTGTGGTCATGGTTGAGGACGGCTCCAGAGGGTTTATGCTCGGGTTCCTCACCAAGGAGTTCCTGGTGGACCAGGGGGAGGGGCCGCAGCCGTTTGCGGCGGTGTATGTGCCGACCAACCACCTGTATCTGGGCGACGTGGTGGTGTGTCCGGTGGGGCGGGTGAGTTTCCCCGACATGACGGTGGAGCAGGGCATCCGGGTGTTTTTGACGGGCGGCATGGGGTTGCAAGGGGCGCTGAAAAGTTCTCCGATGCCCCGGGGCCATTTTCCCGGAACCGGTGTCTAATCCATCTAAGCGAAGTTTTCGGTGTTCGTTTATTGACACAGTTTTTTAGACCTGACTATAATTCCGGCTTTCGTTAGGCTTTTGAATGAAGTGTCAGGGCGCAGGAGGTAACCGTGCCGCGTGAAATGTTCGGCGACGTGAGCAACCCCACCGTTCGAGTGGGAACCAAACAGTGGTACACGGTGCCGCTGTCGATTCTGGTGCACACGATCGCACTGGGGTTGATGATTGTGATTCCGCTGCTGGCGTCTGA
>CAYZLT010000152.1:0-8498 GCA_964479175.1 uncultured Solibacteraceae bacterium | reverse complement strand
CATGGTTGAACTCATCACCCGCACCGCCACCGATTTGCCCCCGGACGTGCGGGCGGCCATGCGGCGGGCGATGGGGCAGGAGGAGCCGGGCTCGCGCGGGGCTCAGGCGCTGGCCGTGATCGCGGAGAACATCGATCAGGCGGCGTCGTGTGAGGGCCCCCTCTGTCAGGACACCGGCTGGCCCACCTTTGAAGTGCACACGCCCATTGGCGTGAGCCAGATCTGGGTCCGCCAGGAGATTCGTGAGGCGGTTGCCGAGGCCACCCGCCGAGGCAAGTTGCGGTCGAACTCGGTCGACTCCATCACCGGCGAAAACAGCGGCAACAATCTCGGTCCGGGCATGCCGGTCATCCACTTTGACCAGTGGGACCGCGACGACATCGAGGTGAAGCTCCTGCTCAAGGGCGGCGGCTGCGAAAACGTCAACGCGCAGTACGCCCTGCCGATGGACCTCGAACACCTGGGGCGCGCCGATCGCTCCCTCGAAGGGGTACGCAAGTGCGTGTTGCACGCGATCTGGAAGGCGCAAGGCAAGGGCTGCAGCCCGGGTGCCGTCGGCGTGTGTCTGGGTGGCGATCGCACCGCCGGGTACCAGCATGCAAAAGACCAGCTCTTCCGGACGCTTGATGACGTCAATGAGGATCCGCGGCTGGCCGAGCTGGAAGCGCAGATCATGGCGACGGTGAACGGCCTGCAAATTGGCACCATGGGATTTGGTGGGGAGACCTCCCTCATCGGCTGCAAGATCGGCGCGCTCAACCGCCTGCCCGCCAGCTTCTTTGTATCAGTCGCATATGACTGCTGGGCGTTCCGGCGGCTCGGCGTCCAGGTGGACGCCACGTCCGGTGCGATCACCACGTGGCTCTATCGTGATCCCGAGACCCCGAGTGAACCGATGCTCAAGCCGGGTGAGTCCGGAGGCTTCCCGCGAACCGGTCGTGAGGTCGTGCTGCAGGCGCCGATTGATGAAGCGACGATTCGCCGTCTCAAGGTCGGCGACGTCGTGCTGATCTCGGGTCGGATGTACACCGGACGTGATGCCGTGCATCACCACCTCATGCAACACGACGCGCCGGTCGATCTCTCAGGCGGCGTGCTCTATCACTGCGGCCCTGTCGTGAAAAAAGACGGCGACACATGGACGGTCACCGCAGCGGGGCCGACCACCAGCATGCGCGAGGAGCCGTATCAGGCTGACATCATCGGCAAGTTCGGCATCCGCGTCGTGATGGGCAAGGGCGGGATGGGGGCGAAAACGTCAGCGGGGCTCAAGCAACACGGCGCCGTCTATCTCAACGCGATTGGTGGCGCCGCGCAGTTTTACGCACGCTGCATCGAAGGCGTCGACGACGTCTCGCTGCTCGAATTTGGCTCGCCTGAGGCGATGTGGCACCTTCGCGTCAAGGAGTTCCCGGCCATCGTCACCATGGACGCACACGGGAATAGTCTTCACAAGGTGGTTGAAGAGGAATCAGGCAAGCGGCTCACGCTGTTGAAATGAGCCATTGCCTCATTGCCTCATGGCCTCATTGACCAGCGTCTCCAACGCGGTTGAGAAATCTGCGTCCGCGTCGCTGACGTGAAAATGGACGACGTGCCGACCGTTCGCCACGAGCGCCTCGTAGTCGCCGAGCGCCTGCGCGTGTTTGAGGCGGCTGAACGTGTAGTCCGCGTCTGGGACGGGCGTGGCGGTCGCGTCCGCGCCGGTCAGCAACAGGAACAGTCCCGCGTTGGTGCCGCCCTTGTGGAACTGTCCGGTGGAGTGCAGGTAGCGCGGGCCCGCGCCGTATGTGGTCGCCGCCTTGGTGCGGTGCCGAATGGCCGCGCGCACGTGCGCGACTGCCGTCGCACGACCCGCGTCCTGCGGCAGGTAGTCGAGGATGGCGACAAACGTGCCGGCCGGATCGATGTTCACGTTGCGGTGCGAACGCCCGAGGAAACCGTCGCGTGCGACGAGTGGCGGATTCACCGGCAACGGATCGCCGAGCGCGAGTAGAGCCTGTGTGCGTGACTTGGCGTCGCGCACGTTGGGTTCGTCGAAGGGATTGACGTCGAGCGCGATGCCGGCAATCGCCGTCGCAAACTCCCAGCGGAAAAATTCGGCACCGAGATCACGTGGCGTGCTCTGCAGGTGCATGACCGGATGTCCCTCGCCGGCCAATGCTTGACGACGCGTGACGGCGATATCGTCGGCAGGGTCTGACACGAGGACAAACGCGCGATCGCGGCCGTATTCATCAAGTTGCCCGGATGCCGGCAGCGGCTCATCCACGATCGGAAGGACGCCACGGCCCTGTTTGCCCGTGCTCTCCGCGACCAATTGTTCCACCCAGAGTCCGAGCGCGGCCATGGCCGGAGGCAGGATGAGGGTGAGTTTGTCGCGTCCGGCCAACGCGTGTTCGGCCATGTATTCGCCAAGGGCCAGTCCAGGGTTGTCATCGTCATCGGTCCGGCAGGCGTCGATCATCGGGGCGGCGCCATCGAGCAACACGGCGGGGTCGATGCCCATTAGTGCGGCGGGCACGAGGCCAAACAGGGACAGCGCGGAGAACCGGCCGCCAATGTCTGCAGGATTGATAAACGTATGGCGATAGTGGTGCGCGGCCGCATGCGCGACCATCGCGGTGTCCGGATCAGTAATCGCGATGAAGTGCCGACCAGGAGTAGTGATGGCGGCATTGGTCACCCACGTGCGGAAGTACGCCTCCAGCGCGGTGACCTCGATGGTCGAGCCGCTCTTGCTGGCCACGATGAACAGTGTCGTGGCCGGTGTCAGCACACGCGACGCCTGCTGAATCGCACGTTCGTCCGTGGTGTCGAGCACGTGCACGTCGGCCATCCGGTCTGCGGGAGCCAACGTAAGGCGCAGGACTTCCGCGCACAGGGAGCTGCCGCCCATCCCCAGCAGACACACGGACGTGAGCCCATCCGCGGCCACCTGACGCGCGACGTCGCGGATGGTGTCGAGGTGGGGCCGCATCGCCGCAGGGGCGTCCAGCCAGCCCAGCCGGGTGGTGATCGACGCCAGGGCGACCGGGTCGTTCGCGACTGAAAAAATCGACGTGTCCTTCAGCCAGAGTCGTGAGGCCACGCGGTCTGTCATCAGCGCAACTCCTGATTGATGACGAGCAACTTCAGCTCAGTCATTTCTTCGAGGGCATACCGTGGACCTTCGCGACCGGTGCCGGAGTCCTTCACACCGCCATACGGCATCGAATCCACGCGGTAGGTCGGCACGTCGTTGATGATCACACCCCCGACGTCGAGCCGGTCAAACGCCATGAGCGTGGCCGCCAGGTCGGCGGTGAACACTCCGGCCTGCAGTCCGTATCGCGACGCATTAATCCGTTCGATCGCGTCCTCGATTCGGGTGAATCGATACAGTCCGACGATGGGCGCGAAGGCCTCTTCGCGGCAGAGTTGCGCGTAGGCCGGCACCTGCTCGATCACCGTCGGGGCGTAGAGAGACGGGCTCAGCGTGTGGCCGCCGACGAGCACCCGGGCGCCGTCGGTCACCGCGTCGCGCACCCAGGTGTCGATACGCTCGACATCGCCGTGACTGATCATCGGGCCGACATCATTGGCGGCATCGCGCGGATCCCCGACCGTGAGCGCCGCCACGGCGGCGGTGAGGCGTTCGGCAAAGACCTCCGCGACCTCGTCATGCACATAGATCCGCTGCACGGAGATGCAGCTCTGGCCCGCAAAGGTGAATCCTCCGGCAACGACTCGCCGGACGGCGAAGTCGAGATCGGCGGACTTGTCCACGATGACACCGGCGTTGCCGCCCAATTCCAGCACGATACGTTTGTGACCGGCGCGCGCCTTCATCGCCCAGCCGACCTCGGCTGAGCCGGTGAAGGTGAGCAACTTGAAACGGTCGTCTGTCACCAGCCGGTCTGCGGCGCCGCGTTCCAGGGGCAGCACACTCAGCGCCCCAGGCGGCACGCCGTGGTCATGGAGCAGGCGCGCCACGCGCAAGGCGGACAGCGGCGTGCGTGTGGCGGGTTTGAGCACCACGGGATTACCCGCCCCCAGCGCCGGAGCCAGCTTGTGGGCCACCAGCAACAGGGGGAAGTTGAACGGCGTGATCGCCGCCACGGGACCCAGCGGCACCCGGCGGGTCAGGGCGAGTCGCCCTTCGCCGTGGGGCATGAGGTCAAGCGGGATCACGTCCCCCCCGAGGCGTGCGATCTCGCCGGCGGTGGTGTCGAAGACAAACGCGGCGCGGTCGACCTCGGTGCGGGCGTCCCGCAAGGGTTTGCCCGCCTCGTCCGAAAGGGTGAGTGCGAGCGACTCATGATCGGCCCGTATGGCGTTGGCCACGGCCCGCAGGGTCTGGATGCGGGCGTGGGCCGGCCAGCGGCGCATGACCGGGGCGGCGGTCACGGCGGCGGCTGCCGCCGCCTCAAAATCCGCATCCTGGCCGACCGTCGTCTGGCCCACCACCCGGCCGTCAAACGGACTCCGGACATCCAAAGAGGTGGGCAGGGTGACCCACTGTCCGGCAAGGAGCACTGGCCAGTTCATATGCCTAAGCTTCCCACAGCCTCGTATAATCGAAGGCATGATTCATGTCACAGAGATCGCCGCGTCGCGTATTAACGACCTGCTGGTCGAAGAGGGCCGCCTGGCTGGGGGCCTGCGGGTGTTCGTCCAGGGAGGGGGATGCTCGGGATTCCAGTACGGCCTGATGATTGATGAAGGCGAAGGGGATGCCGAGTCGGATCAGGTGTTCGAGGTCAACGGCGTGAAGTTGCTGGTGGATCCGATCAGCCTGCGTTACCTCAGCGGCGCCGAAGTCGACTTCGTCGACAACAATATGGGCGGCGGGTTCACGATCAAAAATCCGAACGCCAAGTCCACCTGCGGCTGCGGCTCCTCGTTCAGCGCGTAAGGGGTCGGCCTCGCGTTGGGTATGCAGTCTGCCACCGAGTTTGTCGAGAAGTTGCGGCCCGCAGGCGGGCGGCGCTCCGGCAAACGCGACGTCATTGTCCAGATCTTCCTTCGCCAGGAAGGCCATCTCGCGGCGGATGAACTGGTCGAGCTCATCCGCAAGGAGGATGGGCGGATCAGCCGTGCCACCATTTACCGCACGTTGCAGTGGATGGTGGATGCGGGCATCGCGCGCAAGGTGGACTTTGGCGAAGGCCGCTTCCGGTTCGAACATTCGTACCGGCATCCGCGCCACTTCCATCTCATCTGCAAGACGTGCAGTCAGTCGTTCGAATTCCTCAGCTCCGACATCGAAGCGTTGATCGAGGAGATCGCCGAGGCGCGACGGTTCTCCGCGCGTCAGAGTGTGTTGCAGATCTACGGCACCTGCGAAAACTGCCAGGCCGGCCGGCAGCCAGAGCAGGTCACGGCGCCGACCGAGGCGTTGTTTGCGCGTGACGCGTTGCGCATTGCCATTGCCACCGAACGCAGCGGGCTGGAGTTCTACACGCGGGCGGCGTCGATCACCAAGGACATCCGCGGTCGCAAGGTGTTTCAGAAACTTGCCGAAGAAGAGAAGGAACACCTCGGCACGCTGGAACGCCGGTATCGCGAACTGCTGAAGGCCGACCCGCTGCTCGAGTCGTATCCGACGTTCCTTTTTTTCAAGGGCGCGGCCAACGGATTGTTCGCCGCGGGCACGGAAGCGCTCGCCAAAGGGGTCGATGACCGGCAGGCCCTGCTGGTCGGCATCAAGTGCGAGCGTGGATCTCACAAGTTCTTCAAGCGGTACGGCGAACGCTTCGAGGAGTCGGAGGGCAAGCAGATCTTTCTCGAGTTTGCCGACGAAGAACGAGAGCACCTCGAACTGCTGATTCGTGAATACAAGAGCCTGGTCGAGCGTCAGGCCGCCGGGGCCACCCGCGCGACGAAGCAACCGCGCGCACGCATCTCCCGATGATCGACCTGCACATGCACACGACCGCCTCGGATGGGCGGTCCACTCCTCACGAACTCGTGGCCGAAGTCGCGTCCAAAGGCATTCGGATCATGGCGGTGACCGATCACGACACCATCGCCGGTGTGGCCACCTGCCAGACCGCCGCGCGCGACGCGGGTGTGACGTGTCACGTCGGGATCGAGATCACCTCGGTGGATCATGGGCGCGATGTGCACGTGCTTGGCTACGGGGTGGATCCTGCGCATGTCGAACTGGGTGACTTCCTGACGCGGCAGCGTCTCGACCGCCGGCGTCGCCTGGAGGAAATCGGCACCCGGCTCGCGCAGCTCGGTGTCCCTGTCGACCTCGAGCACGCCATGGCCGACGCCGGTCGTCAGGCGGGGCGGGCCATGGGACGCCCGATGGCGGCGGCCGCGCTGGTCGCGGCGGGTCATGTGGCCGACTTTCGGGAAGCCTTCGATCGATACCTGGGGGAGGGCAAGGCGGCCTTCGTCGAACGCATGGGCCCGTCCCCCGCAGACGTGGCGGCACTCATCGGGCGTGCCGGCGGCGTGGCCTCCCTCGCGCATCCCGGCAAGTCGCAGCGGGATCATTTGATCGCTGGTCTCGCGGACGCCGGTCTGCCCGCCATCGAGGTGTATCACCCCGATCACGATCCGATCGACACCGCCCGCTACAAACAAATCGCACGGTCGCTCGGGCTGCTCATGACCGGCGGCTCTGACTACCACGGCGTCGGCAGCACGCGCGAACTGGCGTTTGGCCGGGTCCACTTGCCGTCTGCCGAGTACGCCAGGCTGGCCGAGCGGCTGGGCTGGGCGGTGATTCATGCTCATTGAGATGCGCGACGTGCGCAAACACTACGGAGGGCTGCGACCCCTTCGGGTGAACGCGCTCCAACTGCAGGCGGGTGAGCGCCTCACGTTGCGGGGCTTGGACGCCCAGGCGGCGGAGATGTTGTCGCTGCTCATCACGGGGGCCGCCGTGCCCGACGAGGGTGTCGTCACGGTCGCCGGCCGCAAGACGACGGACATTGCCACCGACACCGAATGGCTGGTGTCGCTCGACCTGTTCGGGCTGGTGAGTGCTCGCGCGGTGTTGCTCGATACGCTGACGCTTGAGGCGAACCTGGCGCTGCCGTTCACGCTGTCGATCGATCCCATTCCTGAGGAGGTCCGGCGCGCGGTTGCGGACCTGGCTGACGAGGTCGGCCTCGGCCGTGAGCGACTGGCGGCGTCGGTCCATTCATTGTCGGCGGCCGATCGGGTCCGCGTGCACCTGGCGCGCGCGCTGGCGGTGGCGCCGAAGATGCTGATTCTTGAACACGTCACCGCGCCCCTCGCACCAGATGAGGCCACGCGTCTCGGGCTGGCACTCACCACGATTGCCGATGACCGCGGTCTGTCGTGGATTGCCATCAGCGAGGATGACGCGTTTGTCGCGGCGCTGGGCGGCACCGTCCTCGCGCTTGAGCCCGGTACCGGTGACCTGCAGCCCCCAACGCAAGGATGGACGTCGTGGTGATCGCCTCGTGACGCTGGTGTTGTTTGATATTGATGGGACGCTGATTCAGACGGGGCGCGCCGGTGTGCGCGGCATGAACCGCGCCTTTGGCGACCTGTTCGGCGCACCGGACGCGCTTGACGGCGTCCCCGTCGCCGGCCGCACCGATCGCGCCATCGTCTCCGAGGTGCTCACAAAAATTGGGCAGCCAGTCGAGACGTCCACGATCACGCGCGTGCGCGACGAATATTGCCGGCATCTGCCCGACGCGCTCGCGGATCCCGCGTCACGCCCGATGAATGTACTGCCCGGTGTCCTTGAGCTGCTTGAGGCGCTCGAGTCGCGCCAGGACGTGGTCACCGCGCTCCTGACCGGAAACTTCGTGGCCGGCGCCGCGATCAAACTCGGGCACTTTGATCTCTGGACCCGCTTTGTCTTCGGTGCGTTCGGCGATGAACACACCGAACGCCGTGCGCTGGTGCCCGTCGCCGTCGCCGAGGCCGCCCGCCACGGCCACACGACCTTCGCCCCCGACCGCATCGTGGTCATCGGCGACACCCCGCTTGATGTGGATTGTGCGCACGCCAACGGCTCCCGCGCGATCGCCGTCGCGACCGGGATGTACTCGATGGACACGTTGCGCGACACCAACGCCGACCTGACGGTCGCCACGCTCGCCGACGTCTCGCCCGACTGGTTTTGAGGGGCGCCGAAGAACACTTGGCGGAAACTCGAGGGAGTCGAACCCTCCCATCCATCCGTGAGGAGGGATGCGGCCGGTTTTGAAGACCGGGAGGGCCACCGGGCCCCGGGAGCTTCCGCAGACAGACTATCAGCCCGGAGCACTCACGCACCGAGGCCGAGCCAGTACGCGAGGAGTTTGGGAACTTCGTAGAAGGTCTGCCGGAACGACGACCGCGTTTGCCACCACCAGACCGGGTCGTAGGTATCAAATCGCGTCGATCGCACCGTGACGCGGACTTCGTCACCGAGCACCCGCTGAAAGGCATACCCGGCCCGGTGGGTCGCGGAGCTCGACGTGATGATGATGATGTGAGACCAGCCCTGCCGCCGCGCGCGCTCGAGGATGGCGTGGGCT
>CAYZLT010000151.1:0-8568 GCA_964479175.1 uncultured Solibacteraceae bacterium | reverse complement strand
CTAGTATTCCCGGAACATGCGCTGAAGTTCGACGCCGTCGCTGGAGGTGGCCAGCGCGAGCATCAGGAGCACGCGCGCTTTGATCGGCGTCAGGTTGTCGCCCGCCAGGCGGAAATTCGTGCCGCCTCGGCCAGGGCCTGGCGGCGCAATGCGCCCGGTGCCCGCACGGGTGGTGGTCACCGTCCACACACTCTTTTCGGTCGCGTATCGGGTGCCGGTGTCCTGGTCTCCAGACAGCGCGCCCGCGCCTGCAGTACCCATGACGATGCCCTTGGCGCCGAGGTCCACCATCGCCTTCACCACGTCGCCGGTGGCGCCCTGGTAGGTCATCACGACGTCCACGCGTGGAAGCGCTTTGATCGCCTCCACGTCAAACTCACTGTGCGCGGAGTGTCTGCGAGTCGGCTTGCGATAGTAGGCGACCCCTGACGGGTCCACCACGCCGAGGATGCCAAACGCCCGCGTCTGAAACGTATTGAGATTGAGCGCGTCCGTCTTGGTCACTTCACGCGCGCCGTTGATCTCATCGTTCAGGACCACGACCGTGCCCATGCCTCGCGACTGCGGATCGGCCGCCGCACGAAAGCCGTCTTCAAGATTCGCGGCACCTTCGTACCCCAGCGTGCTGGGGTTGCGCATCGAACCGACGACCACCACCGGCCGTTCATCCCGGACGGTCAGATGAAGGAAGTAGGCGAGCTCTTCGAGCGTGTCGGTGCCGCTCGTGACCACCACGCCGGCGAGGTCCTTGTCGGCGCGCAGCCGGGCATTGATCTGGCGCGACAGGTCGAGCCACTGGACCAAGGTCATCGCGGAGCTCGACGTATTGTCGAACTGCACCCCTTCGGCCCGCACGTACCGCGGCAGATTCGTGAGCGACGCGATCAGCTCGTCGACGGTGAGGCGGCCGCCGACCTTGTTGGAGATCGTACCGCCGGTCGCAAACAGGACCACCTTGGGGAGCGGCGGCGCGGGGGCGGTGGCCGCAGGCGGCTGCGGCTGCTGCGCGGTTGGTGGAGCGGCGACCTGGGCGCCTGTGGTGATTGGCCAGCCGGCCAGAGAAATGCCCGCCAGGACCAGCAGCCCGCGCATCGTCATTTTCATGCGCCTACTATAGAGCACCTGCGGTGGGCGGCCTTCAAGTTCAGGCCGGCCGCCCTTCTTCGCCGCCCTGCAATTGGCGATTCTTGTACATCCAAATTGCAGGTCAGTTGGCGGGTTTGCGGGACGCTCGCGTCAGCCAGCCGCTCAGATTTTCCGCCGCTTCCGCGGGGGTCGTGCCATAAAACGGCATCAGCGCCGTCCGCCCGCCTGGCATCCGGACAATTTGTGCCCGCCATCGGTCACGTCCCACCGACGACACTTCGATGACGACGGGCCGGCCGTTGATGGTGTCTTCGAAGCGCACGAGGGTGGGGGAGGAGTTTACCTGTGTCACGGCCGGATGACGATTGTGGAGGCACAGCACAATTGACGCAAGCGAAGCGCCGTACGAAGATGCACACGAAACGGACAATGCCCAGATTTCCTTCTGGAATTCACAAGACTTTTCTTTCTTCTGACAGAACGTCCACAGCTAATGCACCGTTCGTCC
This sequence comes from uncultured Solibacteraceae bacterium, assembly GCA_964479175.1. Lineage (GTDB taxonomy): Bacteria > Acidobacteriota > Vicinamibacteria > Vicinamibacterales > SCN-69-37 > SYFT01. Next base: position 6,974 of record CAYZLT010000151.1, on the reverse strand, counting down.
ACAGCTTTTCCACAGCGGAGATCGAGGATAGTGAAGGGGATGCGAAGTTGGCTGGTCGGCGGGGCGCTGGTGTGGGCGCTTGTGAGTGCGTGTCCGGCGTACGCACAGTCGCCCATCGCCCCCTCATTGGAGGTCTTCCGCATCTTCCTGAAGGACGGCGCCGTGCTGCACAGTCACGGTGAGTGCGCGACCCTGCCTGAAGAAATGGTCTGTATCGTGAAACTCGGCGGCGGAGCAGTGCCCGAGTCGCACGATGTGCTCTCGGTGCCCCTGTCGCGGGTGGATGAACCCAGAACGACCAACTACGCGCGGGCACTCCGGGCGGCCCAGTACGGCGTCACCCGTGGTGAGCGTGAATACGCAGACCTGACCGCGGACATGGCGCGCTCGCTCGCCGAGCTCGAGTCGAGCACGGATCGGGATCGGCGGCTGGGGATCGCGCAGATGGCCCGGCTGCGTCTTGCTGGCTGGTCCGCGGACCACTTCGGCTTCAGGGCTGACGAGACGCGGCAGCTGGTGGCGATGCTCGATGAGGTCATCGCGGAATTGCGCGTCGCCGCCGGCGAGACGAAGTTTTCGCTCGATCTGGTCGCGAACATCGCGCCGTCCGCACCCACCGCGCTGCTGCCGTCACCCGCCGCATCACAATCGCTTGAGGCCGCACTCGCGGCGGCGGCGGTCACGCCAGTCGCCGCCGAGCGACTGGCCATCCTGCGATCGGTGCAGCGGGTCTCGGCCGCCACCGCCGGACTCGACCCGGCGCTCAAGGCCCGCGTGTCGCGCACGCTGCAGGCGGAGGAAGTCGTCGAGCGTCAGTATCGTGCCCTCATGCAGGACGCGATGGCGCGCGCGGACGTGGCGGTCCGGCATGGGCGCGCCAGCGTGCTGCAGCGCCTCGTCTGGGAAGTCGCCGAACAGGATCAGAAGCTGGGTGGCCGCCGCGCCCGGGAGATGGCGGCGTTTGGGCGGCGACTGGAGATTGAACTCCAGCTCGCGAAGGAACAACAGGCGGCGTTTGCCCGCTGGGAACAGGTGAAGGATCAGTTGTTCGCGTATGAACTCCGCCTGCGCCCGGTGTTTGATGACTGGGTCAGCCAGCGACTCGTGCTGCGGGATGTACGCACCGGCACGACTCCCCGAACCTCGGCGCTGGATACGGCCGTTCGTCGCTTTGCGTCCATCGATGCCACACTGGCTCGCATGCGTCCGCTGGCGGAAGTCCGTGAAGTCCACGCCGTGCTGCGCAGCGCGGTGCAAATGGCCCGACAGGGCCTGGTGCTTGGACAACGGCTCACCGTGGCGTCCAACGCGGAAATTGCCCGTAACGCCTCGTCGGCGATCACCGGGGCAGAGCTCTTGTTGTCGCAGGCGCGCGCGCAACTGGTCGTGCAGCTCAATCCCCGGACGGTGCGATGAGTCGTCGTCTGATCAGGACGACCGACGTTGCCGGATTTCGCCGCGCGGTTGTCCGCCTCGCCACCGACGGGTCATTGGCCGGGATCCGTCAGCGCCTGGTCATCGTCCCGACGCGGGCCTCGGTCGAGTTGCTGCGGCAGACCATCGAACGGCAGCTGGAGGCCGGTGGCCAGGCGATGGCCTTGTTGCCCGATCTGGTCACGCGCGACGAGTGGATGGCGCGCTGGATGTTGTCGCTGCCCTCGGCCCCGCGCCTGCTGGGCCGTGTGGAACGCGAAATGTTTATGTCGGTGGCCGCCGAGGCTACAGCCGCCCGGCCGCATATGGGCCACGCGCCGTTCCGCCTGCGCCCGGGGCTCATCGGCGCGATGCTCGACTTCTACGACGAACTGCTGCGTCGTCAGCGCAGCGTCGGCCGACTGCGGCGGGAACTCATCAGGGAGCTCAAGAGTGAACGCGGATTTGACCGCGGCAGTGAGAGTCTGATTCACCAGACGATCTTTCTGACGCTGGCCTTTCTCAAATACGAGCGGTCCGTCGCCGCCTCGGGTGCGGTGGACGAACACGGATGTTTGCGCCAGTTCCTGACGAAGGACTTTCAGCCCCCACATACACACGTTGTCGTCGCTGTGGCCGATCACCCGTCCGACCCCCGCGGTCTGTGGCCCGCCGACTTTGATCTGCTCGGGCGCTGCGCCGGACTCTCGATCGACGTCGTCGTCACCGATGAGCTCCACGACGCCGGCTTTCGTGAACGGCTTGAACGGGAGCTGCCCGGCATTGAGGACGTACGTGAACCCGGCGCTCCCTGGAATCCGGTCGTCGTCCGGACGCCGGACTCGTTGACGTGGGTCAGTCGTGATCGTGAAGAGGAAGTGCGCGATGTCGCGCGCATCATTCGGCAGCGCACGCCCAGGCCCGACGCCGTGCTCGCACCCACAGCGCTGGTCGTGCAGCGCCCTCTGCCGTATCTCTATTTGACGCGACAGATTTTGAGCGACGCGCGGATCCCGTGTCAGGCCCTTGATGCGTTGCCGCTGGCGAGTGAGCCGTACGCGGCCCTGCTTGATCTGGTGCTCGTGGTGGCGCGGACCGGCGGCACACGCGAGTCGGTGGTCGCGTTGCTGCGCTCGCCGTGGCTGCAGGTGGAGGTCGATGGGGCTGCGTTGCCGAGGGAGGAGACCACCGCACTCGACGCCGTCTTGATTGCCCGTCGGACCACCTCGGTCGCGTCGACCTACCTCGAAGAGGTCGACCGCTTTTTTGATGGCGCTGCCCGGAAGGACTCCATCGAGGCGACGGTCGCGCGACGTGCCGCGCGTGCGGCCGTGGCCGTGTCGGCAGAGCTCGACGCGTTCCGGAACGCCGAGGCCGCGTCGGTGCAGCTGACCGCGCTGACCGCATTCCTGCGCTCGCATGAACGGGGACCTGCGCCAGGTGCGGCATGGCGCGAGTCTTCCCTGCGCGCCAGGGGCGCCGTGCTGGGAGCACTCGACGCTTTGACCGACGCGTGCCGCCGCCACGACGACCGTCACCGCGCGCCCGAAGATCTCGTGGCCCTGATTCGGCATCGCATTGAGGGGCAGACGTTTGCTCCCTCGCGCGATCACACCGGCGTACATCTGGTGGACGCGGTCGCCGCGCGGTTCGGTGAATTCGATCACGTGCACATTCTTGGTCTCGTCGAAACGGATTGGCCCGAGCGTCAGCGTCGCAACATCTTCTACACGGCGGGCCTGCTCAAGTCCCTCGGCTGGCCCCAGGACGCCGATCATGCCGCCGCGCAACTGGCGGCGTTCAGGGACCTGCTCGGGTTGCCGTCGCAGACCCTGCACCTTCACGCGTTCCAGTTGGATGCCGATGCGGTGGTCGGCCCCTCACCACTGATCGACGTGGTGCGCGGAGTGCCCACCATTGACGGTCCGCCTCTGTCGGGCGCGGCGATCTTTGACGATGAGGTGCTGACCGCGGATCTGGCGGCGGAAGGCACACTCGAAGTGGTGCCGCTTGCGTGGCTGGCGGCACGTGGGGCGCGACCCCCACTGACATCTCCCGAATACCACGGGCAGTCCGATCCTCAGGCCCCGCAGCAGTATCGCGTGAGCAAGGTCGATCGCTACGTCACGTGTCCCTTTAAATATTTTGCGGAGTCAGTCCTCCGGTTGCCCGAAGAGCGCGAGGATACCGCCGGGCTGACGCCCCTTGAGAGGGGCACGCTGCTCCACGATCTCTTCGAGCGTTTTTATCGCGACTGGCAGGAGGCCGGGTACGGCAGCATCACGCCCGCGTTGTTGCCCGTGGCGGTTGAGCGGTTCACCGCGCTGGCCACCACCACACTGGCCAGGCTTCCGGAAGCCGACCGTGTGCTCGAACAGACGCGCCTGCTGGGGTCGCTGGTCGCGCGCGGGGTCGCCGAGCGTGTCTTCGAACTCGAAGCGGAGGCAGGCGACGAGGTCGCCGAGCGCCTGCTTGAGCAGAAGATCGTTGGCCCCTTCCAGTTCCCGAAGTTCGCCGGGCTGGAACAGGTGACCGTCGCCATCAACGGCAAGGCCGACCGTATTGACGTGCTGGCCGACGGCAGCCTTCGCGTGATCGACTACAAACTCGGCCGGATGCCGGATCTCAACACGTCGATCCAGATTGCCGCCTATGCACACGCGGTGCAGCAGCAACTGGAGTCCGCCGACGGCCGGTCCCACCCGATCGCGGCCGCGTCGTATCTGGCTTTCGGCGACGAATACAAACTCGAGGGCGCGATTGGGGCGCGTGGCGAAGAAGCCTCGGTCGCGGTCCAGGTCCGTGCGGCCACCTTCGCCGATGTGGTCGGCAAGATCGAACTCGGTCAGTTCCCGCCGCGCCCCAAGGACACCAGCGAATGTGAGTGGTGCAAATACTCCGGCGTCTGCCGGAAGGAATACGCGTGGGAGGACGATGCAGCCGAGCCTGTTTGATCCGGAGCCGAATCGTCCGGCCGCCGGACCCGCCACGCCGCCCGACCAGGCCGCGCGCGATTTCAGTGTGGACCCCGGTGAACACGTCGTGCTCGAAGCGTCCGCAGGCACGGGCAAGACGCGAGTGCTCGTGGACCGCTACGTCCGCCTGATTCGGGAAGGCGTGTCGCCGCGGCACATTCTGGCGATCACGTTTACACGCAAGGCCGCGGCCGAGATGCGCGAACGGATCCTCACGCAGCTGCGGGACACCGAACCTGCAGCCACACTCGCCGAAATCCAAATCGCGACCATCGACGCGTTCTGCTTCGGACTGCTGCGTGAGTTTCCCCTCGAGGCCGACGTGGATCCCGGCTTCGAGATTGCGGACGAGACCGAAATGGCGCGGTTTGCCACCGAAGCGCTTGATGTGACCTTCCGAATTGCGCGTGGTCTGGTCACACGCCAGGAGCCGCTCCGCCTGCTCTTCACGCGTGTGAAACCCCGCACGCTGCGCATCGCGTTGTCGCGCCTGCTCGACAGTCGTCACATCGCTGAACCCGCGATCGCGACGTTCATCACACGGAAAGTCACGCGGCGATCAGCCGATGACGTGGCGCACGGGTTTGTGGAGCGACTCCGCGCGGCGGTGGCCGGACAACCAGCGCTCATGGCCGATGGCCCGCTCGGCGCCCCGGAATTCCAGTGGGTCGCGCAGGACCTGGCGCGCATCGCGGGTGGCACCGCTGCCATTCCCGTCACTGATGTCCCTCAGTTGCAGCGCCGGTTCGAGCGGTATTTCCTGACGCTGAAAGGGGAGCCGCGCAAGCGACTGCCGAGTTTTGCCAAGGCCGCCCATTTTTCTGGCACGGCCGCGAAGAAGCGTCACGACACCGCGTTTGTCGCCGTGACACCCGCCATTGCGGACGCCATCGACGTCCTCGGGCGTGAGGTCGACGGCCTGCTCGCGCTCGGACTGCAGACATTGCTCGCGATCGTCATCAAGGAATACCAGCGGCTGCTCGACGAACACTCGGTGCTCGACTTTGCCGGTATGCTCGACCGCGCCGTGGCTCTCCTGTCACGCCAGGAGGAATTCGCCCGCAGCCGGCTGAAGTTGCAGTCGCGGTATCACCACCTGCTGGTCGACGAGTTCCAGGACACCAGTCGCCAGCAGTGGCGACTCATCGGTCTGCTCGTCGACGCCTGGGGCGAAGGTGAAGGCGTGGTCGACGGCCCGACGTCGATCTTCATCGTCGGTGATCGCAAGCAGTCGATTTATCGATTCCGGCACGCCGAGGTGGTGTTGCTCGACGAGGCGGCTCGCAGGATTTCGGCGCTGCGGCCCGGGCGCCGCGTCCGTCAGTCGATCTCCACCAACTTTCGCGCGGTGTCGGGCCTGCTCGCCTTCGTCAACACGTTGTCCTCCTCCATGGAAGGTGATCCCGATCTGGACGATCGGTTCGCCTATCGCGACACCGACCGATTTCCGATCGACCGGGTCGACGATGGCGCGAGGCGCGATGGGATGCCCGTGCTCGGCGTGGTGGCGCAGTCGTCCATGCAGGCGGCGGCAGAAGCGGTCGCCGCCGAAATCGCGCACATCATCGCGACCGTGATCGTGCGCGACAAGGATGGCCCGCCACGATCGGCCAGACCCGACGATGTCGCGATCCTGTTCAGGGCGCGCGCCGGCCACCAGGTGTTCGAGGCCGCGCTGGAACGCCGCGGCATCCAGACGTATGTCTACAAGGGACTCGGGTTTTTTGATGCGCCGGAAGTGCAGGACTTGCAGGCGCTGTTGCGGTTTCTGGCGCAGCCCGATTCGGATCTGCGCGCCGCGGAGTTTCTGCGATCGAGGTTTGTGCGGGTGTCCGATCCCGCGCTGGCGCGACTCGCACCGGCGATCGCCGCCGTGATCAACGGGACGCGCCCGGTGCCGGACGGATTGCCCGACGCGGACACCCGACTGCTCGTGCGCGCGACGACCGATGTGCAGCGATGGATCGGCATGGCCGATCGCATCCCGGCCGGTGCGCTGATCGACGTGGTGATGCGGGAGTCGGCGTATGCGTCCGAATTGCGCGGCCGGCGGCGTGATCAGTCACGCGAGAACATCAAAAAAGTGCGGGGGCTGATCCGGCGCGTCGAGAATCGCGGCTACGCCACACTCGGCCGACTGGCCGAATATTTCGAGACCCTGCGCGCAGGCGACGAGTCCAACGCGGTGGTTGAGGCGCGCGGGTGCGTCCAGTTGATGACGATCCACGCGGCGAAGGGGCTGGAGTTCCCGATCGTCTTTGTGGTGAACCTGCAGAACCCCGGGCGCGGGCGACATCAGGGCATCAGCGTCATCGACCGGAGCGTGGACGGGGAACCAGAGGTGGCATTCAGGTCCACCGAGGGGACCAAACTTGAGGAGCGGCGGGAGAGCGAGGAACTGCGACGCCTGTTGTATGTCGCGATGACCCGCGCCCGGGACCGCCTCTACCTGGCCGCTCAGGTGGGGGAGGACGGGTATCTGAAACACGCGACGCGGAGTCTGGCCGGCCTGTTCCCCCCGTCGTTGCGCGAGGTCTTTCCCAGGGCGGCGGCAGCCGGTCCGGACGTGGACGAGGTGTTCTGGGA
>CAYZLT010000150.1:0-8707 GCA_964479175.1 uncultured Solibacteraceae bacterium | reverse complement strand
ACGTTCAGCGCCGACGTCATGGCCACGGCCATGCCCGACGGCAACGTGCTGGCCATGATCCGGGACCTGACGACCCGGAAAGAAGCCGAACAGGCCGTCATCGTCGCAGAAGAGCGCATGCGGTTTGCCTTGGAGTCCGCGCACATCGGCATCTGGGATCTGGACTACGCCACCGGCGTGCTGCAATGGTCCGCGATGATGGAAGAACAGTATGGTCTTGCTCCTGGAACGTTTGGCGGAACCGTCGAAGCCTTCGTCGAGCGCATCCATCCAGATGACCGGGCGTCGGTTCTGGAAACCATTAGCGACGCCACGGCAACAGGCAAGGACTGCACGGTCCGCTACAGGACGATTCGCCCCGATGGGTCGGTACGATCCCTGTGCGGCGTGGGCCGGATCATCACTGACGAAGCCGGGCAACCGACGCGGGCGCTCGGCATCTCGCAGGATGTCACCGATCACAACATGTTGCAGGCCCAGTTTCACCAGGCGCAGAAGATGGACGCCATCGGACGACTGGCAGGAGGCGTCGCCCACGATTTCAACAACCTGCTGACCGTGATGCTGGGCTTCTGCGAGATGCTCCTGGAAAGCCCGGGGCGCACCGGCCGGGACCGCACCGACATTGAGCAAATCCAGAAGGCCGCCATGCGGGCCGCCGGCCTGACGCGGCAATTGCTGACCTTCAGCCGCAAGGAAATCACGGAACCCAGGATCCTTGATGTGGCGGCCATCTTGACCGACATGCAACCGATGCTGCGGCGATTGATCCGCGAGGACGTGCGCATCGTCTTCGGTCTGCGGCCAGACATCGCCCCGATCAAGGCCGACCGCGGTCAACTCGAGCAGGTCATCGTCAATCTCGCCGTCAACGCCCAGGATGCCATGACCAACGGCGGCATCCTGACAATCGAGGTGGACAACGTTGACAACGTTGACATCGATGAACACGATGCCGCGCGGCACTTCAAGCCCACGCCAGGTCCCTACGTGGCCATCACCGTCAGTGATTCCGGCACCGGCATGACCGCCGCTATTCGAGAGCGATTGTTCGAACCATTCTTCACCACGAAACCGCGGGGCCAGGGGACGGGGCTCGGCCTGGCGACGGTCCACGGCATCGTCGCACACAGCGGCGGCAGCGTCAGCGTGTATAGCGAACCGGGTCGCGGCACGTCGTTCAAGGTGTTTTTTCCGCGTGCAGCCGGTGCGACGACCGTGGTCGAGATGCCGGCCTCGCCTGGGACGTCGGTGGGTGGCACCGAAACGGTGCTGGTGGTCGAAGATGCCGAGGCGTTGCGCGAGTTGACCAAGCGACTCCTGGAGAAACTTGGCTACACAGTCGTGGTCGCGGCGAACGCGGCCGAGGCGATCGGGCGGTTCGATGAGAACCCGGGGATCGCTCTGATCCTGACCGACGTGGTGATGCCGGGGCAAAGCGGACCAGTCCTGGCCGGGCGGCTGACTGATCGCCGGCCCGGTCTGAAGGTGATCTACATGTCGGGCTACACCGATGAAGCCATCGCTCAACACGGCGTGTTGATGCCGGGCATCGCGTTCCTGAACAAGCCCTTCACCCCACACGGACTTGCCCGGAAACTTCGCGAGGTCCTGGACCAGCCCCTGCCGTCGAATCTGGTGTCGTATCAAATCGATGGCCGCGATCGGATCGAAACGGTCAGTGCCTCCTGGGAGCCGTTCGCGACGTCGAACGGAGGTGCGTCTGCGGCCACCGAGGTCGTCGGTCACTCGCTGTGGAACTTCGTCGTCGACGACACGACGCGGTACGTCTATCGCGACCTGCTCGACCGCGTCCGCAGCGGCCGGACCGTGTCTTTCGAGTACCGCTGCGACTCTCCAGCCTTGCGCCGATTCATGCGGATGACGATGACTCCGGGCAGCGACGGGGCCGTGACGTTCGACAGTCTGACCGTCAGGACCGAGCCGCGGCCCGAGGTCCCGTTGTTGACCCGCTCCGACACGGCGCCCGGCGACCTGCTGCGTGTGTGCGGCTGGTGCAAACGGGTCGCGGTCGGCGATGCGTGGCTCGAGGTTGAACAGGCCGTCAACGAACTGGGGCTCCTGGCCGGGCCACCTCCCGCTGGTATCACCCATGGGATGTGCCCGGCGTGTTTCTCCCGCGTCATGGCGGAAGCCGACGCGGCATGAGGGGACGGGTGCGCATCACACGATTTCTGATCTTCGCGATCCTCGCGACGTGACGCGGACGCCGACCTGTGCTTGCTGCCATCGTGGACATCGTATCTGCCTTTCATAAGGTGTCCACGCGCTCGGATCAATCTCATGCATCAGCCGCATGGTGTGCGATCTGCACGTTATTGACATCAATTCATGTTCACAGCCTCATTTATGAATGCGGACAACATTGACCCTAGACGATGACGTAGCGGAACTTGCGGGGCGTCTGGCGAAGGCGCGCGGCGTGTCGTTGGGCAGGGCGGTGACGGACCTCGTACGTCGGGGGCTGACTGCGCCGACGCCGTCCATCGACAAAGACGGGCTTGTGATCTTTCGGTTGCCCTCTGATTCTCCGCAGGTGACGACCGACGACGTGCGGCGGATTGAAGAAGAGGGGGCATGAAGGGGTACCTGCTCGACACCAATGTGTTGATTGCGCTGCTCTGGCCGAGCCACACGGCCCATGCCTCTGCGGTGCGATGGTTTGTTCGCCATCGTGCCAAGCGATGGGCTACCTGCCCGCTCACCGAGGCCGGTTTTGTGCACATCGTGTCGAACCCGGCATTTTCACGCGATGCCGTCACCCCGCGCGAGGCCTCCAGTCTTCTGGCCGCGAATACCGCCGCCAACGATCATGAGTTCTGGCCTTGCGCCCTCTCGTTTGCCGACGCGGCGGTGTTCGCGGGACCGCGGTTGGTCGGGCATCAGCAGGTGACCGATGCGTATTTGCTGGGGCTCGCGCTGAAGCGGGGTGGCATGTTGGCCACGTTCGACGAACGCATCGTCGCGCTCACCCTTGCAAAATCGGCAGAACGCCGGGCGTTGGAACTGCTCGCGTAGCGACAAGAAGCGCGCGGCGCCGTGGGCGGCCGGTGTGCACTACAGAACATTGCCGACGGCGATCGTCCGGGCTGAGACCAATCTGGCTACTTGACGAATGCGGCCTTGAGCCGACCACCGGCAACGGCCACAGCCTGCTTCGCCTTGTCCACCACCGCGCCCATGCCGAAGAACTCGTGCGTCACGCCGTCATAGTTCTGGTGGTACACGTCGACACCCGCCGCCCTCAGTGCCACGGCGAAGGCCTCGCCTTCTGATCGCAGCGGATCGATCTGCGCCGTGATGACGGTGGCAGGCGGCAACCCCTTCAGGTTGGTGGCGCGCAAAATGGACAGGCGCGGATCGGCGCCCTCCGACGGGCTCTTCAGATAGTGTCCGAAGAACCACTGCATGCCGGCTTTGCCCAACGGCGTGGCGTTCGCGTTCTCCCGGTAGGAGGGCGTATCCAGGTTATCGTTGGTCACGGGATAAACGAGCAGTTGATGCACGGGCGCCTGCACCTTCCGATCGCGCGCCATCATCGCAATGGCGGCGGCCATGTTGCCGCCGGCGCTTTCGCCCGCGATGGCCACCTTCAGCGGGTTGCCGTTGAAGGACGCGGCGTTCTTGAGTACCCACTCGTACGCAGCCCAGGTGTCATCGTGCGCCGCGGGGAACGTGTGCTCGGGTGCCTGACGATAGTGCGTCGATACCAGCACCGCCTGCGCCGCGTTGGTCAGGGCGCGTGCGGAGCCGTCATAGGTGTCGAGGTTCGCGATGACCCACCCCCCACCATGGATGTACAGGATCACCGGGAACGGGCCGGTCCCCTTCGGCGTGTAAATGCGAATCTGGACGGGCCCCGCCGGGCCTGGGAATGTCCTGTTCTCGACGTTGCCGACCGCCTCGGGTGCCGTGCTCTTGCCCTGACTCTTGAGCACGGCCATGACGGCGTCGGCCGGAGTCGGCTGCGTTCGCGCCTCCGCAGGCGTGATCGACTGGAGCGGCTTTGGCCCGAGCGTGGCAAACTGATCGAGCACGGCCTGCATCTGCGCCTCGGCCGGTGGTGGCGCCTGCGCTGCGCCGATTCCTGCAGCGACGACGACCGCGGCGGCCGATGCGGAGAGGGTGCGGGGAAGTTTCATCTCCGCACTGTATGGGCCGAATCGGCCCGTGGCTGTACTCGGAGGCACACGGCCACCGGCGCTCCGGCTGCTTCCTGGCCAAGCCAGCTACAATGGCGGCGCATGCGGTTCGCCGGCCCACTCGTCCTCCCGCTCCTGACGCTGGCGCTCATCTTTTCGACCGTCCCGGACGTTCCTCTGGTCGCCGCACAGGCATCTGCGGTCACGACGATCGACGTGGTGGTGACAACCAAGAATGGGCGCGCTGTATCGGACGTGCGTCCCGACGAACTGGTCGTCCGCCTGAATGGGCGTCCCCAACGCGTCACAGGCGTACGGGTCGTGCGGTCGGCCACATCCGCCGTGCGCGTGGGACTGCCGTTGCCGTATGGCACTAACGACGGCGTGGCGGGACGCACCACGGCCGTCCTGGTCGATGTGGCGCGCCTGTCGTCGGAACGCGCCGAGGGCGTACGCACAGGGCTCGGTGACCTCACCCGCGCGCTGGCACCCACCGATCGACTGGCGCTGATTCCACTGGCCGGTGACACCCGTCCCGTGGACTTCACCACGACTCATACTCGCGTGGTCGAGGCGGCCGCCGCGTTGACCCTGCGAACCAGTTCCGTCTGGTCCGCCAAACAGGATGCCGACGCGGTGGAGTCCACGCTCGGCGCACTCGGCCGCGCGGCCGTGATGCTGGGTGCCGAACCGGGCGTCAAGACACTGGTCCTCGTGACCGAGCCGTTTGCCGTCTCAGGCCAACTGCGCCAATCCATTCAGGCGCTGGGAGCACTGGTCGCGCGCAATCGCATCGCGCTCTACATCGTGGTGCCACACGCCACTGCGGTCCCCCCAGGCAACGGCATCAACGTCCTTGCGGCCGGCACCGGAGGCGTGGTCCTTCCACTCGGGTCATGGTCCACGGTCGTTGCGCAGGAACTCGCGCGGATTGAGCTCGCCGTCAGCGAAGACGAAGATCTGGACGCCGGCACGATGGCCCGCGCGCTTGTGACCACGGCCCGTCCGGGTCTCGTGGTGCGGTCGGCGCCGTTTGCGTACGTGTCGGCCCAGGTGACTGACGGTCTCACGTCGCTCACCGACATGTTGCGGCAGTCGCGCCACTTCACCGATCTCCCGCTCCGCATCGCCGCCTATCCCGTGTTGCACAGTGATCGCTCCAGCATCCGCCTCCTCATTGTCGGCGACACCATCGAGGACGGCCGATCGCTCGCGTGGTCCGAGTTCGGACTCATCACGCCCGACGGCCGGATGACGGCGCAGTGGACCGAAACTCGTGAGGCGTTGGCAGCGCGCCCATTCATCAGCGGCGTCATCGCTCCAGAGGGTTCGTATCGTCTGCGATGGGCCGCGTCGGAATTATCAGGACGCCGGGGCGCGGTGGACGTGGAGGTGGACGCGCGATTCACGCAGGCAGGCCCCTTCCGCGTAAGCGCGTTGATGCTCGGACGTCTGGCTACCGACATGTTTGTGCCGGTGCTGCAGCCGTCGCCGGATGCCACCGATGTCGAGTGGTATGCCGAAGTCTACGGCGACCTCGCCGCTGATCAGACGCTCACGACGCGCATCGAAGTGGCCACGGGACTGACAGATCCCGCACGCTCCATCACGCCAGGACGTGTGCTGACCTCACCCGATCCGTCGCGGCGTGCCATCACCGGCAGCGTCGATGTGCGCACACTCGAGGCGGGCGACTACCTCCTGCGCGCCACACTCGTGGTGAACGGCACCGACGCGGGCACCGTCATCCGCACCTTCCGCAAGGCGCGTTAGTGTCGGCACCGGCAGGTTCGACGCGCGCTCTCGTCCTCTTCCTGCTCCTGACGGTCGCCCACACGTGGCCACTGGCGTCAGCGCCGCACCGGCTCTCGCTCAATCACAACGCGGACGCGCAGCTCAACGCCTGGATCGTGACGTGGATCGCGCATGTGCTCCCGACGCAGCCCTCACAATTCTGGCAGGGCAATATTTTTCAGCCCGGTGAAGCGGCGCTCACCTTCTCCGAGCCACTCATGGTCCCGGCACTCGCAGGCGCACCAATCTTCTGGATGAGCGGCTCCGCCGTACTCACGTTCAACATCCTCCTGCTTGCCGGTCTCACGATGACGGCGTGGACGACGTGGTGGGTGGTGGCGCGGTGGACGGGCTCGTCGAATGCGGGACTGCTCGCTGGCGCACTCATCACGTATAACGCCCACCTGCTCACACGCCTTCCGCACCTGCAGGCGGCGCACGCGTGGGGACTGTTACTCGTGTGGGGCGCGGCGTGGGCCCTGCTCGATCAGGAGGATGAAAAAGACGGCAGAGGCCGATGGTGGTGGCTGGCGGGTGCCGTCGCACTGGTGGCGGTGACGTCGCTCCACTGGCTGGTCTTCGCCGTCATCGGTGTGGGCCTGATGGTCGTGATGTGTTGGCCGTCGCGCCAGCGCGTGGTGACCGTCATTTCCGTGATTGCCGGCGGCACCGCGGGTGTCCTCGCCGCGCTGCCGGTGTTGTGGCCACATCTGACCGGCGGTGTGCGACGTCCGATCGAACAAGTGGCCGACTTCTCGGCCACCCCTGGTGGCTACTTCTCGTCGATGAGCTGGCTGCATCGGGGATGGTCCACGACCGCCGCGACCGTGGAGACCAACCTGTGGTTCCCCGGTGTGGTGTGTCTGGTGCTGGCCACTATCGGACTGGTTGTTGGTTGGAAAACATCGCGCCTCACGCGCTGGGCGATCGCCCTGGTCGTCGTCGGCTTCGTGTTGTCGCTCGGTACCGCCACACCGGTCTATGAATGGGTGTACCGGCTGTTCCCACCGGTGCAAGGCATCAGGGCGGCGTCACGATTCGGAATGCTCGCACTGGTCGGGCTCGCGTTGCTCGCAGCGCTCGCCGTGGCCTGGCTCGAACGTCGTCTGCGCCCCGGCACAGCCCGCGTCCTCGTCGTCGCGTCCATCGGCCTGGCCACCATCGAGGCCGTGCACTCCCCCATTCACACGACGCCTTTTTCCGGTGTGCCGGCCGTGTACTCGTTGCTGCGCGACGAACCCGGCGACGTGCTTCTGGCGGAGATGCCGTTTTACCCACCCGATGCGGTCTTTGAAAACGGCGAATACGTACTGAACGCCACGGGGCACTGGCGACCCGTGATGAACGGTTACAGTGGTGTGACGCCAATGTCGTATCGTCGGCACGCCGAGACACTCTGGTATTTCCCGCAGGCGCGGGCCTTCCCGACGCTTCAGGCGGCCGGGGCCACCCACGTCATGGTCCACCTCGAAAAGTTCGGGGCTGAGGCCGCCGACGTGGTGCGATCCCTTGATGGACGCCCGGATCTGCGTCTGATTGCCGCAGATCGAGATGGGCACCGCCTGTATCGGCTGGTTCGGGAATAACGGGCACGGTCCGCAGGTCTCATATGTCGGATGCCGATCTTGACCTTGTCGCCAGAGCCCGATCGGGCGACCTTGACGCGTTTGGCGATCTGGTGGGGCGGCACCAAGGAGCGCTTGTGCGGTATCTGACGCACATGGTCTCGAACGTCTCCGACGCCGAGGATGTGGCGCAGGAGGCCCTCTTGCGGGCGCACCGGGCGCTCAAGGACTTTCGCGGGCAGAGTTCGTTCAAGACGTGGCTCTACCAGATCGCGACCAACGCGGCGCGCACACATCTGGACAAACGACGCACTCGTCGCGAGGATCAGCAGGGCGAGATCGACGGGATGGATATCGCCAGCGGCGAACAGGTGGAGCGCCGCATCGTGGCGCACGATCAACTCCGGCGCGCGTTGGCGGCGTTGCCCGACGACTGGCGCGAGGCGGTGATTTTGCGCGACATCGAAGGGCTGGACTATCGCGAGATTGCCGCCGCGCTCGACATTCCGATCGGAACGGTGGAGTCGCGCATCTTTCGTGGGCGCCAACGCCTCAAGCAGATTGTGACGAGCAAGGAGAGCACGAGATGACTCATCACTGTGACGACCTGATTCCCTCGCTTGTGCGTGCCGCAGACGGATCGCTCGGGGAGTTGTCTGCACAGGAGCAGGCGGCTCTGATGGCGCATCTGGCCACCTGTGCCGCGTGTGCGGAGGCGCTCGCGGACCAGCAGGCGATGCGTCAGGCGCTGGTGGCACTGGCCGACGCCCCGCAGTCGACCTACGTCGGCACCCGTGTGATGGCCCACCTGCGCGCGGAGCGACCCGCCACCACATGGCTGGACTCGCTCGATTGGCAGCGCTGGACCTGGCGGCTGGTCCCGGTCGCGACCGCTCTGGCCATCGTTGTGGGCAGCGTGGCGCAGACGACGGCGACCGAAGCCGTTGTGGCAGTAGAGGCGACTACCGGCCTGCCGGCATCGTCAGCCCTGGTGACCGGTGAGGTCGGGGGAACGGACTTGTTGTCGTTGCTGCTCAACGCCTCGGCCGACTCGACACTCTCGACCACGGGCGGAGGTCAGCAGTGAACGCGCCCTCGCCACGTGTGTGGCTCGCGACGTTTGTGACGCTGGTGTTCACGATCGGTCTGCTGGCCGGCATTGTGCTTGAGCGCACGGTCCTGCAT
>CAYZLT010000149.1:0-8714 GCA_964479175.1 uncultured Solibacteraceae bacterium | reverse complement strand
ATGTCCCCTTCCTCAAGTAATGGCCTGTGGGCACGGTGGAAAACTCGCCCTGGAGTTTTCCACGGGGTCCACAGGTCTCTTCATCGATTGGCGGCGCGGCTGAGCGCCCGTTCGCGGTCCTCGGCGCGCGTGTCGCGCCGCCACGGATGGTCCGCGCTGGGCCGAAAGGGGGACCGGGCCTTCGGGACCGCCGGTCGCGGTGCCGACACCTTCGGGGGCGGCGCCGCAATTTCGCTCCACGTCAACCGCTGGCCGCGGTAGCGCAGTTCGATCGTTCCGGCGGCGTTCTCCTGTACGACAACCGTCCCCCGCGCGGGTGCATGGGCGCTCTGACGGCCGAGCTGGAAATGCCGCGCGTGATACTGCACGACCCAATCGTTGGACACCACGCGCGTCGTCTCGATCTGGAAGATCCCATCGAGCGCGGTGCGGCTCGGCGCCCGGCGGTGGAAATCCTCGGCGGAGGCCGGAGTCTGCGTGAATCGCGCATTGTGGTCGGCCCAATGCGTCGTCTCTAAAAACGCGTTCGCCGACACGGCGTCGTTGATCCCCAGGCGCCGAAGTTTCTTCACGAGCCGATCCTGTTGCGTCCCATGATTGCGCTCGACGCGCCCCTTGGCCTGCGGGGAATTCGCCGCGATGATCTGAATATCGAGCGCCGCGCACATCCGGCCAAACTGCGTCACCGGCACCACACCGGCGGCCTGTTCCCTTGGCGTGGGCGCGCGCACATACACATTCTTCCAATCGGTGTAGAGCGCCAACGGGACCCCATGCTGCTCGATCCACGCCCGCAGCACGGCCACCGCCGCCCAAATGGTTTCCTGATCGCCCAGCCGGCCCCACGTACGGCTCGTCGCATCGTCCACCAAGGTCATCAAACAACCTTGCGGCCCGCGATCCTCGTACCACCGGTGAAAGCTGCCATCGAGTTGCACCAACTCGCCAAAGTGCGCCTTGCGGACCCGCCGCTGCCGATGCGGGGCCCCCTTGCGCGCCCGACTCCACAGCCCCTCGGCCAGCATCCAGCGCCGCACCGTGTCAACCGAGACCACTTCGCCGTCTTCGCTCGCCAAGTGCTCCGTCGCCAGCGTCGGCCCGAACCGCACGCCGACCGCGCCGCTGTACTTCTCGCGAATCAACGCCACCACTCGCGTACGCTGCGCGGCGGGGCACGCGCGATTGGATCGGCGGCCGACCCCGCCATGGCGCAACCCCTTGGCCCCCCGGGCCCGATACCGCTGCACCAACCGCTTCGCCTGCCGATACCCCACCCGCATCAGCACCGCCGCCGCCGTCACCGTCAAGGCCCCCGCTTTCACCCGCGCCAACACCTCAACCCGCGTCAATTCTCGCGCACTCATCGCTGTCCGTCCCAATCTGCGACCTCCTCGGAGATCGCCAGCGTAGGGGACATTTCTATTGCGTTACGGAGGGGACATTACTACTGCGCTACAACACGGCGGTCTGGTCTTGAAGACCGCCGAATCAGCGCCCGTGCGCGCGTTCGATCGCCTGTCGCAACTCCTGGATCGTCTGATCGGATCCGGTGAAGAGGCCCTCCGGATACCGGCTGGTCGCCGACATGTTCCGGTAGATCTCCGCGCTCTGATAGAGGTTCAGGCCGAGCCCGGCCAGATATTGGAGCCGCAGGTTGCGGTCGGTGTTGATCTGGGCGCCGGCCAGCCAACCGCCCATGTCGTCGGTGCGGCCACCGTAGGTGGCGAACAGGTCGACGGCCGAGTTGATGCCGATCTCCGACAGCGAACGCGCGATGGCGAAGTTCTTCGGGTCGCTCAGGCGGGCCTGCACGCGGTCGACGTCGATCGGCTTCGGGTCGAGCTGCCCCACGAGCACCAGGTCATACCCCTGACCGTTGATCGTGTTGGCAAACACCACCCCCTGTGGGAAGGCCTCGAGGAACGTCGCGATTTCGCTCTTCACCGCCGCATCGCTGCTCTCGTAGAGCTGCACAAACAACGTGACCACGCCGCCGGGGTTCAGGCGCGACTTGACCACCTCAAAAAATTCGCGCGTATAGAGCGTGGCCGCGCCCTTGACCCAGGGGTCCAGCGGGTCGGACGTGATGGCGTCGAATTTTTCCTTGGTCGTCAGCAGGAAATGCCGCGCATCGTCGAGGTGCACACGCACCTTGGGGTTCCGGATGACGTCGAAGTTGTGCTCCGAGAAGTAGGTCGACACCACGCGCGGCACCAGCGGCTCGATTTCCGCGATGATGACCTGCGTCAGGTCCGGGTCGATGGACACCGCGCCGGCGGTGACACCCGCGCCACAGCCGATGACCACGACGGTCTTCGCGTTCTCGGGGATCAGGGTCGTCATGTGTCCGAGCATGCGCTGCAGACGCATGTCCTGCGGTTCACTCGACGCCTGCACCTTGCCGGCGTTGTGGTAGTTGAGGACGCCGTTGGGTGTGCGCGAGACGGCGACCGACGCGGTCATGCCTTCGCCGGTGTAGATGATTTCGTTCTGGCCCACCCAGGTCGCCGCGTAGCGGCCGTAGGCCACGAGAATGCCGGGCATCGGCGGCACGGTGCGTGCGAGCAGACCCGCAGCAGCCGTGACAAGCACGAGCACGACCATGCTGGCCAGCTGCGACTTGCCCTTGCCCGTCTCATCCGCGTGGGACGCCAGCAACATCAAGCCGGACACGGCCGAGATGCCGATGAGCACCATCTGGGTGTTCTGTGAACCAATCCAGGCAATCGCCAGCAGACTTGCGAAGAGCGCGCCGACGATGGCGCCGGCGGTGTTGGCCGCATAGACCCCACCCACGAGGCGGGCCGGGTCCTGACCTTTTTCGGCGACCGAGGCCAACGCCAACGGGAAGCTCATGCCCCAGAGGATCGCGCCCGGCAACACGACAAAGGCTGCGCGCATCAGGTCGAGCTGGAAGGTGTAGACCAGGTCACTGGAGATGGACGGATTGATCGGCCAGTACGGCATCGAGCCGGTGGTCATGTAGGCGGCATACGCGAGGGCCACACACAGCAGCATCTGCACCCAGCCCAGTGCCACGCGTGGATGTTTGAGGCTGGACGCCATTGAGGAGCCGAGGCTGGACCCGATTCCCAGGCCGACAAGAAACACCGCAAGGATGAGGGAGAAGGTGTAGACCGTCGCGCCAATCAGGAGCGACAGCGCGCGCGCCCAGATGACCTGTGACGCCAGCGCCGTCAGGCCCGAGAACGCGATCGCGATGTAGACGACGCGCGCGCCCGGCTCCATGACCGGATCCTTCACCGACACACCAGCCGGTTCGTACGGTGCACTCTTCGACAACCAGAGGCCAAGGCCGGCCACCAACGCGTTGAGGGCGACCGCCACCAGCGTCGTCACGACCATGTCGGATACGCGCAGCAGATAAAAGCCTGCGAGCAAGGTGCCGATGACGGCACCGGCGATGTTGCCCCCGTAGAAGAAGCCCATCCACGACACGCCCTTCGGGGTCGTTTCGACGTAACGGGCGATGGCGGGCAGGGTCGCGCCCATCATCAACGTGGGCGGCAGAAGGATGACGGCGGCGACCAGGCCGCGCAGAAAGACGCTGAACTGGCCGGTGCCGGCAATCGCCGTGTACACGCCGCCGAGCAACGGAATAATCAGGAGCACCAACAGACCGCAGAGACCGATGCCGAGTTCCAGGAAGGCATAGACCTTGAGGGGGTGATGTCTTTTGTCGACCTTCTTGGGAAACATCCAGCTGCCCAAGCCCATGCCCCCCATGAACACGCCCAGCAGGACGCCTATGGAGACGGCCGACGACCCCAGCGAGAGCTGGAGCATCTGGAACCAGACGACCTCGTAGATCAAGGCGGCAGCGCCGCTCCCCACAAACAGGGCCAGCATCGCTGGCAGGGCACGGTCAATAGCAGGGGAGGTCGGAGCGCCGGATTCGTTCATAGCCCGGGCATACTATCAAAGGCTTCGCGGCGTTTACTGAAACGAAGTCCCGGAGTTCCGAGGTTCCGATGTTCTCGCGGTCACTTGTCGCGTAGGATCGCGACGATGTCACGACTGGCGACAGGTTTTTTGCTCACACTCGCCCTTGGTGCGTCGGCAGTGGCGCAGGTGCCGCAGCAGGTTGTCGTCCGGTGGAACGCGTCGGTGCCGGCCGCGTCGGTCGTGGCCGCTGGGGCGACGGTAGAAATCGTCCTGCATGCCTCGATCGATCCGGGCTGGAAGATGTATGCCCTCACGCAGGAGGGGGCGGGACCACAGGCACTCAGGATCGTCGCCGCGCCCGACTCCCCGTTTCAGCTCGACGGCAACGTCATCGCCCCACTGCCATTTTCGGCGTTTGACGCCAACTTCAGCAT
Organism: uncultured Solibacteraceae bacterium; assembly: GCA_964479175.1. Taxonomy (GTDB): domain Bacteria; phylum Acidobacteriota; class Vicinamibacteria; order Vicinamibacterales; family SCN-69-37; genus SYFT01. Next base: position 4,374 of record CAYZLT010000149.1, on the reverse strand, counting down.
CGACACGCAGTACCACACGGAGGCCGCGACCTTTTATGTACCGGTCAAAGTGCCCGACGCCGCAACCGGCCGACTGACGGTCGTACTCGACGCCACCTTTCAGACCTGCACCGACCGGTATTGCCTGCCGCCGACGACCGAGCCGATCGCGCTGTCGTTGTTGATTCCAGGGACGGGCAACGACGCACGGTTCATCCCGCCGGCGACAGATACTGCCGGCCCCCGGACCTCGACGGTGGAGGACATGGCCTCCGCCACCACCGCCAGCACGCTCGGGGCGTATCTCGGTCTGGCCGCACTGATGGGCGCACTCTCACTGCTGACGCCCTGTGTGTTTCCCATGGTGCCGATCACGGTCTCGTATTTCACCAATCGCGGGACGACCACGCGGGGCCAGGCGGTGTCGCAGGCGGCGGTGTACGGCGTTGGCATCGTGATGACATTCAGCGCCGTCGGTGCGATCCTCGCCATTGGATTTGGCGCGGCAGGCCTGAATCAATTCGCCGCCAACCCCTGGTTGAACCTCGGGATCGCTGCGCTGTTCATCCTCTTTGCGTTGAACCTCTTCGGCGCATTTGAGCTGGCACTCCCCTCTCGATTCCTGTCGAGCGCGGCCGCCCTTGATACGGGCAAAGGCCGCTACGTCGGCACGTTGCTGATGGGCCTGGCGTTCACACTCACGTCCTTCACGTGCACGGCGCCATTTCTGGGCACATTGCTCGTCGTGGCGGCTCAAGGCGACTGGGTCTGGCCGCTGGCGGGACTGCTGGTGTTTTCGTCCGTGTTCGCCCTGCCGTTTGTGTTGCTCGCGTGGGCGCCTCAGGCGATCGCCGCGTTGCCACGATCCGGCGCATGGCTGCTCTCGGTCAAGGCCGCGATGGGCTTGCTGGAACTCGCCGCCGCATTGAAGTTTCTCTCCAACGTCGATCTGGTGTGGGGCTGGGGTCTCTTCACCCGCGACGTTGTAATCACGCTCTGGATTGTGATCGGTGCGGTGCTCGTGGCGTATCTCGCAGGCGCACTGCGACTGGGACACGCGCCTCGTCTCTCCCGACCGGGGGCCACGCGGTGGGCCACGGCACTCGCCGCACTGGCGTTGACGATCTGGCTCGGTACGGGTCTGGCCGGACAACGACTCGGCGAACTGGAAGCGTTCTTGCCGCCGGCGGAACTGGGCGGGGGCACCGACGGCGAATTGTCGTGGATCGTCAACGACTACGAAAGCGCCTTGTCGTCTGCGGCCTCGACCGGGCAACCCATTCTTGTGGATTTCACCGGCTACACCTGCACCAACTGCCGGTGGATGGAAGCCAACATGTTCACGCGCCCGGAGGTCGCACGCGAGTTGTCACGCTACGTGCGCGTCCGCCTGTACACCGATGGCCGCGGCGACGAGTACCGCCGTTTTCAAGCGCTACAGCGTGACACTTTTGGTACAGTCGCACTGCCGTACTACGCAATACTGTCACCGGACGGGACCCCAGTCGTCGCGTTTGGCGGCCTGACCCGGGACGTTGCGCATTTTGTCTCGTTCCTGCAGCGCGGACTTCGATAAGGGAGTTGGATATGTGGCTGATCTCACTCGTCTTTTCCGTCAGTGCCGTCACGGCCACCGCCGGACACACCCCGCCCACACAACCCACCACACCAGCCGAATGTGTGAAGGCCGCCCGCCAGTTTGTCCTGACACAACAACGGGCGCTCAAACAGGTCACGGCCGAGACCGTGCGGCAGATCGAAGTCGAGAAGGTCGCCATGGCACAGCGGTGTGCCGCGCAGTTCTCCGTGGCCACCATGGCGGAGGCGGACCTGCCCGGCCTGATCGCACTCTACGGGGAATCCGCGCAACCGGTCCTCGCCAAGGCCGCGCTCGAACGTGCCCTCGGATCCAGGACGCTCTCGGTTTCCATTCGGGCGGAGGTCCTCGCCCAGGCGGTCAGCTCGGGCCTGCGTGACACGAAGTCCGCCGAGCGCAATGCGAGACTTGAAAAATATGTTGACGAGCTCGATCGCCTCGATCTGCCCGGTGACGCCCTGCTCGACATCAAGATGGCGACCCATAGCCGAATGAACGGCTACTACCGCGGCGACGACATCGACGACGGCATCATCAAACATTCGACGTGGCTCATCGACCGCAGCACGACGTTCAGTCCCGCGCAACGCACCCAATACGGCAGCCATATCCTGAGTGCACACATCAACATGGCCGAAGCGCTGGCAGGCCGGGGACGGGGCACGGAGGCGCAGGCGCTTCTCGCGTCGGCGCGATCCGGCTGGAGCGAGTCGCCCCTGGCGGCCCGCATGCTGGATCCCGTGATCGCTCGCTACGCACTGGTCGGCACCGTGGGCGCCCCCATCACCGCGCCGCGCTGGCTGAATGCGCCGCCCAACACCACGATGCCCATGACCGGCGGGGTGACGCTGCTCGAGTTCACCGCGCACTGGTGTGTGCCCTGCAAGGAAAGTTATCCCGGCCTCACGCGACTGCTGGCCAAGTACGGCCCACAGGGATTCCGTGTCGTCCTGGCGACGGAACTCTACGGCTACTTCGGCATGGAGCGCCCGCTCACCGCCGAGGTCGAGTTTGAACGAGATCGCGTCTACTGGGCCAAAGAGGGGCTGGTCGTGCCGATCGCCGTGGCGGATCAACGCTCAGCCGTTGACAACCCGAATGATGCGGCCTACAAAGTCGGGGGCATTCCGCAGATTCACATCCTCGACCGCCACGGGCGCATCCGTCTGATCATGGTCGGCTACGATGATGCAAACGAACCGTTTCTCGCGTCACTGATCGAGAAACTCTTGCGCGAGAAATAGGAGACGTGATGAGAAGACTGATGTTTTTGCTGGGTGTGGTGGCTGTCGTGCAGGCGGGCAACAGCGTCACTCAGGCGCAATCCGCGCTCATCACCGTGCCACTGACGTATCAGGCGCCGGGAACAGGGCCGAAACCCAACTTCAGTCCCAAAGGCACGCAGGTCGCCCTCGCGGCCGTCTCGGCCACACAGGCCCTGCCCGTCGGCGCCGTGCGACCGGCCAAACGTGGACTCATCCAGGTGGGCCCCGCGCGTGATTCGTGGATCCCGGTCCTGGCCACCGCCAGCGTGGCCCATCCGTCCGACCTGACGCAGCTTTTTGTGGACCACAACCGCAACGGCAACTTCGCAGACGACGGCCCGGCGGCCGTCGCCACGCCGACGCAGAATCCGAAGACGAAAGCGTGGTGGTCGTCGTTTAGTTCGATGGACCTGCGCGTGCGCTTTGCCGATCCCGAACGCACCGAGCCCTTCATCGTGAATTTCTGGATCGTCCGGGAGGATGGAGCTCCCGCACCAGACGTCGTCAGATACTCGCGTGGATCGTGGCGCTCCGGATCGGTCACGGTGAACGGCGTGCGTGCGCTCGTGGCCGCCATGGACGGCAATAACGACGCGCTGTATGGGCCGGGCGACTCCTGGAGCGTGGTGCAGGCCTCGATGCCAAATGCCGACGCGGCGGTCTTGTCCATCAAGGAAGCGCGTGACACGTCACGTTTTATGTTTATTGAACGTGGCGCGGGCGCGAAGGATCTCGTGCTCGAGTTCAAGTCGTTTGCCAAGGATGGCTCGGCCGTCACGTTCGCGGTGGTCGACCGCCCGGTGTCAAAGACAGAGGACCGGCTCCCTGACGACATGCTCGCCGACGAGCGCCCCCGCGCACGCACCATAGCCGCGCTCGCCTGGTCGCACAACCTCGATGAGGCGCTGACCGCCGCAAAGGCGACTGGCAAACGTGTGTTCATCGACTTCGAAACCACCTGGTGCGGTCCGTGCAAAACGATGGACGAGTGGATCTGGACCGACGCCGAAGTCTCCACCGCACTGGCGAAGGGGTTCGTGACGGTCAAACTCGACGGCGACGTGGAAAAGGCGCTGGTCAAACGATTCGGCGTGGCGGGGTATCCGACGATGGTGATCGTTGATCCGGGATCGGGCAAGGCACTCAAATCCGTGTCGGGGTATCAGTCGTCGCTCCAGATCCTGGCGTTTCTGCGGTAGAAGCGGCGCTGTGCCATTCGGCACACCCCCGCACAGGTGATACCAGTACGCTCACGCCATGCCCCTTCTCGATATCGTCGTCACCCTGGTCATCGTCGGCATCATTCTCTGGCTGATTAACCGGTTCATCCCGATGGCGTCCTCCATCAAGACCATCCTTAATGTGGTGGTCGTGGTCGCCGTCATCTGGTGGCTGCTGAGCATCCTTGGTCTCGTATCGCCGCTGCGGAGCTACCAGGTCGGTTGACACGGCCGGAACGCGCCCGGCGCCCGAAACACGACCTCAGAGGTCGTTTTGTTGGACACGAAAACGACCTCTGAGGTCTGCGATAGG
>CAYZLT010000148.1:0-8751 GCA_964479175.1 uncultured Solibacteraceae bacterium | reverse complement strand
AATTGCTCCCCGTATCGCCGCGCTTCTCCCGCCTGCCCACTCTCGAACAACTCCATCGTCAAATTAAAGAGGGCGTTGAAGTCGTTGGGATCGAGGCTCACAGCCTTGCGCCAGGCGTCCAGGGCTTCGGGCAGGCGATTGAGCCTCGTGAGCGTCACGCCCAGGCCGGTATACGCGCCGGCCAGCGCCGGATCGATCGAGAGCGCCCGCCGAAACGAGGCTTCTGATGCGGCAAAGTTTCCGGTGCGCAACTGCAGGGTCGCGATGTTCTGATGGGAAAGTGCGCTGGTGGAGTCGACCTGTAACGCGCGCTCAAACGTGCGCATCGCGTCGGCGAGTCGACCACTTTGCCCGTACGCGATGCCCAGCGCATTGAGGACTTCGCTGTCATCAGTCGACATGCCCTCGAGGAGCGGGATGGCTCGCGCGGCCGCGCCAGATTCCGCGAGATAAATTCCGAGTTTCACGCGAATGTCCCGCTGCGTGAGTCCCCTGGCGAGCGCCGCTTCCAGTGTGGCGATGGCGTCTGCCGGTCGTCCCGTCTGCCAATAGACAAACGCGAGGTAGCGATACGCGTCGGCGGTGTCGGGTCGTCGGGTGATCACCGCACGGAACGCGGCCACCGCTTCGTCGCGGCGACCACGCGAATACAGATCGCCGGCGTCGTGGAGCATCTTGTCGAGATCGATCAGTTGCTTCGGGTCGTCGCTTTCCGTATACCGCTCACGCGCCGGTGCGGGACTGCCACCGATGTACCCGAGCGCTCGCAGGCGTTCGAGCACCGCGCTGGACTCCTCGCCGGGTTGCCCCGGCGGTGCCGTGTCGAACGTTCGCAGCGTGTTGAACAGCACCTGCGTCCTGGCGGCGTCAGACGACGCGAGGTTGCGCTGCTCTGAAGGGTCGGCGGTGAGGTCGTATCGCTCGGCGATCGGGAGATCGATGTATTTGTCGCGATCGACGAGGACTCCGCGGAGTGGCGCCCACCCACGGGAGAGATTCGCCGTCATGGCTTCGAAGTACGACGGTCGTGTCTCACCTCGGCCCGTGGTGATGACGTCCAGCAGGGATGTGCCTGCGAGTGCCGCGTCGGCGGGCGCCCCGACGGCGTCAAGCACGGTCGGCACGATGTCCACGTGACGCACGGGCGAGTCGATCGTGCGTCCCCTCGCTGCTGCTGACGCCGCCGCGTCGGCCGGAAAAATCTCCGCAATAATGAGCGGCACGCGCAGCGTGGCGTCATACGCAAAGATGCCGTGTGTCAATTCGCCGTGTTCACCGAGACTCTCGCCGTGGTCGGCCGTGACGATCACGAGTGTGGGGCGTGACAAGGTGCGGAGCTGGTCAAACAGCGGTGCGAGTGCGGCGTCCGTCCAGGCGACTTCGCCCGCGTAGGGGTCGCCGGCATACTGCGTATCAAATGGCGGTGGGGGCCGATACGGCGCATGCGGATCAAAGACGTGCACCCACGAGAACCACGGCGTCTGTTGTTGCCCGATCCACGCGGTGGCGGCACCAACCACCTGATCGGCGCGGCGTTCGGGTAACGCAAAATCGATCGTCGGACCCGATTCCGGCAGTCGGTCGTCGTACACATCAAAGCCTTGATTCAGCCCGAAGCGTTGATCGAGCGGAAACGCGCCGACAAATGCACCCGTGGCAAACCCCAGCGCCTTGAGGCGCGCGGCTAGCGTGGCCTCGCCCGCACGCACGCGATACCCGTTGTTGTCGCGAACACCGTGCTGATACGGATAGAGCCCCGTGAAGAGACTCGTGTGCGACGGCAGTGTGACCACGGCGTGGGCATGTGCGAATGTGAATCGTGCACCGGATGCCGCGAGGGCGTCGAGCCGCGGCGTGGCGGCGCGCCCTCCGTACGAGCCCAGCGCGTCACCGCGCAGCGTATCGATCGAGATGATCAACACGTTGCGGTCCGCCGTGCGCGCGACCGTGAACCTGGGCCCAGGCCAGAACCACCAGGCGAGGACCGCAATCGTCGCCAGAGCAGCCCACCCCCAGACCACCCGTGCACCCGATCGCCGACCGCCCGATGTCTTCATCGTCTCCCCACTGCGGCGACACGTCCCGCCGCGCGCACGGCGGCCGCGCGTTCGGGCATGCCGAACATGGTGTAGAGATCGGCTGCGGTCTTGTACGTCTCGGGTGAGGGCGCGACCTGCAGCAACTCAATAATCGCGCGGTCGGCATCCGCCACACGTCCTGTAGCCGCCAGCAGCATCGCCAGTCCGGTGCGAGCGCGGATGTTGTGTGGGTACAGGCGAATCTCCTCACGCAGCATGGGTTCCGCTTCCGAATATCGCTCGAGCCTTGCCAGTGCGTCTCCCAGAAAGAAGTGCAGGTCGCTGGCCTGAATCGGCCGCTGGGCAAAACGTGTCCGCGCCTGTTGCAGGAGCGGCACCGCTGCGCCGTAGTCGCCTCGGTTGTATTGCAGGAGCCCCTGGACCATCAGTGTCAGGGGGAGTGTGGGATCGGCCTGTTCTGCAAGACCTGCCTGTCTGACGGCCTCATCATCGCGTCCCTGCGTGAGCGCGATGTTGGCAAGGGCCTGATGGGCCGCGGCCGGCGCACGCGGAATGGCCAACTCGGCGTACGTGCGCGCGTCTTCCAACTGGTTGAGGGACACAAGCACCGAGGCCGCGCCGAGCAGGCCTGAGGGTTCGTCGGGTTTGCGCGTCACCACTTCGCGCCACGCGCGGTACGCCTCGGGCAGACGTCCCAGGCGGACGAGCGTGGTCGCGTATTGCGACCACACATCGGTCATGTTCGGGTCTTGTGTGAGGATCGCGGCCAGCCCGTCCGCGCCTTCCACAAACCGCAACGCGCTCAGGTGGTCCACGGCCTCGCGATACATCTGGAGCACATGCGCCTTGTCCTTGGGATCAGGCAACGCGTTGGTCGACGACGCCGGGGCGGTGGTTTGCGTGCCCACGTATCCCAGTGCGGCGAGGCGCTGTCGGTCGGCGTCCGACACCGCTGAGGGCGCGTCAATCGTGCGATTGGCCACAAGTGAGGCCAGGGCGGTGCGAAGGGCGGCGGCCGCCGGACTGCGGTCGGCGATCAGATTGGTGCGTTCATCGGGATCCTGCTCCAGGTCGTACAGCTCTTCACGCGGGGCTTGAATGAACTTATAGCGCTCATCGGTCAGCGATGTGAGCTCACTCCATCCGAAGTGGTATCGCGCGTACAGAGCTTCGGCGTAAATCCCCTGCGGCGCGATGGTGCCCGTCCCCTCCAACAGCGGCATCAGGTTGCGGCCACGAAGGCCCGACGGAGTCTCCACCTTCGCGATGGCCGTGATCGTAGGCATCAGGTCGATGTGCTGCACGGGCTCAGCGCGTCGTGATCCGCCTGCCTGCGCGCCCGGCAACTTCACGAGCAGCGGCACGCGCATCACCTCGTCATAGAGAAAGAGGCCGTGCTCCTCTTCACCGTGGTCCCCCAATCCCTCGCCATGGTCGGCGGTGATGACGATGGTGGCGTGGTCGTAGAGGCCGCGCCGTTTGAGGGAGGCGAGCAGGCGACCGACGATTTCGTCCGAGTAGGCGACCTCGCCGTCGTAGGGGTCCGCCAGGCCCTGGTACGCCGCGGGCGGTGCGTACGGCTTGTGCGGTTCGTAGATATGGAAAAACGCGAAGGCGCGGGGGCCCAACAGGGTGTCGAGCCATCGGTCGGTGGCCTCCAGCGTCTGCAGGCCCGGGCGCTGAACCTGCCCGGGTGATCGGTCGGATGCCGCTGCGGGAAACTGCGCGTCGTAGGTGGTGAACCCCTGGGCGATACCGGTCTCGGCGCGCAGGACAAACGACGACACAAATCCGCCGGTCTGATAGCCGGCCTGGCTCAGGAGCTCGGGCAGACTCACCGCGTCATTGCTGAGCGTGAACCCGAGGTTGTCCCGCACCGCGTGCTCAAACGGCAACTGCCCCGTGAACATCGACGCATGTGACGGCAACGTCTGCGGCGCGTGCGCGTACGCGCGGTCGAAGACGATGGCGTCCCGGGCAAACGTATCGATCGCGGGCGTCCGGCCGGCCGCGTAGCCGTAGATCGGCAGGCGGTCCGCCCGCAGGGTATCGATGGAGATGACCACGATGAGGCCCGGAGGGCTGGGGCGAACCAGCCACCAGCCGACGCCGAGCAGGGCGACCAGGCTCGATCCCAGAATAATCACGCGCCAGTTCATTGTTTTCCGAGTATCTCTCAGCTTCAGGCTGGTCTGCATCCGTGCACGCCATCGCGCTGGTGTAGATTAACTGCTACTCTTGCCCTGGAGGCCACGACCCACCATGACGACCCACTCACTTCGCCGCCAGGCGCTCGCGCCGCTGGTCGGCTTGTTCGGACTTTTTGTGACGTTCGGGGTGTTTGGAACGCCTCCGCTGACCGCAACCGAACAGAACGAGAAGACCATCTTTCTCTCAGCAGTCGACAAAGACGGCAAGTCGGTCAGGGACCTGACCACGCCGGATGTTCTCATTCGCGAAGACGGTCAGGACCGGGAGGTGGTGAGCGTGAAGATCTCGACGCAGCCGCTGGCGCTGGTCATTCTCGCCGACACCACCAAGCAGGCCGGCGGCGGGGCAATGATGGGCGGCGCACTCGGTGCGGAGCAAACCAACTCCACGGCCTCGGCCGAACTCATTCGAGACATTCGCGTCTCGCTCGGCACATTCGTGAAGGACATCGCCGCCGGCAGCCCCGAGTCGAAGATGGAGTTGATGGAGTTCGGCCAGGCGGCGATCACCGTGACGCCAATGACCTCCAACGTGGCAGACCTCGCGAAAGGCGTGTCGCGCCTGTTCCCGAAGCCCGGCGCCGCGTCAGTGCTGCTCGAGGCCATTATTGAAGCCAGCAAGTCGCTGGAGAAGGCCACGACACCGCGTCGCGCGATTATTGCCCTCAATATCGAGCCAGGCGATGAACAGAGCCGACAGAACGTGAAGCAGTTGAACGACAGCCTGTACAAGTCACGCGCGAACCTGTGGGCCGTGTCGTTGCAGGTGGGCACGAACAAGAATCAGATGCGCGGGCTCGTCCTTGAGGCGCTCACCAAGAACACGGGCGGACGCCGTGAGTTCATTCAGTCGCAGTCGGCACTGGAACTGATGATGAAGAACTTCGCCGACAACCTCCTGAATCAGTATGAGGTCACATACCGGCGTCCAGCCGGTGTACAGGCGAAGGCCGTGCAAGTAGGTGTGATGCGGCAGGGTCTGGGTCTGCACGCCAGCATCTTCGCCCCGCAATAACGGATGCGCTCGATGACCAGGCGGGGGTGGGCCGGTGGGCTCGTTGTCATTGTCGTCGGGCTCGCCGCGATCTGGTGGATCCAGAGAACGCCGGCCTACGTCCTCGATCAGAATGCTGATCAGAACGTCCTGCTGATCACCATCGACACCCTGCGCGCCGACGCGCTCGGATCGTATGGCGGCCAGGCAGCCACGCCCAACCTTGACGCACTCGCGGCGCATGGCGCGCGGTTCACCTTCGCGCACGCGCATGCGGTGGTCACGCTGCCGTCGCACACGTCGATCCTCACCGGCCAGCTGCCGTACGAACACGGCATGCGCGACAACAGCGGTTTCCGGGTGAAGGACGGCACCGAAACGCTGGCGACGCGGCTCAAGGCCTTGGGCTTTGTCACCGGCGCGTTCGTGGGTGGCTTCCCTCTCACGAAGCGGTTCGGCCTCACACCGGGCTTTGACGTTTACGACGATCAAATCAGCGAGATGAAGAGCGATGTCACGTTCACGCTGCCCGAGCGGCGAGCCGACGAAGTGGTGGGCCGTGCCGTGGACTGGATCCGACGGACACCGGACAAGTTCTTCGGCTGGGTCCATGTGTTCGACCCCCACTCACCCTATGCGCCGCCCGGCGAGTTTGCCGGCAAGTACGCGCGGCCGTACGACGACGAAGTCGCGTGGACCGATTGGGCGCTGGGCCCGCTGCTGACACAACTTGGCACGCTCTCTCGCCCGACCACGGTGATTGTGACGTCCGACCATGGCGAGAGCCTTGGCGAACATGGCGAAGAGACCCACGGCATGTTCGCCTACGAAGCAACGTTGCGAGTGCCGCTGATTATCGCGACGATCATCCCGGCGGGAGCCGGAGGCACGCCGGCCGCCTCCGGCCGCCCAGTCACACAAGGCCTGACGATCGACACGCCGGCGCGACATATCGACATCGCGCCCACCGTGCTCGACATGTTGTCCGTGCCCGTGGATCCGACATGGCTGGGTTCATCGCTTCGTCCAGTGATTTCCGAAGGTGACCGCGCGGACCGCCCGAACTATTTCGAGTCCATGACCTACAACCTTGTGCGTGGATGGGCACCGCTCCGGGGCGTGATACAGGCCAGGACCAAATACATCGATCAACCTATCGCGGAAATCTATGACCTGGCGGCCGATCCGGGAGAGAAACAGAATCTCGCCGCGCGGCAGACCGATCGCCTGCAGGTGTTGACCAACCTGTTGAGGACGTTCAATGTCGGCGCCCCCAATCGGCCGGGGCAGGTGTCGGCGGACGAGGCGGCAAAGTTCGCCTCACTGGGCTACGTCTCCGGCAGCGCGCCGGAGCGTCTCATCTACACGGAAAAAGACGATCTCAAGAATTTGGTCGCTATTGATCGCGATCTGCATCGCGCCTCAGAACTGTTTCGCACGGGCCAGCACGCTGAAGGCGTCGCCCTGCTTCGCAGCGTGATAGAGCGCCGGCCGGACACGGCAGATGCCTACATCTCACTCGCCTACGCCTATTGGGAATCCGGTAAATGGCCAGACGCCATCGCCACGCTTGAAGCCGGGCTGGCCGGCGATGCTCCGGATCGCGACATACGTATCCGGCTCGGTATTTATCTCGCCGAGAGCGGCACCGACGTGAAGAGAGCCATCCAGATACTGGAGACGCTCCCCAAGACCGACTCGGAGGGGCTCAATGCTCTCGGTCTCGCGTACAGCACTGCTGAGCGATACCAGGATGCCATCGCCGCGTTCGAGAACGTCCTCACGCTCGACCCCACCAGCGCACTCGCCAACCAGAACATTGGCACCATGCTGTTGCAGCAAGCCGGCGCGAATCCGGCCGCAGCCGCGGCAAAAGTCCGTGAGGCGGAACAGTTCGCGCGCCGGGCCATCGACCTCGATCCCGCCCTGGCAAAGGCGTTCACGACGCTGGGAGTCATTCAGGCGCAGACGAATCGGAAGACTGAAGCGATCGACAGTTGGAAAAAAGCCGTCTCACTCAACCCGGGCGAGTTCGACGCGATGTACAACCTCGTGCTGCTGCTCGTCGATGGCGGCCGCATCGGTGAGGCGCGCACGTTCGGCGATCAGTACATCAGAACGGCGCCGCCGCAACTGGCCGCCGACGCCGCAGTGATTCGACAAATCCTGAACCGATGAAGCGACCGCCGATCGCAATCCTGGTCGTCATCACAGGCGCCGCCCTCCTCAAACTGCTCATCGTCTGGCAACTGGCCGACCATCCGCTGGTGCAGCCCGAGATCGGCCTGGACACCACGGCCTATGCGGACCTCGCAACGCGAGTGGTTGCTGGTGACTGGGGCCTTGGGCCGGGTCTCTACTACGTGTCTCCGCTCTACATCTATGTGCTGGCAGCGGGCCTGGCGCTGACCGACTCGTTCACGGCGGTTCGGGTGCTGCAGGTGCTGGCTGGCGCCCTCGCCGTCGGCGGGATCTGGACGATGACGCGAGGGTGGGGCACTCCGCGCGCGGCCTGGTGTGCGGCGGTGCTCGCGGCCGGCACGGGACTCATCACGTTTTATGAAGTGCTGATTCTTCAGGCATCGATCGATGTGGCACTGACGACGGCAGCATTGCTGGCGTTGACGTGGGCGCTCAACGGCCGTGGATCGCGCTGGTTCATGATCTCCGGGATTGTCTTCGGTCTCGCCTCGCTCAACCGGCCAAACATGACCCTGGCCGCAGCGGGCTTGGCCGCGATGTTCATGCTGCGGTGGCGCATTCGACCGGCACTGATCCTGTCTGCTGGCGTACTCATCGGCATGACGCCCGTCGTCGTCCGCAATGTCGTCGTGGCGGAGCAGTGGTCGCTCGTGTCCTCCCACGGTGGATTGAACTTCTACATCGGCAACTCAGAGATGGCCACCGGGTTTTACCACGCGGTGCCGGGCATACAGCCCGACATCAAGGGCCAGTCTCGGGACACGCGCCTTGTCGCCGAACAGGCCCTGGGCCGACGGCTGACTGACGCCGAGGTGTCGGACTACTTCATGGGGCGGGCCTGGACATGGATTCGAGAAAATCCAGGGCCGGCTGCACGCCTGTTCCTGAAGAAGCTGGGCTTCGTGTTTCACGCCCAGCACATCGCGCTGCCGTACTCGTATCCCTTCTTCGTCTATGACGCGGATACGTCACTGCGTTTCTACGCCATCGGCCCGTGGTTGCTGATTCCGCTCGGCGTCGTGGGACTGGTCGTGATGTGGCGCACTGCAGCAGACCGATCGAGCGCACTCCTGTGGATCGCCTTCGTCCCGATTTATGCCGTGTCGGTCGCGATGTTCTTCGTCGCTGAGCGATATCGGCTCCCGCTGCTGGTGCCGCTTTGTGTAGGATCCGGCATTGCGCTCGATGCGTTCGCCACGCACGTGGCGGCACGGCAGTGGAGGCGGCTGCTGGTTCCGGGGTTGGCGGTCATCGTCGGCCTGGGTCTGGTCAACTCACGTCAAACCATCAGCGACGCGCGCTGGAG
>CAYZLT010000147.1:0-8763 GCA_964479175.1 uncultured Solibacteraceae bacterium | reverse complement strand
TCATTGCCTCATTGCCTCATTGCCTCATTGCCTCATTGCCTCATTGCCTCATTGCCTCATTGGGCACTGGTAAAGTTTGAAACGCCCTCTGCATAGATATTCAGGGCTGCATAACCGCTCAAGTATGCGACGATCCTGGCATGGCCAAACGCCCGACTGATCCAAACCAGTTAGCCAAGATGATCGCGGATATCGCGACGGGAAGTACACCTAAAACTGACGACGGGAAAAACCCGTTTGCCGTGGCCCTTGGGAGGCGTGGAGGCCTCAAGGGCGGCAAGGCCAGAGCGGAGGCCCTCAGCCCTGCTAGAAAAAAATCCATCGCCAAGAAGGCCGCCAAGAGCCGATGGGATGCCGTCAAGGCCGCCAAGAAGGGCGAGAAGTAATGCCCAAGCGCAAATACGTCACCCGCCTGAACTCGCTCGAATCCTTCATCACGCCGTTGCCGACTGATCGCCTGATCTGTTTAGCCAAGGTTGCCCTGGACGAAGTGGCCCGGCGCGAAGAAACCAAGCGCCTTGGACCCGAGAAGGCGGCGAAGGCCGAACCCCGCGTGTTCCAGCAGCACGGGCGGACGCTGCGCTAGTTCGTCATCTTTTGGCTTTCCGCTTTCGTCGTTTTGTGGTTGGACCAGGGATAGCTCGTGTTTGGCCACTCGGCGCCTTAGGTGCGGCCAAGAACTGCTGTCCTTCTCGCCTTTGATGAGCACCGGTTGTCTTCTCCGGATCAAAGCGCGCCATCATGACTTGCACGTCCAGTGACGGTAGGTGCATGGGGCCCGTCAGGGTGTTAACCGTCAGGTTCGCCAAATACTGTCGGGCGTATGGCAGGAGAATCGCAACGGCCTGCAATCTAACAAACTCTTCAATTGGAACCTTCGGCTCCCCGGTCACAATAAATGTCCCAACAGTTGTGATCCTCGCCTCGAATGGATGGGTCGTGTCTGGCTCCAGCCCCAAGACAAGCTTGACCTCCAGCACACCAGGCTTCAAATAGCGCCAGTCCCATCCAAAGTTCACGTCTGACTCATTTGGCAACGGAAGCGCATCGCTCTTAATTGGCCTCAGCGATTGCTCCAGCGTGTATACCCGTTCTATTGCATACCCACTCAACGGGGCCTTTGATTTCACTTCTTGGGTCATCGCATGGCCTCCGTCTTGATGTTGGTCAAAGTCACAGGGTTCGTGTCCAATTTGAAGGTGGTCTTCGGACTCTTCCTCCATTCACTCATGTCCACTATCTTTTGGGCGCACTCTGCGCCCACCCCGCTCTGTATTGACTTGACCTCTAAGCCTCTTTGTTGGGCCAAGTAGACAAATGCCTCAGGAACGTCGCGAATAATCCTAAGAAGCTGGTCTGTGGCGGTGTTTTGAAAAACGGTTCCTCGCTCCCATCGAACCACTGTTTTGGGACCCACCCCAAGAAGGCGCTCCATATTCGCCTGAGACAACACCAACCGCTGCCGAATATGCTTAACCTCTTCTGGTGCCAACAGGCCTTCTTGTAATCGCAATAGGCCTGCGGCATCACGCTGCGCCTTCATCGCCTGATCTCGGGTATAGAAGACCTCGTCACAGGAGTCGCAGCGATAGCGCTCTACCTCCACCGTTGCTTTTCGGCTGCCAATCGAAATGTCATCCTTCTCCTGCACAAGGTTCATGACGTTTCCGCACTGTGCACAAATATTAGGGTTCATGTCTTTCGTCCCTCTTGAACGAGATAACCACCGCTTTGCCAAAATTCCCAATCTGTAGTTTCACGTAGAGTCGATGTCCTTCATAGACCGTGTAATACACGTCCTGCATCAACCCAGGCGCCTTAATAGCAGCCATCGTTTTATGGAAGTCAGCTTCGTCAAGATTCAATACGCAAGCTTCGATATCCAGAACTGCATCCAGGGACAACTGCAGCGCACCGTCGAAGGCGGCCTTGGTAGGCACGTAGGCGCCTCGGTTGACCATCTCTTGAATGGTCGAGAGGCAATAAGTTGGCCCGGGACTCTGGCTCACCTAGCGATGGTATCATCATGCTACCAATTGTCAATTGTGCCTGTTCCATCGGGTACGGGGTAGGGGCACCGGCTGACGCTTGACAATGCTTGAGCGCTTAAGCATACTTACGGACATGAACAAGCTGACGACGGCCAAGCGGGTTGCGGTTCCTTTTCGTCGTTCCGACTGGGGCCGCTCGATCTCACCGTGCCCATGGGGGCCATCTATGGATTTGTGGGTCCCAACGGCGCCGGCAAGACAACGACCATCGATCTGATTTTTGGCCTCGGCATGGAAGACGCCGGCACGATCACGGTGCTCGGGCTCGACCATCGGCGGGACGAGAAGGCGATGAAGTTGCGCACCGGCTACGTCGGTCCAGAATTGAACCACTCGGTCTGGGGTCGTGTCAGTAGACTCATCAGCTTCGTCAAGGGCTTTTATCCCAACTGGGACGACGCCTATTGCAGTCGGCTGCTGGAGGAATTCGGCATCGATCCCAGTGCGCGGGTGATGTCGTTGTCGTTCGGAACGAAGATCAAATTGTCGCTGGTGCTCGCGTTGGCGTGGCGGCCAACCCTGCTCGTGCTCGACGAACCGACGGTCGGACTCGACGCGATTTCGAAGCGTCAGGTGTTCGCGGAACTGCTGGCCGCCGTCCGTGACGGAGACCGCGCGGTCTTCATCTCATCGCATGCGATCACCGACCTCGAGCGGTTCGCCGATCACGTCGGCATGATCAAGTCGGGGAAACTGCTTTTTGAGGGCCCCGTCACCGACATCGTCGAACGGTACCGGCTGGTGGACCTGACGGCCGGGCAGGCGACACGTATCGCGGACGAACCTGGCGTACTCGTGCAGGAGAAGGACGGATCGCGCTGGCGGTTGCTGCTCGACCGCGAGCGCATGCCCGTCGAGCGGCTCGCCCAGCTGGGCATCACGCCCCTGGCGGACTCGGGGCTATCGCTGGAAGAACTGTTCGTCGCGCTGGGGCGGCCTGCGTGACCTGGCGACTCGTCCTCGGCGTCATCTACGTTCAGCGTGGCCGCTGCTGAGCATGATAGTGATGATGGCCGCCTTGAGTCGCATGACGATGAGAGAGTGGCTGGTTGGCGGAGCCATGACGCTGCTTGCTGTCGGCGCCAGCTTCACGGCCCAAGGTGTCCTCTCCACGCGCGCACTGGCCTTGCTGCCTGTCGGCCCACGGCAGATGCACCGGGCCGTCTGGATCCTGTCCGCGCTGCTGCGGCCCCCGACGACGCCGGACATGGCGGCCCGGTTCGAGGGGATGTGGGTGCCGATGCGAGGTGTCGCGGCACAGGCGCTCGTGTGGACCATCGTCATGCTGATCTTCCTGGCCGTCGTGCAGCGCCTCAGAGGCGTGGTCACGATCACGTGGCCGTTCGACTCGTCAATGACAGACCTGCGCTTCCTCACCACGATCGGCGTGCCGATGATGTTCCTGCTCGGTCTGTGCCCAACTCTGGCGCCATGGATCGGCATGCTGAAACGGCTGCCGCTGTCCTCGCGACGTGCGGCGCTCCTCCTGAGCCTTGCGCCGACGACCCTGCCGATCGCGTTCTGGACTGTACTGCTGGTCATTCACCTGCTGGCGACCGCGCAGGCGCCTGATGCATTACGCCTGGGTCAGTTGGCGCTGTTCATCGGTCTCGTCGCTCTGGTGGATGGGCTCGGCACAAAGTCCGGTTCGAGCACCGCGAGACTGATGATCGGTTTCCCTGTACTGGTCCTGTTCACGTATGGCATGGTCGAAAATCGTGAGCTGGTGGCCGCGGTCCTGGAGCACTGGACGCTGCCGCTTGCGGGCCTGTTGTGTCTGGGGCTCGCGTGGGTCGTCAATTTTCATACGTTGACGCGCAGTGCCGGATCTGCGCGCGCCTTCCACAACGGCCGGCCAACACAGACAGTGGGGACACGATGACCTGGCGACTTGTCTCCGCCCAGCTGTGGCGGATCCGGTGGCACCTGCTGATCCTGCTGTTCCTGGGCGCGATGGGCGCACTACAGCACTCGGAGTCACCCTTCTTCGCCACACGCCTGTCGATGGCATGGCCTCTCATGACCGCATCCACTGCAATCACCACGCTCGGCATCTTCTGGTCGCGGGACGTGCGCGTGCTGCCGATTTCAAGATGCGCCGCCATGCGATCGACGTGGCTGACCGCCTTGGCGCTGCCGGTCGCCATCACAACGGGCCGCCTGGTGACCACACTGGCCAAGCTCGCCTTCGGCTTCACGGTCACGCTCGGTGGCGAGGCGATTGCTCTGCTGATTGTCTGGGACACGATATTCATCGGTATCAGCCTGGCGCTCATGCAGCGACCAGACGACCCATGGGAGAGCGTGCAACAGGCATTCGCGAACCTCCGGAGGTCAGCCAAGCTGTTGGTGCATCTGGGGTGGATGCTCGCCGTTCCCTTCGCCGGCCAGGAACTCGTGCCGCAGTCGCTATCGGACGTGACCTGGCTCCACCTCACCGGCGTCCTCGTCGGCATCGTCATCACGGTCTGGCCGCTTGTGACCGCCCCCGATCAGTGGCCCACACTTGGCGTTTTGTATGATGCGCCCCGCGGTACATCCCGAAAGCCGGTGCGCACGGAGCGCACACCTCGCGGCCTCGATCGCCTCACCGGCATGCGCCGTCTGCTGCCTGGCCCGGTGGGCACCGCAGCACTGGTCGCCGTCTTGACGTTGTGCGCGTCCACTGCGCTGACGTTTTCGCTGGAGGACGTTCTGACTCCGTTTGCCGCAGAGGTGAACGACATGGCGTTTTTCCTGATTGGCGGGCCGTTCTTTCTGCTGATCCTCGGGCCAGTCAGCTGGGGCAACGGTCTGGTCCCGTTCCTCCGGAGACTCCGGGCCCTGCCCGTCAGCGCGATGCAGATCGTGGTGACGATGACGATGCTGCCGTTGATGATGCCGGTGTTCTTCTGGACGTGTGCAACGGCGGTCCACCTGGTCGTCGGCGTGCCTGGTGAGACCAACTGGCGGCTGGAGTCGCTCGCCTTGCTCTGCGGCGTCATGGCGTTCTCGGGCGCCGTGCACGCGCGCTTCAACTCGGTGATCGTCATGCTGGCGGGTTGCGGTGTTCCAATCCTCGGCGTGATGGCGTTGATGGAGTTCTTCGACAAAGTGGCGGTGGAACCCCTCATTGCCGTCTGGTTTCCCGTGATCGGCCTCGTCGGTGTGCCGGCCGCGTTTCTGTTGAACTACCGGACGATCACGCGCGGTTCGTCATCCTCCCAGGTCTATCGGCCGGCACCAGGGGAATCGCTCTATCGAGGGGGCCGCCCGTGACGACGCCGACCGCACCGGCCCTCAGGCTGGCAGTCCAGATCGGCCGACGTGATTCACCTGAGAGGTAAACCTGGGGGTGGGTATAGAATCGCGTCATGAAACCGGCGAGGCCCTCTGCCGAATATCCCATCGTCATCTCGCATTTGACGGCCCCTTCCGACGATCGACTGTATTGGTGGGCGCAGTCTCCAGACGCACGACTCGCCGCGGTCGAAACGATGCGCCAGACCCTGTACGGCTATGACCCGGCTCCAGACCGACTTCAAAGACTTCTTGAGATTACTCAACGCACATCGCGTTTGGGGCTAGCCCCGTTTCGCATCAAAATTTCAACCACGATTTCTGGAGTGGACTTCGCGGACTGTTACGCTCGCCGCATCGTGGCAGAGATCGACGGGATCGCCGTGCCGGTGATTGATCTGGGCGATCTTCGCAAGAACAAGAAGGCGTCTGGCAGATACAAAGACCTCGACGATCTGGAAAACCTGCCGGGCGTGGGGGACACGTAGCCGGTGTTCCGCCCTATCGGAGAATCACCCGCGCCGCCGTGATCGCGTCACCCAACTCAAGGCGGTCCACCACGTCCATGCCGCGCACGACGCGACCGAGGGACGTGAAGTCGCCTTCATTGTGCGGCTGCGGCGTGTTGCCGAGCGTGTAGCCGGGGCGACCGGTGTCGAGGCCCGATGACGCCCACGCGAGATTCGCGCGGAGCAACCCGTGCTGATTCACTTCGTCGCGCAGACGATTGGCACCAGGGATCGTCGCCTGCTGCGCGACAAAATTCGGCACGAGTCGCGAGAACACAGGACCGACGATCGCGCCGGACTCGGTGAGGCGCACGAGTTCCTCCATCCCGAGCGGTGCGTCGGCGGCAAACAGCTCAATCTCGATCTCGCCCTTCGGTGTCGTCCACACTGCGCGTGGATTGGCCGCGCCGTTGTAGGCGGGTACGATCCACTGCTCGACCAGACGACGATAGTCCTCGAGCGGGCGGTCGGGCGGTGTCGCCGCCGCGCCGCCACGACCAGCGGCCCCGCCCCTCGCGCCGCCGGGCGTCGGCGGAGCGATCAACAAATCCTTGAGTGTGGGATCTTTCGCCGCAGCGTCCAACCGCTGCTGGCCCAGTGGTCCCATGTTTCGGAGCGCCTGTGTGGCGACGGTGCGCGCGTAGACGGACGGATGCCCCAACAGGCTGCCCAAGGTCTCGAGCGCGAGCGGTGGCGCCAACTGCGTCAGGGGCGTTACCGCCGCCAGGCGCAAGGCGAGCGGTCGCGTCGGGGCCGAGGCGGCCGCCAGGCGCGGTGCGATCTCCGCTATGCGCGTCTTGTGGCGCCCGAGTGTTTCCGCCGCCGGCACCGACATCCACGTGTCCGGATTGTCGAGTTCCGCCAGCACCGCGGCCACTGACGCGTCATCGTCATACGCGGTGAGCACCCGCAGGGCCTCGGTGCGTACGCGACGGTCGGCGTCCTTGACGGCCTCACGCAGACGAGCAGACGCGATGTCGCGCGTGAGTGTGGGCGACGCAAGCTGATCGATCAGTTGCGGCACAAGTCCACGCACGGCCCAGAAGCGCACCTCAGGAGAGGCATCCTTCGAAAGGGTGAGGAGATGCGGGACCGCTGCCGGATTTCTTGGACGAAACAGTGCCCAGGTCGCACGCCAGCGAAGCTCAACGTCGGTCGACGTTGTCCACTTCAGCAGCGGAGCAAGATCACCTGGATCCGTGAATCTCCCAAGAGACAACAGCGCCTCTCCGATGACCCTGCGGGCACCCGGTTCGTTGGGAGCGGCCGTCACGAAGGTGTTCAGCGCGGTGCGAGCCTCCGGCGATCGAATCTTGCCCAGTGATCGAGCCGCTTCAAACGCCGCGGCGGCGTTGGCGGCCCACCCGTTCATGGTCTCGGTGAGCCACGGCACCCCGGCCGGGTCCTTCAGTTGCCCCAGAGCAAACGTGACGGTGGCGACGATCTCCGGGTTTTTGTCGGCCTTGATCGGCTCAAGAATCGCCGGCCCGCGCAGGTTGGGGACTCGACCGACGGTCACGACCGCACGCCGCCGCACCTCGGGGTGGGACGACGCGAGGAGTCGCGTGAGCGTCGGCTCGTCGAATTGCCTGGTGTCCTCGATCTTCAGGAGCTCTGCGATGGACGTGACATCAGCAGGCGCCAGTGGCGGCCGCTGCTGTGCCGCGCGTGGTGAGGTGCAAAGCAGCAGCACCCCGGCAATGGCCAATCCCGCACTGAACCGATGTGTCATCAAAACCCCGGGACAGTATAGAAGGCCAAATGGGGAAGGCGAAAGGGCATAGGGACGGACCTCAGGGTTCGGGACTCCGATATTCTTGGTCCGTGGTTGCTGCGCCGACGACGACTGTGAACTGGAGTGCGCGGGTGTATTACGGCTGGCCTGTGTTGCTGGTCGCGGCGGCGGCCATGGTCGGGACGTTGCCGGGACGCACCCAGGGGTTGGGTCTCATCACCGAAGCCCTTCTGGCCGATCTCGGGATCAGTCGAATCACCTACGCCCAACTGAATTTCTGGGCGACGATCGTGGGCGCCGGGGGCGCGATCGGGATTGGGCGCGCGATCGATCGGTTCGGCTCGCGCAGCGTGATCACGTTGGTTGCACTCGCACTCGGCAGTGTCGTGGTGTTGATGAGTCAGACGCGAGGAGCGACCGATCTTGCCGTGTGGCTTACGCTGACCCGCGCGCTTGGACAGAGCGCGCTGTCGGTCGTGGCTCTGGCCATCGTCGGCCACTGGTTCGTCAGGCGCATCGACAAGGCCATGGCCGTGTTCAGTGTGGTGATGAGCATTGGATTCATGCTGGCCTTTCCCACGGTCGGGTGGCTCGTGCAGACGCGCGGATGGCGAGCCGCATGGATGTCGATCGGGTTGACGCTGCTTGTAGTGCTGGCGCCGCTGGCCTGGCTCGTCGTGCGACGAAGTCCGGAGTCGTGCGGGTTTGATCCGGACGGCGCTCCTTCCACCACGTCCCATCCGCTGAGTGGTCATCAGTGGCAGGCAGCGCTGCGCACGCCCGCCTTCTGGTTGTTTGCCAGCGGCACGGCGCTGTACGGGCTGGTCGCCTCCGGCATTGGTCTCTTTAATGAATCGATCCTGGCCGAACGGGGATTTGGTCCGGAGGTGTATTACCAGACGCTGGTCGTCACCGCGATCACGGCGCTGGCTGGCAACGGGCTTGGCGGATGGCTTGCCGGGCGCGTGCCTCTGCTCACGTTGCTCGCACTGTCGCTTGGCGTGTTGGCCGCGGGGGTGCTCGCGCTGCCATTTGTGACCGCGCTCGCGCACGTCATGGTCTGGGCTGTGGCGATGGGCCTCGGAGGCGGGCTCATCATGGTGATCTTCTTCAGCGTCTGGCCTCGGGTGTTTGGCCGACGCGACCTGGGCGCCATTCAGGGAGCGGCGCAGGCCCTGACGGTACTCGC
>CAYZLT010000146.1:0-8794 GCA_964479175.1 uncultured Solibacteraceae bacterium | reverse complement strand
GTGTTCTACACCCAGGAGCGCATGGGGCTCGACGGCAAGTCGTTCACCGTCTACAAATTCCGATCGATGCCGATTGACGCCGAAGAAGTCACCGGCCCCATCTGGGCGCGCGATGACGACCCGCGCGCCACCCGCATCGGACGCTGGCTGCGCAGGACCGACATGGATGAGCTGCCGCAGTTCTGGAATGTGCTGACCGGCGACATGTCCATCGTGGGGCCACGTCCGGAACGGCCGTTTTTTGTCGAGCAGTTCAAACATCAGATTCCGCAGTACATGCTGCGACACAAGGTCAAGGCCGGCATCACCGGCTGGGCGCAGATCAACGGGTGGCGCGGCAACACGTCGCTCGAAAAGCGCATTGAATACGATCTCTACTACATCGAGAACTGGTCGATCGGACTCGACCTCAAGATCATGTGGCTGACGGTGATGCGAAGTGTGCAGCGCGCGGCCATGGAAGGCGGCAACTGACGTGCGAGTGGTCATTACCGGCGCGGCCGGCTTCATCGGGTCTCATCTCACGGAGGAATTGCTTGATCGTGGGCACAGCGTCGTCGGCATCGACAATCTGCTCACGGGCGACCTGGCCAATCTCGCCCATCTGCGCGATCGCGATCTGCAGTTCATCCGGCACGACGTCACCCATTTCATTGACGTCTCCGGCCCCGTGGACCTGGTGTTGCACTGGGCCAGCCCGGCCAGCCCCATCGACTACCTGGAGTTGCCGATCCCGACATTGAAGGTGGGCGCGCTGGGCACCCACAACGCGCTCGGTCTGGCGAAGGCCAAGGGCGCGCGGTTTGTGATCGCCTCCACGTCGGAAGTCTACGGCGACCCGCTCGAACATCCGCAAAAAGAAACCTACTGGGGCAACGTGAACCCCATCGGCCCGCGCGGCGTGTACGACGAAGCCAAACGGTTCGCCGAAGCGATCACCATGGCCTATCACCGCTTCCATGGCCTGGACACGAAGATCATCCGTATCTTCAACACCTACGGACCACGCATGCGCATCAACGACGGCCGCGCCGTGCCGACGTTCATCGCACAGGCGCTGCGCAACGAAGACGTCACCATCTTCGGCCGCGGCGATCAGACGAGGAGTTTCTGCTACATCACCGATCTGGTGGACGGCATTCTGCGGCTCGCGGCCTCGGACACGAACGATCCGGTCAACGTCGGCAACCCGCACGAAATGTCAATTGAGGAGATCGCCCGCACGATCATCCGGATGACCGGATCGAACAGCCAGCTCGTCTTCAAGCCGCTGCCGACCGACCACCCCAAAGTCCGTCGCCCCGACATCACCCGCGCCAGGACCATTCTTGGATGGGAACCCAAGGTACCGCTCGAACAGGGCCTGACCACGACGATTGAGTACTTCAGGCAGAAGGTAACGGGACGGTAGAAGGGGAAAGGCCATAGGCCATAGGCCAAAGGTACGGACCGTGCTCCGTACCTTTGCCCTTTCGCCTTTTCCCTGTCGCCTTCTTCTACGCTTGTTTCCGCTCCGTCAGCGTGGTGCGTGAGCGGAGCGTCTTGATGCTCTGTTCGATGCGTTCGGCGAGGGCGCGCTCCGCCTGCAAGGATCGCAGCGTCCCCTGCGCGGTCTGCGTCATGTCATCAAGCTTCGCAAGATTCGCGAGCACGTGGTCGAGAATCGCGCGCTGCTCGCCCACCGTCTCCAGGTTCACGCGCACGTCATCGAGCATCGCCGTGATGACGTTGACCTTGAGCTGCACCTCGTCCACGACACGACGACGCGCGTTGATGTCGGAAAGGCGCTCGTCGGTCGCCCGCGCCGTCGACAGGAGCTCATCCACGCGGGATCGGAGCATGGCCACCGAGCCGCGTTGGGCTTCCAGATGTTCCAGATCGGCCTTGGACCGGGCGGCCACGTCGTGGACGCCGTCCACCTCGCGGCGCAGCGCGTCGAGGGTGTCGCCCTGATCGGTGAGCGCCACCATGCGTGTCTCCACCACACCGGCGAGGGTCTCGAGGTCGCGGAGACGCCCTTCGAACGTGCCCATGCGGCGTTCGGCAAACGCGACCTGATCGCGCCGCTCCTCGATGTGGGCGAACGCCTGTTCGAGTTTGGCGATCTGATGTTCGGCCGTTGACAGCTGACCGGCCACTTCGCGCTGACGCCCCTGTACCGTCGAGAGTTCCTGCACGAGGGCATCCTTGACGCCGGTGGACCTGGCCAGCGCATCGGTGAGGCCCTCGACCTGCGTGAGCCGTTCAGCCGTCTCGCCGGCCACACGACGCACGGATTCGAGCATGCCGGCGACGCGGGTCTCCTGCGCCACAATTTCGCGCTCATCACGAAGCGCGGCAGCCAGGCGCGCCTGGGCCCGTTCCACACCCACGCGCAGGTCGGCCACCTGCGAGGTGATCGGCAGCAGCGTCGACTGTGTCTGGCTGACGCCTTCGAGTTTCTGGCGGATGTCGGTGACCTGCAGGTTGACGCCATCACACAGACTGCGCAGCGCCTCGATCTCCGAGCGACGTGCGATCTGCTCATCGAGTTTGCGGTCGACGTCGGTGGTCATGACATTGAGGGCATTGAGTCGCCCCTCGATGCGCTCGACAAACTGCTGATAGCCGCTCAAGCGGGTCATCTGGCGATCCAGGTTGTCGGCGATCGATACCAGGTTGGCCGCCTTCTGTGTGCCTTCGTCGACGCTGGACAACTTCTCGCGCACGGCGTTCAGCCGCGCATCCAGCTCGGGCATGGTGCCGGCGAAGGCCGCCGCGCGCTCCAGGAAGGCTTCCAGCGTGGCCCGATCGGCGGACAACCGATCGCGCAGTTGCGCCGCCTCGCCATGTTCCTTGTAGAACGCCTGAATGTCGGCGCGCAGGTCCTCGAGATCCTGCCGCGATCCCTTGAGACTTTCCATCTGCCAGGCCGCGCGTCGCGCCATTTCATCCAGACGAGTCAACTCGGTCTTGATGGTCTCGATGACCTCGACCTTGCGACCAAACTCCTCGGTGGTCGTCGCAAATGCCCCGACACGGACGTCGAGCGTGGCCAACTGTTCGGCGATGACCTGTACGTCTTTTTCCCGCAGGGCCAGGGATTCGTGCGCCTTGTTCAGCCGTGTGACGGACTCCTGCAGGTTCGCGAGGCGGACCTGCGCGCCCTCCATGTCGCGGCGGTCAGAGGCCAGGCGATCCTCATACCGCGCCACGAACTGCTGCACACGGCCGCGGTCTTCATCAAGGCGCACCAACTCGGCGAGAAACGCCTCACGACGCCGGTTGGCGTCATCGAGCTGCTGTCCCGATTCCCGCACGAGGCGCTCGACACGATCCACCTGCTCTTCCGCGCGCAGCGCGTGGCGGGTCCCTTCGTCGAGCCGGGCCACCTGGCCCTCCATCCCCGCCACCATCTCATTGAGGCGATGGGCGGAGACGATGGCCTGTTCGACGGTGTGTTTCTGCTGTTCGAGGACTTTGGATTTCTGGGTGACGTGTTCCGCCAGGGCGTTGAGTGAACCCACCCGCTCATCAAGCGTGCGGGCCACATCCTGCAGGCGCGCCAGTCCGGACAACTTCTGCTCGACCTCACGCACGGCCGCCGCCGCCGTCTCGGCATCGTCGCGCGTCTGACGCGCGGCCACACGGAGGCGTTCTTCGTCGGCGGCCAGGCCCGCCGCGACTTCCCGCATGGCGACCAGTCCCGTGTTGGCCTCAAGTGTGGCTTCACGTGCCTGGTGCAGGTCGACGACCGCGCGCTGGACGTCGGCGCGAAGCAGGTCGAGGGCCTCACGCTCTTCGGCCAGGGTATCGAGTGTGGCCCTCGACTGCAGGGCCTGGGCCGCCAGTTGCTGCGCCACCTGGCGTTGCTTCTGGGCATCGGCCTCGCCCGCCTCGGTGGCGGCTTTGGTCGCGGCCTTTATGCGCTCAACCTGCAAGGAGACCTGCGCCAGCAGGCCGGACAGCTCCGCCTTCTCACGCCGAACGTCTTCAAGGAGTGCGTCGGGGCTGTCGGTCTGGGGCCGGGGTTTCTGGCTTCCCATCCGCTTTAATGCATCCAGCATGGTTGCCGAGAAGGATAACGCGAAAACGGGTCGCTCAGCCCCCGGTCGGGGCGGCGCGCATGATCCGCCGGAAGTAGTCCGCCGCCGAGAGCAACACGATGACGGCCGACGCATAGATCAGGACGTCAAGCACACTCTGCGGAATGGGTCGGTAGTTGGCATACAACGTCGCAAACCCGGTCACCAGAAACGTGGCGGTGGCCAGTTTGCCCAGCGGCGAGGGGGTAAAGGTCCGCGGGGCCACGGCGAGGTTGACGACGGCCACGGTCAGGACGATGCCCACATCCCGGCTGATGACCAGCACGGTCAACCAGACCGGGAGCCGGTAGGTGAGGCCAAATCCTGGCAGGGTGAGGATGACAAACGCCGTCAGGAGCAGGAGTTTGTCGGCCATCGGATCCAGCCAGGCGCCCAGCGTGGTCTGCTGCTGCGTCCAGCGGGCGATCAGGCCATCGAGCAGGTCGGTGAGCCCGGCCACGACAAAGGTAATCAGCCCCCACCCGGGATGGCCGTACAACATGCACAACGCAAAGACGGGCACCAGCGCCATCCGTGACAACGTCAACAGATTGGCCGGGGTGAACATCTCCGAGGTCATTGCCCGCCCCCACCCACAATCTGCTCAAGCCGCGCGAGGGCCGCAATCGCTTCAGCCCCCGTCACGGGACGGCCCGGCTGGAAGCGCCCATCGTCTGTGGCACTCATGGCGCCGCTGGCGACCGCGGAGGCAATGGCCGCCGACGCCAGATGGGTCAGTGGCACGTCGGCGAGCGACGGACGCGCAGCGCGCCATCGGGCGACATCCGCAGGACGTGCCCCCAGGACCTGGATCGCCCGCCAGACGATCTGCGCGAAATCGGACCGCCGCACCACCGTGCCGGGCTGAAAGGTGTGATTGGGCATCGGGTCCATCAACCCCGCCCGAGTGACGGGGAGAATCCACGCGGCGGCCCAATGGCTGCGGACGTCGGTGAGCACCACGGTGACCCGGCGAGGCGCACGCGCCAGCGCCGACTCGAGACGCATGCCGATGAGCGCAGCCAACTGCCCGCGGGTCACCGATTGTGAGGACGGGATGGCGCGGTACTCGGCCGGAAGTTCGTTGAAGGCGGCACGGCTGTTGAGCGCATCCGCCCGGGCGCGCCATTCGGGACGAGGATCCAGACTCGCCGCTCGGCTGAACGCGGTGGCGGCGTCGCGGAGGCGTCCGTGCGCGTCGAGCACCTCGCCCAGCACCGCGTGCGCCTCGGCGTCTCCGGGGTCGAGTGTCACCGCCTTGCGGGCATGCTCCTCGGCGGCATCAAACGCCCCTCGTGCACTTTCCACGCGTGCGAGTTCGCGCAGGACGATCCCGCTGTCGGGCGACATCACACGCGCGCGATTTAATGTGGCCAGCGCGTCGTCAAACCGTCCGGCCTGCCGCGCCGTGGTTGCGGCGGAGAGTTCCGCCTGCACCGCACGCAGGCGCAGGACGTCCAGGCGTCCGCGCAGATCTTCGCGCGTGTCGCCGGGTTGGGCGACGGTCAGCCACGACTCGAGCGCGCGAATCGCCGACAGGTCGTCTTTCAGATTGAGTGCGGTCTCGACACGTCCCGACAACGCCGGGACGTACGTTGCGTGACGCCCGAGCGCCGCGTCAAACCACGTCGCCGCATCTGCCCATTTCTCTTCCTGGAAGGCGACGTAGCCCAACCCGGTCTCGGACGGATAAAACGTCGGGGCCAGCGCGAGTGCCGCAGAGAAGTCGCGCGCGGCGCCCCGGAGATCTCCGGACTGGAATCGCCGCCAGGCGGCCGTGTGTTTCGCCGTCACCTCAGGCGTGACGACCAGATCGGCGGGAATTTCCAGCCCGGGCACGGCGGCAAACCGGGGTGTCGACGGCATCGCCGGCGGCACGGGTGCCCCACACGCGGCCGCCCCCAGCGCCACACACACAAGCCCTGCCGCCAGGCGCCCGGTCATGTCGACGCCCTCAGGCGACCGGTCCGTTCCAACCACTGCCTGGGCACCTCGGCCCGCACGGTGACCCGATCACCCATGGAGACCTGGCTGGTGACGCGCCCGTGCCGATGCACGTCGGCCAGAAACTGCCGATCGCGATCGTTCGTGTAGTCGAGATCAAATTGAGCCGATTCGGTATCCATGGCGAGCCGGGATGTCACCAACTCCAGCAACTCACGAATGCCCTGCTTTTTTGTGGCCGAGACACACACGGCATTGGCCGAGGACGCGGCGAGCCGATCGCGGTCGCGCACCTCGAGCCGATCACACTTGTTGTAGACCTCGAGCATCGGCACCTGACTGGCGCCAATTTCCGTCAGGACCTCGCGAACCGCCTTGTCGCGCCGATCACGATCGTCGGCAGAGACGTCCACCACGTGCAGCAGCAGATCGGCGTCAATGACTTCTTCCAGCGTGGCGCGGAACGCCGCGACCAGCGAATGTGGCAGCCGATCGATGAATCCGACCGTGTCGGCAATCATGATGTGACGCGCATCGGGCAGTCGCATGCGGCGCACGAGTGGATCGAGCGTGACGAACAAGGCATCGGAGACCACGGCGTCGTCACCGGTCAGGAGATTAAACAAGCTCGATTTGCCCGCGTTGGTGTACCCCACCAACGCCACCGTCGGGACGTCCCCACGTTTCCGACGGGTGCGCAGGTAGCCGCGGCGGCCACTGACCTCGGCGATGTCGCGCTTGAGGACTGAGATGCGATGCCGGATGCGCCGACGATCGGTTTCGAGTTTGGTTTCGCCAGGGCCACGTGTACCGATGCCGCCGCCAAGTCGCGAGAGCGCTTCGCTCGACCCCACCAGTCGTGGCAGCAGGTACTGCAACTGCGCGAGTTCGACCTGCAGCTTGCCTTCCCGCGTGCGCGCACGCATGGCGAAGATGTCGAGGATGAGCTCGGTGCGATCGATCACGCGGCGCCCGAACACCCGCTCGAGGTTGCGCGCCTGCGCGGGCGACAATGTGTGATCGATGACGACCACGTCGACCTCGGCCTGGCGACACGCCTCGGCAATCTCCTCGGCTTTGCCCTTGCCGAAGACCGTTGCAGGATCCGGCGTCGCGCGCTCCTGCATGGCACGCAGCACGACCTGGGCGCCGGCCGCCGTCACCAGTCCCGCCAACTCATCGAGCGCCGTCTCAGGATCGGACGCTCGATTGGCACGCGTAATCAGTGTGAGCAGCGCCGCACGCTCGACGTTGGGCTTCCTCGTCGTGCTCCGGCGTACAGTCATGGATGCAGCGAGTTTAACACGCGGTCCCAGGCGACGGCGCCCTCACGAAGACAAACCGGCTGTGATCCCCGCACATCGACCAGCGTGGACGCAGCGCCGCCCTGGGTGCGACCGCCATCAATCACCAGCACGCGAGGATCGTCGGCAATCACACCGAGGTCGTGAGCAGCCGCCGCGGGTGGTTCCCCGGACCGATTGGCGCTCGTCGCCGCAATGAGGCCGCCAAACGCCTCCGCCAGACTCCGCGCGACGCGATGATTCGGCACCCGGATCGCGATCGTGCGATGGCCCCCGTGGACCTCGGCCGACATCCAGGCCGGCGCATCCCGCACCACCGACAGTGGCCCCGGCCAGAACGTCGACGCCAGGATGGCCTCGCGGGCGGTCAACGCCCCTGTTGCGGCCACCACCTGCGCGGTCGACGAGGCAATCAACGGGATCGCCGCGCGGGCGGACCGGCCCTTGAGGTCAAAGAGGCGACGGACGGCGGCCCCATCGCGCACATTCACCGCCAGCCCGTAGAGCGTGTCGGTGGGAAACGCCACGATCCCGCCGCTGGTCAGCCACTGGGCAGCCACCGCAAGATCATCAGCCGTACACGTCGCCGGATCCACCTGCAGCCGTTGGGGGCCGCTCACCGCATCCTCCGCCGAATCATCCACACCACCACTCCCAGTCCCAGCGCATCCGCCACAAACACGCCCCGCATCGTCACCGCTCCAAGCAGCCCCGACACCACCGGGCTGATCGCGAGTCCCGACAAGGAGGCCGTCGTCAGATACCCGAACGCGACGCCTCGGGATTCGGCCGGTACCCGCTGCCCTGCCATCGTATACACGGTTGTGAAGGCCACGCCCAATCCTGCGCCAAACGGCGCGGCGGCCGCCACGAGCCACGGCGCCGAGGGACCAACGCTGAAGACGACGGTGGAGACGCCTGCGATGCCGGCGCCGGCCATGATGAGCTGTTGGCCGGTCACGTGCCGCAGCAGCCAATTGCAGAGTTGGTTCCCCACCGCCCCTGATCCGGCGGCCACCGTGAAGATCAGCCCGGCCAACACCGGCACCTGCGTGGGCGCCACGCCGACCTCGCGCAGGTAGAGCGGCAACACGGGACCAAAACTGCGATCCACCATTTGCAGCGCGAAGATGGTGCCCAAAAAAATCGCGAAATGTCGCACCGTCAGCAACTGGCGAAACGTCGCCTGGGTCCGTGGCGGATCGTCGCGCTGCACTCGACGTTCGTGCCCTTCGCGGTAACCAATCATGACGAGCAGAAACGCCCCGAAGAACATGACGGCTGCCCCGATAAACGCCATCCGCAAGCCGACCATTTGCGCCAAAGCCCCGCCGATGACCGGCCCCAGCGCCGGTCCCAGGCGCTGCGCCGTCTGCACCCAGCCGATCGCGCGCGCCATCTGCGCTTCCGGGGCCGACTCGGCGGCCATCGTGAGGGCCAACATGCCGTAGCCGGCAAAAAAGCCCTGCACCCCACGCAGGG
>CAYZLT010000145.1:3131-8798 GCA_964479175.1 uncultured Solibacteraceae bacterium | reverse complement strand
GGCTTGGCCAGGTTGTGCCGGATGGGGCCGTACTACATTCCGGCCTCGCCGATTGATGGCACCTCGAAGTCGGGCTACACGTGTTCCTGGTACGCGCCCGGCGCGGCCGGCGGCGTCAACATCGATGGCGGCTCGGCCGTCGACCCGGAGACGGGCATGCTGTACGTGGCGTCCCAGTCGGGCCTGAGCACGATTGAGGTCGGCAAGGACCCATGCTCCGAACACGATTACACGCAGGCCAGCGGTGCGGGTCCGCGTGACAGCTGCGGCCAGATCGGAGCGCCGGCTCCTCCCCCTGGATACGTCGCCCCCGCGCGAGGTGGTGGGCGGGGGGGCGCCGCAGGGCGCGCCGGTGCTGGAGGACGTGGTGCGGCAGCAGCCCCCGCCGCGGCGCCGACGCCAGGCACCTCAACCATTGCGGGC
Organism: uncultured Solibacteraceae bacterium; assembly: GCA_964479175.1. Classification (GTDB taxonomy): domain Bacteria; phylum Acidobacteriota; class Vicinamibacteria; order Vicinamibacterales; family SCN-69-37; genus SYFT01. Next base: position 8,375 of record CAYZLT010000145.1, on the reverse strand, counting down.
ATCTCCATCCTGAAGCCGCAGGAACTGGGCGGCATCATGGCCTACAACATGAACACCGGCGGCAAGGCCTGGTGGATCAGCAACGGCGGCACGTACCTTCCCACCGTTCCCGCCAACCAGGCCAACTCAGCGGACGCCAAACTCTTCGAGGGTGTGACGCTGCTGCCGCAGGGCAGTCGCGGACAAGCGCAGGTCATCACGACCAAGTCACTCATGATCTACGGCACGGGACGCAGCGGTGGCGCACCCGGAGCCGACCCGGCCCTGTTTGCCGTCGACAAGGCCACCGGCAAACAGATCGCCGCGCTGCCCATTCCGACCAAGACCAGCGCGGTCCCGATGACCTTCATGCACAAGGGTCGTCAATACATCGTCTACGCCACCGGTGCCGGCACCAATGCGGCGCTCGTCGCGCTGCGGCTGCCTCGCTGATACGGTCAAAGACGTCGGGTGTCTTTTTCTGCATTGCTTCGAGCGGAAAAAGACACCCGACGTCGCTGCGCGAACCACAGCAGTCCGCCAATAACCCAGATCACGATGGCTGCACGAAGGGCAAACGTGGCAGTGACGGCGGGCAGGTCGTGCGTGAGCAGGTCGGCGCCACGCTCGGTCATCCAGTGCCAGGCCTGATGCGCGACGACCGCTGAGATCACGATGATGCCCATCCGTTCCGCGACCACGTAGCGGAAGAGCGCCCAGAGCGCGGGCAGCAGCACGAGCAACACACCAATCTGCCCGAGTTCCACGCCGACGTTAAAGGCAATCAGCGACGTCACCACGTACTCCCCGCCAAACTGCAGCGAGTCTCCAAGCACAAACGCAAACCCGAATCCGTGCACCAGACCAAACAGCGCCGTGAGCACCCACCGGCGGCGGAGGCTGCTGACGCCGACGATGTTCTCAAGGGCCATCCAGATGATGGAGGCCGCAATGAGGGTTTCCACGAAGGGGGCGAACCACTGACCGTCCGGCACCCATCCGGACGCGGCCGCGATCAGCGTCACCGAATGCGCCACGGTGAACGCCGTCACCACCAGGAGCAGGGCACGGAACCGCCGGAACAGGAGCACTAGGCACAGCAGAAACAGCAGGTGGTCGATGCCGATGAGAATGTGCGCGATACCTGAGAGTACAAATCGACGCGCGGCCTCGGTCCAGCTGGGGTCGAGCTCGATGCGCCCGGGCTCCCCCATGAACTGGAAGACCCGCGGCGGTGTGTCGGGCGGCAGGAACTGCATGACCGTCTGGGTGCGCAAGCCCAGCCGGGCAAACTCCGTCTCGACGGCAAATCGCGCGCGGTCGGAGGTGATGGGAAACTCCAGCAACACATCGACGAGCGCATGCGTCTCGACCAGCTCAGTGCCCGGATCGATCGGGCCACTGGTCACATGGGCGTACGCGCGGTCCCACGAGTCAAACGAGCTATCTGACGGCAGCGAGATGCGCGTGGCCACCAGTTGGCCGCGGCCGAGGTCGCGCCCGTCTTCCAACATCCGGACGCCACCAGCCACCCAGAGGTCCGCACCAATGCGGACGGCGGCCTCGGCGGCCGGCAGGTCGAGGAAGACGCCGGCGCGGGTGGGAATGATGACGTCGCGGAATGTACTGAGTGGGGCCCGCACCAGCATCCGCATGACGGTGGCCTCAGGCTTGACGAAGGCGCGGATCGTCACGTCGGCGGGAATTTCGTGGCCGCGCACGACGGCGGAGGCAAACAGGCCGACGATTGCGAAGCCCACCGCGGCCGCCACCATTTTCACGCCGGTAGTATACTGGCGCCCGATTTAGAAACAGACGGGGTGATGTGATGCGCCGACAGCTGTCCGTGTGTGTATTCGTGTGCGCCGCTGCGATAACGGGGATCGCGCAGGCGCCACCGCAGTGGGGCGTCGACCCACTCTGGCCGCAGCCCCTGCCCAACCACTGGATTCTCGGCTCGGTCACCGGAGTGGCGGTCGACGCGGGTGACCGCGTGTGGGTCGCCCACCGAGGTCTGGCCTCGCTGCTCACCGGGACGGAAAACGGTCTGGACGCCACACCCAAAGGTGCGGAGTACTGCTGTGCCTCCGCTCCACACATTCTCGCCTTTGAGGCCGACGGCCGACTCGCCGCCAATTGGGGTGGCCCAGGGCCCGGCTACGACTGGCCGCGCAACATCGGCGGCATCGCCGTTGATGCCACGGGTCACGTCTGGATCACCGCGCAGGGACTGCCACCCGCGCCGCCCGCTCGTACCGGCGCTGCAGCAGCGACGACGCCTCCCCCACCTGAAGATGCACACGTCCTGAAGTTCACCCGCGAGGGAAAGTTCGTGATGCAGATCGGCAAGGCCGGCGCCCCGGGTGACGCCACCAGCAAGGTCGGACTCCTGAAGCCGGCGGCCATCGACGTCGATTCTGCGGCCAACGAAGCCTACGTCGCCGATACGGGCAACCATCGCATCGTCGTCTTCGACGCCACCTCGGGTGCCTACAAACGGCATTGGGTGGCCTCGGGGTCGACGCCGTTCAAGGCGGTGGCGTGTGTGTCGGTGAGCCGGGCAGGCGAGGTGTACGTCTGCGATCGGGACAACAATCGCATACAGGTCTTCAAGAAGGACGGCACGTTTGTCCGCGAGGCCATCGTCTCGGCATCAACCAGGGGCGCCGGCTCGGTGTGGGACATCGCGTTCTCGAATGACGCCGGGCAGCAGCATGTCTTTGTGGCGAACGGCACCGAACAGACGGTGCACGTGCTTCGTCGGGAGACGCTCGCGGAGGTCGGCCGCATCGGCACCGGTGGTCGATGGCCAGGACACTTCTACGCGGTGGGCTCGGTGGCCGTCGACTCCAAAGGCCACGTCGTGACCGGTGAGGCCCTTCAGGGCAAACGGGTCCAGAAGTTCGTGGTGAGGTAACGCACATGATCACTCGACCGAAAATTGTTGCCGGCGTGTTTGTCCTCGGACTTGTCAGCCTCATCACCGCCGAGCGACTCATCCAACGCGCCAGTGCCGCCGACCAGGCGACCGCCACCGTCGAAGCGCCACGGTTTGAAGTGGACCCGGCATTCCCGAAACCGCTGCCCAACGGGATGCTGATGGGGATGGCGATCGGCGTGGCCGTGGACGCGGAGAACCACATCTGGGTTGTCCATCGACCCGACACATTGTCTGCCGCCGAAGCCGCTGCTGATGAGAATCCGCCGACCGCCGCCTGCTGCCGTCGAGCCCCACCCATCCTCCAGTTTGATCAGCAGGGCAACCTGATCAGCGCCTGGGGCGGCCCTGGGGAAGGCTACGAATGGCCCCAGTCCAACCACGGCATCTTTGTTGACCACAAAGGCATCGTCTGGATCGGCGGCAACGGCACCAACGACGCACACGTCCTGAAGTTCACGCAGGAGGGCAAGTTCATCGCCCAGTACGGAGCCTCCGGAAAAACTGGCGGCAGCAACGACACGGTGAATTTTGGACGCGTCGCAAAAATTTTCGTCGACTCCAAAGCCAATGAGGCCTACCTCGCCGACGGGTACCTCAACAAACGTGTGGTCGTGCTCGATGCGGACACCGGTGCCTTCAAGCGGTACTGGGGCGCCTACGGCAATAAGCCTGACGATACGAATCTCGATCCGTACAACCCCGACCTGCCGCCCGTGCAGCAGTTCCGCACCCCGGTGCACTGCTCAGACCTGTCAGTCGATGGACTGCTCTACGTCTGCGACCGCCCCAACAATCGCATTCAGGTCTTCACGCGTGAAGGCAAGTTTGTGAAGGAGACGTTCATCGCGAAACGCACGCTGGGCGACGGCGCGGTGTGGGACGTGGCGTTCTCGAAAGATCCACAGCAGAAGTATCTGTACGTCGCCGACGGCAAAAATGAACGCGTCTACATTCTCAATCGCGACACGCTCGAAATTGTCTCAGCGTTTGGGGATGGCGGTCGTCAACCGGGGCAGTTCTTCGCGGTCCACAGCATCGTGACCGACTCGGCGGGCAACATCTTCACAACGGAAACCTACGAAGGTCGCCGCCTGCAGAAATTCACGTTCAAAGGGGTGACCCAGGTCCCGCGCGACCAGGGCGTCGTCTGGCCCATTAAGAAATGAGGCAATGAGGCAATGCCTCATTGCTTAATGGCCCATTGAATATCAGGCGGCCGCGACGCTTTTCTTGCCGAGCACGTCGCCGAAAATGGCCGTCGCGCGCTGCATCTCTTCCATCGTGCCGATGGAGATGCGGCACCAGCCCTGCTCAAAGGGTGGGAAGTCGCGACCAACGCGCACACCCTGTTTTGCGCACCCGTCCCTGAATCCACGCGCCGGCACGCCGATATTGGTGAAGATGAAGTTTGTGTGGGACTCGGTCGACTTCATGCCGCGATCGGCAAACCACTTGACGGTGAAATCACGCGCGGCTTTGTTCCTGGCCCGCTCGGCGTCGATAAACGCCGGGCCCTGATTGATGGCCGCAATTCCGGCGTGCAGGGCGAGGACATTCAGCGAACTGGTGCCTGACGCGTTGTCCCAGTTGTTCATTTTGCGCAGCGCGTCCGGGTGACCAATCGCATAGCCGAGCCGGAGTCCGGCGATGCCATAGGCCTTCGAGAACGTACGGGCCACCACGATACGGGGGTCTTCGATGGCCAGCGGAATCATGGACTGGTGATCGGGATGAGTGACGTACTCGAAGTACGCCTCATCCACGAGGATGGTGGTCTCCGGCGACAGTCGATGGACGCGCGCAATAAAATCCTTGGTCTCCCTCGCCCCAACGTACGTCGCCACCGGATTGTTGGGGTTGCAGTAAAACACCAGGCCGGCGCCACGCGACGCATCGACCATCCGATCAAGATCCATCCGGAAGTCGCGATCAAGAGACACGGGCCTCACCGGGTGGCCGAGCATGTCGGCGTAACCCGCGCACTCCTCGTAGGTCGGAATGGTTCCCACCAGCGCCTTGTCGCGCGCGGTGAAGACGTGGGTGGCCGTGCGCAGAATCTGCGTTGAGCCACAGCCAAGGCTGAGGTTGGCCGGCTGCACCCCGAGTGACTTGGCGAGCACGTCGCGAAGTTCCGCGGTCGCGCTCGAATACCGGCCGGGCGTGGCTCCAGATGGACCAAACGCGCGCGTGATGGCATCAAGCACGGCCTGACTTGCCCCGAGCGGATTTTCGTTGCTCGACAGCGGGATGACGGCGCCCTGAAGCTCGGCGGCGTGCAGGCCGGTCTGGCCCGCGCGCTCGGACTTGTCTTCCAGCTCGACGCC
>CAYZLT010000145.1:0-3121 GCA_964479175.1 uncultured Solibacteraceae bacterium | reverse complement strand
GTCTTCACGCCCACGGGCCCCGATCCACGACGTGCCCAGCGCCCCCGCGGCGCCCACGCCCACCGTTCGAACAAAATCTCTTCGCGTCACCATTACGCCTCCCCGCCGCCGGCAGTGGCCGGGCGCAACACGTCACGGAACACCGCGACCGCTTTCTGCATTTCGTCCATGGTGCCGATTGAAATCCGGGCATGACTGCCCTCAAACGGCGGGAAGTCGCGTCCGACCTGAATGCCCTGGGCACCGCAGGCCGTCCGGAATGCCGCGGCCGTGCGGCCGACATCCATAAACAGGAAGTTCGTCTGCGACACCGTGCACTTGCAGCCGAGTTCCTCGAGTGCCTTCTGGGTGAACGCGCGCGCCTGCGTGTTGCGATCACGCTCGGCCGCCATGTGTGTGGGATCGTTGAGCGCGGTGATCGCCGCAGCGGATCCGAGCACACTGATGTTGAAGGGCAGCGCAAGTCTGGACAGCGGCCGTACCGTGTCCTTCTGACCGATGGCGTAACCAATGCGCATGCCGGCCATCCCGTACGCCTTGGAGAATGTCCTGGCGACAAAAACATTGGGCGTGGCCATTGCCAGCGGTACTGCAGTCGAATACGCCGGATCGGTCACGTACTCGTGGTAGGCCTCGTCGATGAGGATGACCGAGTCTGGGGAGATGCGGCGGACTCGTTCGACGAAGTCCGTGATCGCCGCAGCGCTGTGCACGGTCGCCGTCGGGTTGTTCGGGTTGTTGATGAAAATGAGGCCGGCGCCACGTGAAACCGCGACCATCGCTTCAAGGTCGAGCCGGAACTGGCTGTCGACCTTGATTTCGATGACCGGATGGCCCATGCGCCTCGCCGTGCCGGTGGCATTTTCAAATGTCGGTGTCGCGGTCACCAAGTGCCGCGCGGGGTTGGTGTACCCCCAGACCGCCACCTTCAGGATTTCCTGCGAGCCGGCGCCGAGGATCACGTTCTCCGGCTTCACCTTGTGCTGACCAGCGATCGTCTCGATCAACTGGGCGTCGCCAGGTGTGACGTTGAACGGATATCGCGCGGTCACGCCATATCGGCCTGTGATGGCATCCAGCACCGCGCGACCGGGCCCCACGGGATTTTCGTTGGAGCTCAGCTTGATCCCCGGTGCGGCCGCCCGTCCCGCCTGACCAAAGGTGTCATCCTCAAGCCCGCGCGCTGAAAGCGCCAGCCCGTCTGCGAAATCTGGGGTGTCAGAACCTCCGAACCTCAACCGTGAAAACAGTTCTCGACGCGTGACAGACATCACTCGCTCCTTGGAAGCGCGAATTCTACTACTTTTTTTACGTACCGTTTCAGGGCCCGCGGTCCGACCTCGGCGCCATAGATCCGGCCACCGCTGTCAACGGCGATGCCTTCCGCGGCGCTGGTGCTGGGAGGCGCCTCCGCTGGATCGGGGATAAATGCTGTGATTTTCGCGTCTGGACCCTCCCGGAGACTTCCAATCCGGATCCCCCGCTTCCAGTCCTTACGGGTTGGCGCAACGGAGCCCGATTCCGAGTCCGTCCCGTACAACACATCCTGGGCGTCGATCCAGATCCCGCTCAGGCGGCTGAACTGCTGGTAGCCGTGCTCGAGCAAATTGCCGTCCTGGTCGAAGATCTGGAGCCGGTTGTTTGAGCGGTCCGCCACCACCAGCCGTCCCCTTGAGTCGAAAGCCAGCGCGTGCGGCTGGTCCATTTCGCCTGGACCGGTGCCTCGAGTGCCCCAGGCCTTGATGAACTTCCCCGTGCGGTCAAACTTCGAGATCCGCGCGTGGGTCGATCCATGCCCTTCGGCCACAAAAATCTCCCCAGCCGCATTCGTGATGACATCGTTCGGTTGGTAAAACGACGATGGGTTGGCAGGTTCTCCAGGGCGATTGCCGCCGGGCTTGCCCAGCGTGAGCAGCAACTTTCCTTCGGGACTGAATTTGTAGACCTGATGGCCGATGACCGTTGCCGGCATCGGGGGTAACGGCGCGTCGGCCGCCGCGCCACGGGCACGTCGCGGAAAGTTGTCCTGGCCATCGGTGACCCAGACATTGCCCTGGCGATCCACGTGGATGCCGTGGGGAAACACGAACAGGCCGTTGCCAAAACTCCGAACCAGATTCCCGTTACCGTCAAATTTGAGGACGATATCGAGGGTGGAGGGTTTGCCGGCGGCCGCATCCCAGCAGGTGTTGGCGCCGCAGCGCTCCGCGACCCAGACAGAGACGCCATCTGGATCAATATCGACCGCGCTGGTCGCGCCCCACGTCCGACCGGCCGGCATTTTTGCCCATCCGGTTTCGGTGACGTAGGGGTTCGGTCCGTCATTGACCGGGGCGACCTGCGCGACAGGCGCCTGGGCGAGGAGGGTGAGACTCGACAGCAGCAGTGCTGCCGCGGCGGGAAGTGCGGTTCGGTTCATGATGGCGCTCCTGGGTGGGGCGAGCCTAACACGACCGGACGGCGTACGAAAAAAAAGGGCTCGAAGCGTGAGCTTCGAGCCCTTGAGAATAATCCCGGCAGCGACCTACTCTCCCACACAGTTACCCATGCAGTACCATCGGCGGTAGTCGGCTTAACTTCCGTGTTCGGAATGGGAACGGGTGTGACCCAACTCCTATGACCACCGGGAAACTTGACTTGCTAAAACGATGGAGCGGTTAAGCGTCGCTCCAATTACACAGCGGAACCCCTTGACAGCTCATGGTAACTGCACTTTGACCGATACCATGACCTGTCAAGGGCGTTCCGCTACTAAACAACGTGGCGACGGGACATACGCCCGTCGGCACTGCATGGTGGTCGCCCGAAGGCGCCCCTCATGCAAGACGATTTGACAACCTGCCCGCCTTCGCGTTTTCACGCTTCGGCGGGTCCGCCACAACTCGCGGAACGCGAGCGACGGCGGAAATACCCTGCAAACGGCAGTTCTTTCATCACCACTAAGGGGTAAAAAAGAATCAATAGACAAGCCTCACGGCTGATTAGTATCGGTAAGCTTCACACATCACTGTGCGTCCACACCCGACCTATCGACCTGGTAATCTTCCAGGAGCCTTTAGAGACTTGCGTCTAGGGAGATCTCATCTTGTGGAGGGTTTCACGCTTAGATGCTTTCAGCGTT
>CAYZLT010000144.1:0-8852 GCA_964479175.1 uncultured Solibacteraceae bacterium | reverse complement strand
CGGATGTTTGGCCGTTGCCTTCGGCCCCAGTAGCGACAGCGCGAGGGTCGTCTTGTCCACCTGCCGTGGCCCGCGTGCCCGTCGGCTCCGTGCTGCCCGCGTGATCGAATCGGCCGTCCGTGGGATTGCAGAAAGGCGATAATGCGGGCGTGACCGGACCGCTGGTGGGGCGGACATTGGGACGTTTTCGCGTGATCGCCCGACTCGGCGCGGGTGGCATGGGCGAGGTGTATCGCGCGCACGACGAACATCTCAAGCGCGATGTGGCGATCAAGGTGCTTGCGCCTGACGCCGACGGATCGCGGCAGGATCAGATGCGGCGCGAGGCGCACGCGCTCTCCACGCTCAATCACCCCAACATCGCGACTATTCACGACCTGGTGGACGTCGACGGCATCAGCTGTGTCGTCATGGAATTGATTGACGGCGAGTCGCTGGCCGACCGGGTGGCCCAAGGCCCGCTGCCCCACAGCCGCGTGCTGGACTACGCGCGGCAGATCGCCGCCGGCCTGCAGGAGGCGCACGGGCGCGGATTGGTACACCGCGACTTGAAGCCGGCCAATCTCATGGTGACGGTGGGCGGCCAGCTCAAGATCGTCGACTTCGGCATTGCGACCGTGCAGGCGCTGCCTGACGCGGCGACCGCGACCAATCTCGAGGCGGGGGTGGCGAGTGGGACGTTGCCGTACATGGCGCCGGAGCAAATTGCCGGCGGCGCCGTGGACGCGCGCGCGGATATCTGGGCGTTCGGCGCCGTGTTGTACGAGCTGAGCACGGGGAAGCGCCCCTTCCACGCCGCCAATGCGCTGATGCTGGCCGATCGCATCCTCAATCACGATCCTGAGGTGCCGAGCGCCGTGACGCCTGAGATACCGATGACGCTCGAGCGGGTCATCCTGCGTGCGCTCTCCAAGGAACCCGCGCGACGTTTCCAGACGATCGGTGAGATGGCCGCGGCGCTCGACGCCGCGACGACGACGACGACCACGACCGCGGCGGTGTTCTCCGCTGTGCCTCGACGCGGGCACTGGCGCCTCTTGGCCGTGCTGGCCACGACGATGCTGGCCGCGGGCGCGGCGTGGACGCTGTCGGGCGGCACGGCGCCGACGGGTACACTGGCACCCTCACTTTCCGTGCTGGTGGGCGACGCGACCAACCGCACGGGGGATGCCACCTTCGACGACACCCTGGTGGAACTGCTGACCACCTCGCTCAGTCAGTCCCGCTTCCTGAACATTTATCCGCGTACCCGGGTGGCGTACACGCTGCGTTTGATGCAGCGCGATCCAGCGACGCCGGTGGACGAGGCGGTGGGCCGCGAGATCATCGCGCGCGAAGGCGTGGATGCACTGGTCACGACGACGGTGTCGAAGCTGGGGGACGCCTTCGTGCTCGTGGTCACGGCGATGGATGCCGGCGGGACCGTGCGTGGGTCTGCCAGCGCGACGTTCCGCAATCCGGCGGATCTGCCAGAGCGCCTGGATGCGATCGCACGGGAACTCCGCACGGACATCGGCGAAGCGGATGCGTCGGTCCAGGCCACGTCGGCGCCGCTGGCCGACGTCTCCTCACGGTCGCTCGAAGCGCTGCAGTTTTATACGCAGGGCCTCAAACGGGCACGCGCCGGCGATCCGGCCGGGGCGATGGTGCTGTATCAAAAGGCGCTGGAGATCGACCCGGCATTTGCGATGGCGCACGATGCGCTTGGGATCGCCTACACCAACATCCAGGACATGGTGCAGGCCGAGGTCCACCTGGGCGAGGCCGCGGCGCTCGTGGATCGGGTGCAGGAGTCGGAGCGACACAAGATCCTGGCCGACTACAACCTCATCACGCGCAACTACGAGGTGGCGTGTGATCACCTGCAGGTGTTGCGGCAGTTGCGCCCGCTTGATCCAGCGCCAGCGGTCGCCCTGGCGAATTGCCGCGGGTTCCTCTTCGACTTCGAGAACGCCATTGCGGATGCGCGTGCCGGGCTGGCGATTCAATCGTCGCTGTTGGCGCAGGCGATTCTCGCCAGGCTGCAACTGCTGGCGGGCAGGGTCGACGAGGCGCTGGCGGGAGCCAACGCGCTTCGCGCCAACGGTACTGCACCATTTGCCGCGATGTTTGTGGCCGGGCGCGCGGAGCTGCTCCTGGAGCGATTCGACGAGGCCGGCCGCACCTACGACGGGATCGTCGCGCTTGGGGGCGACGCCGAAGTGGAGGGGTGGCTGGGCCGGTTCGATCTGGCGCGCGCGCGGGGCCGGCTGTCCGATGCCGCGACGGGGATTGAGGCTGCACTGCGCGCCGCCGAACGGCGCGGCAACATCGCCGCCGCCAGCCGTGCGGCCACCGCGGCGGCTGAACTCGCGCTCGTGCGCGGCGACCGCGAGACAGCGACACAACTCGCCGGGCGGTTCAGCGGGCGCCGCGAGGTCACGGTCCTCTATCTCTCCGGGCGCACGCTGGCGCGGGCCGGGCAGCACGCGCAGGCGACGACGCTGGTGGCGGCGCTGGCGGCGGCCGCGAAATCTGTGGCACCCGATCAGGCGCTGCGGCGCCTGCTCGACGCGGAGATCGCGCTGGCGCGCGGGGACCACGCGGCCGCGACCGTCTCCGCCGACGAGGCGTTTTCTCTGGAGCCGTCAGTGCTGGCGCGAGAGACCCAGGCGCGTGCGTATGCGGCCGCCGGCCGTATCCCCGATGCGATTCACGCGTACGAGGAGGTACTCAGACGCGCCTCCGAGCGCACCGATGCGGTGGACAGCCCCGGCGTCTGGCGCGCCGTCGAGTCGCGTCATGCACTGGCCGTGCTGCTCGACGACAGCGGCGACGGTGCCGCCGCGCGCCCACACTTCGATCGGCTCCTCACCTGGTGGGCGACGGCCGACGCCGACGCCCCCCGCGTGGCCGACCTTCGGGCACGCATGGCATCCCCACGCCTGCCAGGTACATCACCGATTCGGTGATGCCGTCGATACCGAGCAGCTGTTCGAGCGACGAATCGCGCAACGCCGCGGTGGTGAACGGCGCCAGGCCAAGCCAGGTCGCCACCAAGCAGAAGGTCTGACCCAAGTGGCCCTGGTCGAGCGTCACCACGCGATAGGCGCGCGGCGTTCGGTACTTCCACTGCGACCGCGGGAAGCAGGCCGTCATCACGAACAACGCGGCCGCCGTGCCCACATGCGCCTGGCCCACCGTGTCGTGGAGCACACGGGCGCGAAAGTTGCCGCGGCGGATCAGCGCAAGCGTCGTGTCCCGCACATTGAAGTGATAGACGCCCGCCGCTAAGCCCGCCACATCGTTGGCCACCAGGTACACCTCGCCCGGATGGCGCGCGCCACCAGACGGACTGGTCTTGTGCAGCAGCCGGCCAAACCGCGGAGACTGGATGTCGCCCATCGCACCCCAGGTGTATTGCAGCAGTGCACTGACGTGCTCCAGCGTCACGGGCGCACCGGCGAAGTCACGATGAGTCTTCCGTCCCAGCAACACCCGCCGGAATTCATCGTCACCCGGCGGCAGGGGGGGGAGTGTGCGCTGGCGCGCGCGTGGATAGGTCTTGAAGATGTCCGGCTGCGGTGATTCGCGAAGGAACTGCTTGGCGATGCGCGTCCACGCGCGAGGCGCGGCAAACGTGGTGTCCTTGGTCGCGAAGTGGAACGACGCCTGAGGCAGCCAATATTCCCATGCCTCGGCCAGCTGGTGGTCGCGCGCGGCTTCCCGGGACCCCTCTCGAAGCAGCAGCGTATGGCGGGTCAGGTCGACCAGTGCGCGACGCACACTGGCGGGCCGGTATTCAGGCAGGTGAGGCAGGAGGGCATCGGGCGCCTGCCAATCAGAGAAAAAATTCAGGATGGACAACGTCAGCGGCTCGGCCGACACCACCGTCCGAGAGAGGTAGTTCTCGAAGGTGAGTCGGCCTTGCTGCCAGGTGATCTGCAGGGCATGCGCCCTGCGGAGTCGCACCGAGTGCGCCATCAGCCGAAGAAGAACATGGCGCTGACGACCTGATGGTGCTTCTGCATCTTGAGGTCCAGGTTCTTCTGCGCCTTCTTCACGTCGGACATCGTCTTCTTGACGGCCTTGCTTGCCGCCGCCGAGGGTTTCGCTGCGGCCTTCTTTGCTGCCTTTGCCATGGTGCCTCCTTGTGTCGGGTTATAGTGCGCGGGGACTCTATCATGGTCAATCGCTCTGTGCCGCTCGCCCACAGCCGGATGCCTCGCCTGACCGGGCTGGCGTGCGAACCCATGCCGGCCTGTCGCACGCCGCTCACGCTGACGTTACGGCTTCGTCCGTGCCGGCCGCATTCAGCGAGGCTGGTCACGGACGTGGTGGAAGGCGTGCAGGCGCCGCTGAGCCGCAAGGCCTTCCAGCAGCGGTTTGGTGCGGATCCCCGCGACATCGCGCTGGTCGATCGATGGGCGCGCAACGAAGGGCTGAAGGTGCTTCGCCGCGATCCGGCCCGCCGGGCCGTGGACGTCCGCGGGCCGACCTTGGCGCTGGCGGCGCTGTTCCGGGCGAACGTGGTGCGCTACAGCGGCGGTGGTGCCACGTGGATGAGCCGTGTGGGGGCACTTCGACTGCCAGCCGCGCTGAGCCCGATGGTGGTCGACGTCTTCGGTTTCGATCAGTGCCCGATGACCCGGCACGATGCCTTCCCGCTGGCAAGGGAAACCAAGCGCACAGTCGACCGCGCCTTCACGGCGCCGGAGTTGGCCGACTGGTATGCCTACCCGGAGGCCGATGGACAGGGACAGACGGTCGGCGTCATCGCACTGGGCGGCGGGTACCGTGAAAGTGATTTGCGCGCGTATTTCAAAGGACTGAAACTGCCGCAGCCGCGTTTCACAGCGGTCTCGGTGCTCGGCGCGCACAACGACCCGACGGGCCGCTCGGCGCAAATGGACGGCGAGGTGGGTGGCGACATTCAGACGGTGGGTGCGCTCGTGCCGGGTGCCCACATCGTCGTGTATTTCGCACCCAACACCGAGCGCGGGTTTGTGGCTGCCGTCGCCCACGCCGTGCACGACCAGAAGTGGAAGCCGTCGGTCTTGTCCATCAGTTGGGGCCGCAACGAGATGCACTGGAGCCGGCGCACGCTCCGGCTCTTCGACGAGTTGCTGATGGAGGCCGCGTTGATGGGGGTCACTGTCTGTTGCGCCTCTGGTGATACCGGGGCGCTCGCCGATTCCCGTGATCATATCCCGCATGTGTGTTTTCCCGCGGCCAGTGCCTGGGTGGTGGCCTGCGGTGGGACGTCGCTCGCCGCGCGCCGCGCGGGCCGCATCGTCGAATACGCGTGGAGCAACGAGACGGGCGCGTCGGGCAGTGGGACCAGCGCGTTGTGCGCGCGGCCGCACTGGCAGGGTCGATCGCGGAAGGCCTCACACGTGGGCCGACGGGTGCCGGACGTGGCGGCGAATGCGGATCCGAAGTCACCCTATCGCGTGTACATCAACGGGGCCTGGCACGTCGGCGCAGGGACGTCCGCCGCGGCACCCATGTGGGCCGGTCTGGTGGCGCGACTCAATCAGCTTCGGGGGGCACCGATCGGCTTGCTGACCCCGGCGCTCTACAAACATGCGCACGCGCTGGTGAAACACCGTGCGCTTCGTCGGGTGCCGGTCTCGCGCGGTCGGCCCGTGCCGCCGGGTGCGGGCTGGGCGCCGCACACCGGTCTGGGTGTGGCGCACGGCCGGGACCTGGCCAAGGCGCTGGCGCGCCTGCGACCTGTCACACCGCCACCGCGTGCCAGGTAGGGCGGCTCCGCACGACACGCTGGTCGAAAGCCATAGAACGCTGTCCTGCGCATTCAATGATAGACACAGTGCGACTGTCACGCGGAGTACTCAGAGCTGGAGCCAAGACCTCAGCGCGTCAGCGACCGCCTCGACCTCCGTGGTGTCGCACCGGCCCATCACGCGGCTCACGGCCGATCGAGGGACGCTCACGATCTTGTCCGCCATCACCTGAGACGACACGTCGAGTCCCGTTCTCGTACCAGGCGGCAGGGCAACCCTGAAGAGTGGGGCATCGACGATGTCCGACGTGATGGGACAAATCGTGAGGCTGGCGTGTGTGTCGTTGAAGAGATCAGACTGCACGACGACGGCCGGTCGTGGCCTTCCCCTGTAGGCCCCGCGTGCGGCGACGACGACAATGTCGCCGCGCGTCACTGCCAGCCCCGGTCGTCGGCCACGGTCTCAAGGAACGCGAGCGTGTCGGCATCTGCGTCTCGCCGACTGGCGAGGATCGATTGCCGCCGCGCCGCAGCCGCTGGGTCTTCGTCAGGCTTGTTCAACGCCTCTTCGAGAATGGCACGTGCCGCTTCGCTGCGCGTCATCCGTTGACGGCGGGCCTCAGCCGCCAGTCGCCGGTCGAGCGACTTGGGTGCCTGCCCGTGGGTGGTCCTGTCTCAGCAGGCGACGTTCCCGCCCGGCGCACAGTCCGCTAAAAAATTAGCACACGGCGGTGATTTCCGTGTATCCCTTCACCGGGAGCACCTCAGACATGCTGTTTGATCTTCGCCTTGCCGTACGCGCACTCCAGCGCCAGCGGGCCACCACCGCCGCAGCCGTTCTGACCGTTGGTCTCGCCGTGGCTGCCAACACGGCGCTGTTTTCAGTCTTCGATGGCCTGCTCTTTCGGCCGTTGCCCTTTGCGAATGTTGATCGCCTGGTGCACATCGCTGTCCCGACCGACGTCCGTCGATCGTTGTCGCGGGAGGCCTTGTTGGAGCTGACCACACGCATGGGCAGCACGCCTCTCCTGGAGCGCCGCTTCATCGCGCAGCCTTCACTGTTGCTCGAGGAAGGCGCAGCCGACGTGCAAGCGTGGGGACTTCGACCTGCCAGTGTCTCGAAGGGCTGGTTCGAACTCTTTGGAGTCGTGCCCGTCGTCGGCCGACTGGTGGACCCCGGTAACGACACAGGTTTCCTCATGGGGGAGGACCTCTGGCGGACCCGGTACGGCGCAGATCCATCTCTCATCGGCACACCGGTGCGCCTGCCGGGGATGATCTTCACGAACACGACCGTGCTGGCCGGCATCGTGCCGAAGGAATTCTCCCTGCCGGATGGCGCAAACATCTGGTTCGGGAATGGAACATCGGTTCCGCAGTACTTCAACTTCGCGCGCCTGGCGGGCGAGGCGTCGATCGATCAGGTACGGGCGATGTTGCCTGGTGCTGTGGTCACGCCCCTGCGTGAACATGTGCAGCCCGACGGCGCATTTGCACTCGCCGCGCTTCTCTCCGCCACGGCGCTCGTGTTGGGATGGATCCTGACGCCGGTGCTTACCCGTGGCGTCGTGATGTTGCTTCCTGACGAAATGACACGGGGCCAGTTGTTGTCGCCGGACCTGCGCGCATTGGGCTGTGCGGCGGCCGTGTCGCTCGTCGGCGTGCTGATCCTCGCACTGGTGCCCTTTGACGTTGTGCGGCGCGGTTCGCCGCTCGGTTTGATGCGTGGCTCGGCAGTCGGTGGCGGCAGTATCGGGACTGGCCGATGGCGTACGGGCATGCTCGTGGCGCAACTCGCCGTCACGGTGGTGTTGCTGTACATGTCGGGACTGGCGGTGAGTAGCGCTTCGCGGCTCGCGGCTGTTGATCTTGGATTCAACCCGGATCGGGTGCTGGCGTTCAGGCAACCGCCGCTGACCACCACCCCCATCAGCGGTGCTGCGGCGACACCGGAGGAGCGCCGCGCACACATCGCGCGTCAGATCCAGGCCGTGAGCGATACGTACGAGGCGCTCCGGCAATTGCCGGGCGTCGTGGCCGCGGCTGGTGGCAGGATCCCTTTCCTGGAGACACGGATCGGGGGCGGGGCGTCGGTGCCGTTCGACGCGGCCTGGCTCCCCGCCAAGCGTGCGTCACACATCCAACCCTCGGTCGCACTCAGGCACGGACTCTGAGGCGGCCTACCGCTCCGTGCGCTGCAGCGCCGTCACGCCGTCCGTGATCCACTTCTCGGGCGCGGCGCCTTTGAGGTAGTGATCAAACCACTGCCGGATGCGGCGGTGATAGTCGACCTGGTTCTTCTTCACGCGCAGGCCGTGGTCTTCGCCGTTGTAGACGAGCATCACCACGTTCTTCTTTGCGCGTCGTGCGATGTTGTAGAACTCCACCGACTGATGCCAGTAGACGGTCCCATCGTTGTCACCGGTCATCAACAACATCGGCGTCGTCATCGTCGAGATGCCAAAGACCGCCGAGTTGCGGATATACGCCTGCAGGTCTTCGTACAGCGGAACGACCATGCGCTGTTGGCCGGTCTCGATGTGATCGGTCTCGGCGATACCCGATGAGAAGTGATGGCTGCCGTAATTGCTGATCAGATTCGAAATGCCGGCACCGGAAACCGCCGCGGCGAAGATCTTCGAGTGTGTCGAGAGGTACATCGCGTCGAACCCGCCCCACGAGTGGCCCATCACGCCGACCTTGCTGCCGTCGACCATGCCGGTGTCGACCACCTTCTTCACCGCTGCAGAGACGCACTCGACAACCGACACGCCAGGTTCACGCGGCGTGAAGACGATATCCGGCTGGAAGAAGAAGTAGCCGTTCTGTGTGAGCGAAGTGCCGTTGTAATAGTCGCGTTCGGACGGATTTTGATAGCGGTGAATGCCGTCCGACAGTTTCTCGTAGAGGTACACGACCATCGGGTACTTCTTGCCAGGCTCGTAGTTGGCCGGGTAATGCAGGATGCCCTGCAGTGTCGTCTTCGGCTGACCCTTGGGCTGCACCGTGTATTGGACGAGCTCGGTGCGAGTCCATGCGAACTTCGAGGCGAACGTGTTGGTCTCGGTGGTTGCCTTGCCGTTGGCGAGATCCGCGCCAGTGATGAACAGGTCGGGTGAATCGTCCG
>CAYZLT010000143.1:0-8919 GCA_964479175.1 uncultured Solibacteraceae bacterium | reverse complement strand
GCCTCGCTCGCGCGTTTGACGCGTCCTTTCAGTCCGTCAGATGGGTCGTCCTCGTGTATCTGCTGACTCTGACCGCGTTCACCGCGCTCGCCGGCCGGCTCGGCGACCGACTCGGACGCCGCCGGCTGCTGCTGACCGCCACGGCGGCCTTCACGCTCTCGTCGTTCGCGTGCAGCCTCGCCCCGACGTTGCCGGCGCTTCTCGTCGCACGCGCCGTCCAGGGCCTGGGTGCGGCCGCGATGACGGCCCTTTCGCTCGCTTTCATTCACGACATCGTCCCGGCGTCGGCCACCGGCAGAGCGATGGGACTCCTCGGGACGATGTCGGCCATCGGCACGACGCTCGGGCCCTCGCTTGGTGGGATGTTGGCGGCACGGTTCGGGTGGGAGACGATTTTCCTGATCAACGTGCCCATCGGGCTGGCCGCGATGCTGATCGGGTTCCGGCACCTGCCCGCGCACCCTTCTGCAGCTGACCAGCAGCCCTTGTTCGACTCCGGCATGCTGCGCGCGCGCCCGGTCACGGCGGGCCTGGCGGCGAACGCATTGGTCTCGACGGTCATGATGACCACGCTCGTCGTGGGCCCATTTCATCTCTCCCGTTCGCTGGAATTGAGCGACGGCGCCATGGGGCTGGCGTTGTCGATCGGCCCGCTGGTGGCCGCACTGACCGGGATACCGGCCGGCCGCCTGATCGATCGCTACGGCGCGGAGCGGATGACGATTACCGGCCTCATCGGCCTCGCGACGACAGCATCGATTCTCGGGGTGCTGCCGGTCGGCGCGGGGACGTCCGGGTACCTCGTCGCGGTGGGCGGGATGACCGCCGCGTATGCCGTGTTTCAGGCGGCCAACAACACGCACCTGATGACCTCGATCGACTCGCGTGCCCGCGTCGTCGCGGCGGGCATGCTCGGTCTCACGCGGAACCTCGGCCTCATCGCCGGCGCGTCGGCGATGGGGGCGGTGTTTGCGTGGGGCGTCGGCCCCACCGGCGTCGTCGATGCGCCGCCTGATGCCGTTGCCGCAGGTGTCCGAATCACGTTTCGAATCGCCGCGCTGCTCATCGGCGTGGCCATCGCGGCCGTCATGTCCAGCCGCGCCGTCCTTCGCACCACCCTCAACCACTCACCCGTAGTCACCCATTCAGAAGGAAGGTAGCCATGTTCGCCAGACTCGCATTCGCCATCGCCGTCGTCACCGCAGCAACCGTGCAGCCCGCCCACGCGCAGACACCACCGGAGAGTCCCAAGAGGTGGGGGCGTCTGCGCATCGAAGCGCGCAACTATGTGGCTGGCTTCAAGCCGCTTGAAGGCGGCCGGGGCTCGGCCACGCGAAATGACGTCGTCGTCATGACCGGCCTCCGCTTCGGAAGGTGAGCGCGATGGCCGCGAAGACACAATTGATCCGCTCGACGGGACAGCCGTCTACGTCGAGAGGATCGTATTCGGCACGGCGATGCTCGCGTCACTCGTCGCTGGAGTCGCGGCCGTTCGACAGCGTGACTTCGCCGCGCACAAGGGCAGACGGTTGTTCAGATGGCGTGAACCGTATCAAGCCGATCCCGAACACGATCATCCACAGCGGCAGCACGATGTTGTTCAGGTCGGCGGCGAGCCCGACGACATCGGTGACGTTGCGCCACATGGCAACCCAGCCGAGGACTCCACTGGCGATCCCAAACCATCCCATCCACCGAGGGATAGCGTCGGTCTTCAACATCGCCCGGCCGCTCAGCAGGAAGAACGCGTTCAGGATCAGTTCTCCGACAAACTCTCCGAGATAGTTCCCGAGGTAACGGTTCAGGCCATCGAACACTGCACTGAGTCGTCGAGCGGTTGTGGGTGGAGGCCGAGCGAAGGACCGGGGACGCGGATCTCGGGCTTCACATGGCCGAGGGCTTTAATCCAGGGGCGCTGGACATTCCGGGCTACGTGATCCTGAGTTGCCGGACCGCTCGCGATGTGCTGGACCGTCTCGCGAGGTTCGCGGCGATCTTGAACAACGGCCTGAAAGTGCACATCGTCGACGACCGCGGCCTGACTCAGTGTCGCTTCAAGATCCTGCACACGCTCGACAACTATCGTGTGCGGCACCCTCGGCACGCGTTGGAGGCCATGGCAGTGGGCGTGACCACAACCATCGGCCGCCTCACGTCCCAGTCGATTTTGCCGGTGGAGGTCGCCTTTTCGTATCCCGAGCTGGTTCACACGTCCGAACAGACGCGCATCTTTGGGCCGATGGTCACGTTCGGCGCCAGTGGAAGCCCCCTCACGTTCCGCACCGCCGACCTCGACACGGTCGTGCCATCGGCGAATCCCATGCTCCTGGAGCTGTTTGAGCGTCACGCTCGAACCCCGCGCGCGCCACCAGATGCACGTGCGGGCCGGTGACGAGGTAGGTGGCCATTGCGCGTTGACACATCGTGCGCTGACGCTGGCCCACGTTGGCCAAAGTAACGTACACTCCGGCACCGCTTCCGGAGGGTCCCATGCATATCACCCGAGTCGTCGTCGCCGCAGTCGTCATCGCCGTTGTGGTGTCTGCTCCCAGGGCCGAACAGGCCCGGGGCGGCAAATACATCGACAAGTCCACGTTCTTCGAGATGGAGTCGGTCTCCGATCCGCAGATGTCGCCAGACGGCACCACGGTGCTGTTTTCGCGCGGGTTCGTCGACATCATGAAGGATCAGTCGGCGTCAAACCTCTGGGTCATTGGCGTTGACGGCACTCGCCTTCGGCAGCTGACCGATGGCACCTGGAATGACGCGTCGCCGGTGTGGTCACCCGACGGCAAACGGATCGCGTTTTTCTCGAATCGATCGGGGTCCACACAGTTGCACGTCATGTGGGCCGACACGCGGGAGATGTCGCAACTGACGCGTGTCGAACGCGCACCCGGCGGCGTCCGTTGGTCTCCCGACAGCAGCCAGATCGCCTTCACGGCCTTCCTGCCTGACGACACCCCGGTGCTGCCGGTTCGCCTGCCACCGGTGCCGCGAGGCGCTCAACTGGCTCGCGGGGCCGTGGTGGTCGATCGTCCGTCCTGGGCGTCCGACGGCAGCGGGCCGACCGTCAAGGGATTCACGCACGTCTTCACCGTCGACGCCATCGTCGGTGGAACGCCGCGACAAGTCACGACAGGCGCGTTCAGTCACAACGGCCCCTCCTGGTCGGCTGACGGAAAGACGATGTTTGTCTCGGGGATTCGAAAGCCGGATGCCGAGTACCTCCGCGGCGATTCGGAGATCTACGCGATCAATCTCGACACATTGGCGGTCACCACCCTGACCGACCGCGCGGGCCCCGACAGCGGACCGCAGGCCTCGCCCGACGGCCGCTGGGTGGCCTACACCGGCTATGACCAGCAGAACTTCACCAGTCACCTGGCGAGCCTGTTCATCATGGATCCTGCCGGCGGCCGCAAACGCACGTGGGCGGGCGCATTGCCGAGTTCGCCGTCCAACGTGGAGTGGGCGCCCGATGGGTCAGGCGTCTTCTACTCGATGCAGGAAGCCGGCGAGGAAAACACGTACTTCGTCGCCGCCGACCTCGGCGTACCGCCCAGGAAGATGACGACGGGGGCGCATGTGCTGACGTCGGTGTCGATGGCCACGAACGGCATGGCCGCAGCGATTCGGGGCAATGTCACCTCACCCGGCGCGTTGGTGTCGTTTCCCATGTCGAAGCCGTCGGCGATGACCGTGCTCGTTGACGTCAACAAGGACGTGTTGGGCGATCGTGTGATTGCGCCCGTCGAGGAAATCTGGGCCACGTCGTCGGATGGATTAAGAGTGCAGGGCTGGTTGATGAAGCCGGCCAATTTCGATCCAGCCAAGAAATACCCCATGGTGCTGTGGATCCACGGTGGACCCTGGAGCATGTATTCGGTCAACTGGAACTGGGCGTATCAGAACTTCGCGGCCAACGGGTACGCGGTGCTGTGGACCAATCCGCGCGGGTCCACCGGGTACGGCCAGGACTTCGTCAACGGGATTCAGCACAGTTATCCCGGCAAGGACTATGACGACTTGATGGCCAGTGTGGACGCGGCTGTCGCCAAGGGGTGGATCGATTCGAGCAACCTGTTCGTGTGTGGAGGGTCGGGCGGCGGTGTGCTCACGGCCTGGATCGTGGGGCACACCGATCGGTTCCGTGCGGCGGTCTCGATGCGACCGGTCATCAACTGGCACTCGTTTGTCGGCACCACCGACGGGACGAGCTGGTACCACCAGTTCCGGAAGTACCCGTGGGAAGACCCGATGGAATACGCGCTGCGATCGCCGCTGCATTACGTCGGCAATGTCACCACGCCGACCATGGTGATGACGGGCGAGGCAGACCTGCGGACACCGATGGCACAGAGCGAGGAGTACTACCGCGCGCTCAAGGTCCTGCGCAAGGCCGATACGCTGCTCGTGCGCATGCCCGATGAATTCCACGGCTGGCGCCGACCATCGCACCAATTGCTGCAGCAGCTCTATCTGATGGCGTGGTTCGAGAAATATCGGACACCCGGGAGCAAGGCTGCCGTGCCCGCGTTCGACAAATAACGAAGTGAGGATGCCATGCGCCGCGTCGCGCTGCTGCTGCCCTGTGTGATCGTCAGTGCCGTGTGGGCGGCCGGTGCGCAGACACCGGTCTCGTCCGCGACCAGTCGTCGGGTCAACGCCGAAGACTACTATCGCGTGAAGTCGGTCGGGGCGCCGCGACTGTCGCCCGATGGTCGCTGGGTCGCGTTTACCGTGACCCAGGCCGTCGAAGCCACGAACGCGACCTCAACCGAGTCGGTGGCGGGCCCGCGTCCAGACCCTGCCGCAGGTCGCGGCCCCAGGGCCGGTGCTGTCCGACTTCGAGCAGCGCCACGAGGGCCGATTCAAAGGTGACGCGTTCGACTGGTATCCCGGAGCTCCCGTCCACCCACCGAGGTCGTTGTCAGGCCGGCGACCGGGGGCGACGCGACTCAGCTCACGCGGTTCGGCGTGTCGGGCGTCACCGGGTTGCAGTGGGTGCCTGATGGCAGCGCGCTTCAATTCAGCGTGAACGAGCGGGCGGCGCGCGATGAGAAGGCCTACGGAGCGACGGATCTGTACCGGGTGTCGAGAGAGGGACAGCTCGCCCGGCTGACCAATGATGGTCACAACTACACCGGCGTCTCGTTTTCGCCCGACGGGCGGTGGATGGTCTACGCGCGCGCGCTGAGCACGCAGAAGATCGTTGATGAGCGCATGACGCACGGCCGGCGAGTTCGATCGCCCGTCTGACATCTACGTGGCCGACATTGACGGTCGCAACGAGCGACGTCTGACTGACGTACACCGCGAGTGGCTGGTCGAGGTGTCGCCGGCGACCAGGCCATCGGAAACCGTGCGGTGGCGCAGCACGGACGGGACCGAGATCGAGGGATTCCTGATGTTTCCGCACGGGTACGATGCCGCACGCGGGCCGTACCCGCTCATCGTGATGAATCACGAAGTACCCCAACCGATTCAAGGCGGCCATTCCAAGCGCGGTGCGGTCAGACGAAAGCCGCCACGTTGTTCGTCCACGGCGAAGTGGACTACCGCGTGCCACTGGAGGGCGCCATCCAGCTGTACACGTGCCTCAAGAAGATCGGTGTGCCGACCAGGATGATCATCTACGAAGGGCAGGCGCACGGTATCGGCGGCCACTGGAACGTCGTGCATCGCATGCTCAACGAGCTCCGCTGGTGGGAGCAGTATCTGAAGTAGTCCGCGGTAACCCGAGCGAATTCGCCGCGCAGGCGGTGCGTTTGGCGCCCTTGACGTCGGGGTCCTTGAGAGCCTCAAGACCTCGGTGTTGCGCGTCGTGGATCCGATCATGATCGTCGTGTTTGGTTCGCAAGCTCGCGGAACGGCTGGACCCGACTCTGCCGTCGATCTGCTGGTCATCGATGATGAGCGATTTTCCCCAACGAGAAGCCGGCGTCGGATGATTGAGGACATTCGGCGTGCCATTGCCCCGGGCCCGTGGCCGGTTGACGTATTGGTCTTTGACACCAAGGAACTTGATCAATGGCGTCATACGACAAACTCACGCGTCCCATGCGTGACGCCGTCCCCGCATAGTTGCCGTCAACAAGAAAAAAGCCCCGGGGTGAACACCTCGGGGCTCCATGTTCTCAGCGGACTTCAAAACCAGTCCGCCCTACGAAGACTCAGTGCCTCCGCGCCTCCCTGTAAAAAACAGGGCAGTGCGCGTCAGCGCCGCGGACCGCGGTCGCGGCGCGGGCCGCGGTCACGGTCGCCACCACCGCGTCGGTCATCACCACCACCGGGGTTGCTCGAGTTGTAGGCATCGCCCGCACCGGGATATTTCGGTGACGTGCCTTCGCCGTCCTTGAGCAATACCTTGCGGCTCAGGCGCACCTTGCCGGACGGGTCGATGTTGATCACCTTGATGCGCTGGACGCTGCCCATATACACATTGTCGAGCTCGGGCGTCGCGGTCAGCTCTGAATCCCCGAAGCAAGTGCGCTTGGGTGGAATGACGCTGATCGCCTTCTGCGCCGCGATATTGTCGCGGCCATCGTCTTCGACATCGATCTTCACGCCCGTGCGCTCGACGATGCTGCGGATGACCTTGCCGCCGGGTCCGATGACGTCGCGAATGTTCTCGACCGGGAGGCGGATGGTGATGATGCGGGGCGCGTAGGTCGAGATGTCCTTGCGCGATGACGCGACTCGGAAGGTCTTGAAGGCGTGTCGGCCGGTGGTTCAAACGTGTCGCCTCATTTGCGGACGAAGCCGCACCGCTCGAGCAGCGCGCGGAACCGCGGGTCGTCGCGGAACGGATCCATCTTGGGATCGACCGGCAGGAACACGAGGTTGACGTCGCGCACGGCATAGGCGCGCTCGAGTGTCTCAAACACGCCGGCGGCATCGCCAAGGCCGGCATGGACGAGGCTGATTTCCGACGGCGGGACGTACGACACCCGGGCGAGCCGCTCGACCTCGCGCAGCACGTCCCGGGCTTCGGCGTGGCGTCCCATGCGTCCCAGCACGTAGCCGCGGCGCACCAGGCCCTTCACATTTCCAGACAAGCGGTGCGCCTCGTCGGCCGCGGCGAGCGCGCCCTCGAGATCGCCCCGCGCGGCCATGGCTTGCGCCAGGCCCACGTAGCCCGCCCAGAAATTGCGATCGATCACGATCGCCTGGCGCGCATGACGCTCGGCGGCGCCGAAATCGCGGGCCTGGTATGCCGCCTGCGCCGAGAGCACGCGCAGCAGCGGCGAGGAAGGGTCGAGTTCGCGCGCGCGCGCCATCTCCGCGAGCGCCTCGGAGTGGCGGCCGGAGTTCGACAGTACGTGTCCGAGCCAGCGATGCGCGTCGGCGTAATTGGGATCGAGTTCCGTGGCGCGGCGTAGGGAGGCTTCGGCCGCCGGCCAGTTCCAGCCAAGCCAGAATTCCTGCCAGCCAAGCGCGGCGTGCGCCTCGGCCAGCAGTGGGTCCGCGCGCACCGCCGCGTTCGCGGACGCACGCGCGAGCGCGGCCACCTCGAGCGGCGGCACATCCGACGTGATGGGCAGCACCGAATAGGTGTCGGCCAGACCGGCATGCGCCAGCGCGTAGTCCGGGTCGAGCGCCGTCGCCTGGGAAAACGCGTCAATCGCCGCGGCCAACGCCGCGCGGTTGCTTCGCGCCCACAACGCGCGTCCGCGCAGATAGTGCTTGTACGCCTCTGGATTCCTGGCCTGCCGGCGCACGAGTGCCTCATCCCGCTCGGGCGAGAGCGTCATTCGGATCTGCTGCGCGACGGCGCGTGCGAGCTCGGTCTGCAGCTGCGGCAGACTCGCCCGGTCGTGATCGAACGCGCCGGTCCAGACCTGCATCTGGTCGCGGGTTCTGACGAGCGTGAACGTCAGCCGCAGCGCGTGTTCCTCGTCGTGCATGGCGCCGTCGATGAGATAGTCGGCGCCCAGTTCCGCGCCAAGCTCCGCAGCCGACTTCCCGGTGCCCCGGTACGCGAGCGTCGACCGCGGCGACAGCACGCGCAGGCGCGCCGGATCGATCTGCCCGAGCGCGGCCACCACTTCTTCATGCAGGCCCTCGGCACGCTCGACCGCCTCCACCGTCCCGGCGTGTCGAATGGGCAGCACCGCCAGCGTCACCCATTGCGGCGCGCGGTTCGAGACCCACCACGCCGCGCCGGCCAGCACCGCGACGAGCAGCAGTGCGGCAGGCAGACGCCAAGGTCTCGCAGGTGACGCAGGTGGATCAGGTGCAGCAGGTGAGGCCGGTACGGACCCCCGGGTTACGGCCGCGTCGAACAGGTAGCCGCGGCCTCTGATCGTCTTGACGATCTCGGGCGATCCCTCGAGCGCTCTTCGAATCTCGACCAGGCACTGCACGAGCGAGTCGTCGGTGACGGAGACATCGCCCCAGACCGCCTCGAAGAGTTCCTGTTTTGGAATGAGACGCCCGGCGTGGCAAACGAAGTAGGCCAGCACCTCGAAGGTGCGGGGCCGCAGCCGCACCTCGTTTCCGCCGCGCGACAACGCCGCGCGATCCAGGTCGAGCGTGAAATCACCGAAGCGATAGCCGCCGCTGTGCGAGATTTCGTCCATCGTTCGTCTGGCTTTCGTGACCCCGGGGCAAGCCGACGCATACAGTGCCGGCTGGCCGGGGACGCGGGGAGCGCTTCTCATTATCTACGGGGCTGGCCGCCCGTGAGGTGACGACGATGCAAGGAATCGATACAGCAAGGATGGCCGTGGCGGGATTGGCAATTGCCCTCGGAGCCGCGGCGTGCGACAGCGCGAGCCCGACCGCACCCGGAGGGGTTACCGCCGAACTCGCCGCCGTGCGCGACGCGACGCGGGGATTTCACGACATCGGGCAGGCGGTCGCGCCGGCCGGGCTCTCGTCGCAGTGTCCGCCGACAGGTGTCCCATAACCCGC
>CAYZLT010000142.1:8437-8952 GCA_964479175.1 uncultured Solibacteraceae bacterium | reverse complement strand
TCATTGATAAACACCGACGCGGTGATGTGCATGGCGTTGACGAGCACGAGGCCTTCGGTCACGCCGCTCTCGCGCAGACACGCTTCCACCTCGGGCGTGATATTGACGAACGCCCGCCGCGTCGGCACCTCAAACCACAGCTCCTTGCGATAGGACTTCATGGGCCCGATCATCGCATGTCGTGTTGGGCGTGACCGGCGGACTCGCGCTTTCCTTCTGGGACGTCGGACTGCTTGAGTCCTCTTTAGCGGGCCGCGAGCTGTCGTGCGTGAACGATCTCGCGCGGTCCAACGGGCCGCACCTGCGCGGCCTCGACCGTCGCGACCGCAGCGGTTTCTCCATCGAGCGTCGTGAACTCGACCTCGAACGCCTCCCCGTCCTTGTGGACAAAGACAATCGTTCCGACGTCCCCGCACTCAAGACCCTCCGGCAGCAGCGGCGCGGTCAGCACAACGCGGTCAAGCTCTTTCAGCATCACTGGTTCACCCTCCCGGAAGGTTACGCCGATACGAACC
>CAYZLT010000142.1:0-8427 GCA_964479175.1 uncultured Solibacteraceae bacterium | reverse complement strand
CATCTCCTGCCGACGCGACAATCCAGACGGTGCGAACCCTCCGCGGCACACCGCCCGACTTGGGCCAAAGTAGTCCATCAACCACGAGTTTGCTCCCGTAGACCCCATCGACCTGCCGAACGACCTGGCCGTACGCCGCCACGCTGAGGAGTGCCTTGCGCAAGTCAGCGACCTGCGCCTGACCATAGCCAAGGGACAAAAAGAACGCTGCCTTGCCCCCGTTGCCCGGGTGGTCTTTTTTGAGCAGGTAGCCCGACAGCTTCCTCTCATCGATTGCCGCACGCGCCGACTCGTGAAGAAGGTGCGGGCCCATTCGCCCATCGTAGGGCGACGGCGGACGAAGCCCGAACATCTGCCACTCTTTGATGTAGTACGAAATGACAGGCCAGGGCGCGGGCATGAGCCCCTCCGTGGCGCTGAGCGACTCGACGTCCGATCTGCGAAGATAGGTTTCACCCATGCACAACCTCATCACAGCGCGAATGCGCACTCTGATCGCAGCGGCCGTGGTGCTGATGGCGATACCGGTCATTGCTGGTTACGCTTCACAAGCGCGCACGCAGGCGCCTGCGGTGTCTCCGACCCACGCACGGATCGAGACACGGACGTACGACTTCAAGGACGCCGGCGTTCCGATGACGTACGAGTTGTTCGTACCGACCACGTACGATCCAGCCCGCCCCTCGCCGCTCATCATGGCGCTGCACGGTTTGGGATCGAACGCCCGTACGGTCATCCGGTATCAGGGACTGACCGATCTTGCAGAGGCGCGCGGCTATCTCGTCGTGGCCGCGACGGGCTACAACAGTCGTGGGTGGTATGGCAGCCGGGGCGACGGCAGATACGACACGCGTGGCGACGCCGCCAATGATCCCAGGAATCTCGGTGCACTCAGCGAAAAAGACGTCATGAACGTGCTCGCGATCGTGCGGGCGGCTTTTAATGTCGATCCCAAAGGCGTCTTCCTCTTTGGTCACTCGATGGGCGGTGCCGGCACGCTGCACATCGGCATGAAACACCCGACGATGTTCGCCGCCCTTGGCGCTGTCGCACCGGCGATCTACAGCAACCCCGACTCGCTGGTCGCCATTCGCGACGTGCCCGTCATGGTGATCCAGGGCGACGAGGACAACCTCGTGGACGTCGCAGTGACGAGACGATGGGTCGCCAAGATGAAGGCACTGGGCATGACGCACGTATACGTCGAGATCCCCGGCGGAGACCACTCCAGGTTGATCACCAGGACGCCGGCGAACATGCAGAAGATCTTCGACTTCTTCGACCGCGCCCGAAAAGGCGCGACAAGTCTGCTCGGTGACCGGCCGTAGGGATGTTCTTGTAATACCGTAATACTGCTATACTGCAGCCGTGACCAAAGTCATCACCGTCAACGAACGCGGCGCCATCACCCTGCCCAGAGAGGTCCGCGAGAAACTCGGCGTCACCCGTGGCGGCCATCTGGTCGTGGACATGAACGAGGACGGAGAAGTCATCCTGCGCGCAGGCGTGGTCATGCCCGTGGAGGTCTATTCTCCGGCGCGCGTCGAGGAGTTTCAGCGAATGAATGAAGCGCCGTTGGCGGGCAAGAGGCTCACCTGGCGCAAGAAGCGATGAAGGTGTTTCTCGACGCCAATATTCTCTTCTCGGCGTCCTTCCCGAACAGCCACCTTGCGCAATTCCTGGATCAATTGCATCACCACGCCGTGTTGCTGACGAACGTGTACGCCACAACGGAGGCAGGGCGGAACATCGCGGCCAAGCAGCCGACGCGTGTGGCCGCGCATGAGCGATTCGTGGCGACGTTGGAGCTGGTGCCGCTGCACGTGTTCGACCCCGGCGTGAGACTGGCCGACAAGGATCGGCCCATTCTCTGCGGCGCGATCTCCGGAAGCGCGGACTATCTGCTCACGGGCGACAAGAAGGACTTCGGGCACCTGTTTGGGAAGACTGTGCGCGGCGTAAAGATTGTGAGCGTCCACCTCTTGCTGGCCGAGTTGATGGCGCTCGGCATCGTAGGCGAAGCCTAGCCGCTCAGCCTAGCCGCTCCGCCTTGACGAATGAGCTGTGACGGGCGACGATGGCGACGGGAGAACTACCATGACTCATTTGCGGGTGGAACTGAACGTCCCGGACACGATCAGTGACTCGCTGCGCGCGGCGCTGCAGGTCGAGGCGGGCGAGCAGACCGTGCTTGCGCTGTTTCGGCGCAGCGTATGCTCTGCCGGCCTCGCCGCGCAGCTGCTCGGCCAAAGCTATGCCGAGTTCCTGGAGTTCCTCAAGCTGCATGGCGTTGCCTACGCGCTGGCTGCCCCAGATGACCTGGACCCTGACCGAGCGACCCTCGCCTGGCTGCAGAATCCCCCGCCTGTTGCACCCACGCGCAGATGAATCTGGACGTCGACGCCGGCCCGATCATCGCCTTGTCCAAGGTCGGGCACCTCGACTTGCTACCACGGCTGTTCGACAAAGTCATCGTCTCGCTGGCGGTGCTCGACGAGGTCTCCGGCCCCCGTGAAACGCGGTCAGGCGGTCAGGCGGTCAGGCGAAGAGATACGTCGTCAGACTTGGATCACCATTCAGGAGACCGAGCCTCGTCGGCGGCTCGAACTGCAACAGAGCGCGGATATCGCGGCAGGAGAAGCCGATGCCATCTTGATTGCCGCACTCGCGCCGGACACGGCGATCCTCCTCGTTGACGACAAGCGAGCCAGAGAGGTAGCGATGGCACGCGGACTTCGCGTCCTGCGCCCGGGTGCCCTGCTGGTCACGGCCCTCCACCGCGGTCAGCTCGGTGCTGACGACGTCGAACTCGCTGTCGACACATTGATCCGCGAACGGTATTTCGACAGTCTCGCGCGGTCCCACGGGCCGCACCTGGGCAGCCTCGACCGTCGCGACCGCCGCGGTTTCTCCATCAATCGTGGTGAACTCGACCTCGAGGCCCCCCCGTTGTAGGTCGGCTCCAGCAGCTGGACCGGTTCGGCAAGGAGTCGGCGGTGCGCAGGTAGGGGTGCCTATGTGGCCGTCCGATTCAATGCCGCGCAGAGACGACTCGAGAACAAATCCCACCGGCCCTGATCGCTTGTCCATCCGACCGGGGGCTCGCGACGTTCAGACATCCTCCGCAAGCGCAATAATGCTTCTCGATCGGACTAAGCCGTCGCAAGGTCGACGATTTTGTCGATCGTCTGCAATTCAAGTCTCCGAAGTGCCAAGGAAAGCAACCTCTTGGCATCCTCTTCCTGTCGAATCCCACTCACCGCAACTTCGAGCAAGCGCGCCCGATGGTCAGCGGGGTAAGACGGCAGGTCGGTTTCCCACGCCGAGAACATCGCTGTCAAGGCGACTCCAGGAGTCAATTTGAGAACCGGAACGATAGCGGGACTGTCAATCAATACGAGGCTTGCCCTTCCCTGCGCAACGGGAATTCGACCGACCAATTCCGCTACAAGGCGCGCATAGTCTGCAGTTTCAGCATCTGCAGGCTGCCGGGCTGCCGTGGACGAGCCACCGACGCGATCTCTCGCGCCTTCGCCGCCGTGGCACTCGCCAAGCGCTGAGCCTCCGTGAGAACAGCATCGTGAAGCACCCTGTCGTCAAAGTCGACCCCACCGGCGACCATCAAACGGGCCGCACGCATCTTTGACGACAGATCGGGCTGTTTCAGTAGGAACGCCGCGCCATCGCTCGGCGACATCGTTCTCGCCCTGTTCATCCTCTCGAGATCATAGGTAACGATTCGTCTTGACTCTCTCTCCCGGTAGCGAAACATCCGACCGTCTGTGGAGAACTGAGCGGACGTTCCTTCACACGCTTCCATCGTCTGGCCGATGGCGCATCTACGACTAAGAATTCTTTCCATGGCCCAAGCGTGCCCTGCACGACCAATTTCCCGCGGCCATAACATCGCAGCACATCAACTTCACTGGCGCGAGTCGCAATCTCAGCGGTCGTCTGCCTACCCGTTTGGGAATCGCGGATGGTAACTGTGAAAAGGTTGAGGTCTCCGCGAGTTGTCGGCGCAGAGATCGAGGCTATTAGGCCGTTTGCGGAGAGGACCGGCTGGATCTGCGCACTGAGCGCAGGATTGACTGCAAGAGCTATTGCGAGGAGGTGCAAATGGGGTTGTTCGACGCCTTCAGCGTTAACACTCGCACCGGACTTGCCTATTGGTTGTCCAGGCACGACAACGGCACCAACAGCGACATCCTGATCCTGAAGATGGATGGACGTTACCTCAACTTTGGTCACATCGTTGTAAACACGAATATACCTCCCGTTATTCAAGTTGGAATCCACGACGGTCACCTTGTCACGGTCGCACGACGGTGAGGCACCACGGAAGGCCGCTCGGTGATTGCGGTTCAACGATAGTGACCGGACCGATCTCAAGGCTCGCCTGGCGGCACACGTGCGTGCTGTTCTGGGGAACAACGAAAGTCGCTGAGAGAATAAAAGCGTCGCCACCCTTCGCAACGGTCAAGGGAACGGTACTGGAAATCGTACCGGTCTGGTCCCGAATCGTCAGACCCAGTTGACCCATGTCAGCGGAGTTCACCGAGTAATAGCCTTGCATCGACATCGTGACTGTCGTCCCCGGTTGAAACAGGCCTTGGCCGAAGGTTGCCGTCACGAGCAAAGCGTCTTTCGCCGTGACATCGACTTGAGCTGAGTCTTGCCACCCTCGATACGACGCGGAAATCGTTGCTTGGCCGGACGAACGACCGGTGACAACTCCCTTGGAGTCGATTGAGACCGTCTGCGGGGACGCTGACAACCACAACGGGTCGAGAATAACGGGCGCCTGCCCCGACGCAAGACGGACTCGAGAGACACAGGCCTGCCGCTGCCCAATCAGCAGGGATGCCGGGCAGGATACGTCGAAGCCGACAATCGCATCATCGGCGGGCGAGGTCGGCCCAGGCCCGGCACAGGCAGCGATTGTGAGCGTCGCCAGTGCGAATAGAGATCTCATCACGCCATCCTCTAGTCTAGCCGCTCCGCTCAGGCACGAGTCGTTCCTCAGGGGAGTCTATGACGACAACACACGCGTGCCGCAGCCAAGATTCATCTTATTTCACCTCCACCGGGCAGTCGTCCGGTGGGCCCGTCGCCTGGCGCGAATGACGCCGCCGACGCAGGGAGCGACACATTGTTAATGGCATAGCCATTCGGAATTGTGAACAGCGCCACATCGGGCACACGAACGGACACGTTCTTCATCGTCTTCGTAGTGGTCATTCGTTCCGATTCCGTTCGCGCAAAAAGCACGAGTCCAAGTTGATCGTCTGTCCACATCTCCTGCTTCTCGCCCCGTGGTCCACTCATGCGAGTCTTTGTGACGAGCCTGCCGTCGACCCGTGAATGTCCAGTGACCGTCGGCACACGTTTTTGCGAAGGCGCAACCGGCGGCACCTCGGGCATCGTGAACACTCGAGCTTCTCGTTTTTCAGCGCTCAGGATTGTGACCGTTCGCTCCGCCGGATCGACAATGACAGCACCCAGGTTTGACTCTTCACGGGTTTGCCCACTCTGGCTCCGATAGTAGCGCCCGTGAGTGTTGATGACCCGCCCATCTCTGAATTTGTAGAACGTAACGATTTCGGCGTATACCGCCTGAACCGGCGCCGCCTTACGCTTTTGAGCCTGAAGACCGGCCGCGCTAAACACGATCGCGGCGAGTAACAGTAAACGAACAAATGTTGAGATCATGTGATTCCTTTCGACGCTACTCAACGTCACGCCAACGAGCGTGGCGAGCGCGTCACGAGCGGCGGCCAACGCGACGAACCTCTGCCCTGCCCCGCTCGTCTGACTCCTCGTGCCACATACCCTCCGCCGCCTGCTCAAGACACCGGCCTTTGCCCTGACGGCCATTTTCACCGTCGGCGTGGCCATTGGCGCCAACGCGCTGATCTTCAGCGTCGTCAACGGGGTCATCCTCAAGCCGCTGCCCTACGCCGACTCGAAGTCGCTTGTCGGCGCGTGGCTGGTGGCGCCCGGGGTCATGGAGGGACCGCTCCAGCAATCGGCAGCCAGCTACTTCATGATCAGGGACGCCGGCGAGTCGTTCCAGGACATCGGACTCTGGAGCACTGGGTCGGCCACGGTCACCGGCCGCGGCGAGCCTGACCTGATTGACACGCTGAACGTCACCGACGGCACACTCCCGGTTCTGGCGATCCAACCGGCACTGGGCCGCCTGATCTCAAAAGACGACGACCAACCGAATGGACCGCAGGTGGTCCTGATTTCCCACGGCTACTGGCTGCGGGCGTTTGGCGGCAATCGGGCAGCGGTCGGCCAAAGCGTGACGGTCAACGGGGTGCCCCGTGAGGTGATCGGTGTGCTGCCGGTGGGCTTCCGGTTCCTCAGTGCGAACCCGCAGCTGGTTCTCCCGATGAAGATTGATCGGGCGACGATTCATGCCGCAGGGTTCAACTATCAAGCGATCGCCCGACTCAAGCCCGGCATCACCATTCAACAGGCGAACACGGACATCGACCGCCTGCTGCCATCACTCACCAGCCGCTTCCCTCTCCCCCAGGGCTTCACCCAACAGATGTTCGACGATGCCCGGTTTGCCTCGTTG
Organism: uncultured Solibacteraceae bacterium; assembly: GCA_964479175.1. Lineage (GTDB taxonomy): Bacteria > Acidobacteriota > Vicinamibacteria > Vicinamibacterales > SCN-69-37 > SYFT01. The sequence continues at coordinate 1,835 of CAYZLT010000142.1, read as the reverse complement.
GTGCGTCCTCTTGAGGTGGACGTGGTTGGGGACATCAGCAGCATGTTGTGGATCCTGCTCGGCACGGTGGGATTGGTGCTGCTGGTCGCGTGCGCCAATGTCGCCAACCTGTTTCTGGTGCGCGCGGAAGCCCGGCAGCAGGAACTCGCGATTCGTCTCGCCCTCGGCGCGGAAGCCCGCCAGATTGCGTGGCAGCTGATCTCGGAATCGCTGCTGGTCGCCGGCATCGGCGGCGTCCTGGGCACCGCACTCGCGTACGGCGGGATCCAATTACTCGTGTATCTGCAGCCTGCCCAACTGCCGCGGTTGAGCGAGATCACCCTCGACCCGATCGTGCTCCTGTTCACCGTCGGAGTGTCGCTCATCTCGGGTCTGATGTTCGGCGCCATTCCGGTCCTGAAATACGCGCGACCACACATGGCCGCCTCGATGAAAGACAGTGCACGCGGATCGAGTGAAGGTCGCGAGCGTCATCGCGCGCGCAACAGCCTGGTGGTCGCACAGGTGGCACTTGCAGCCGTCCTCCTTGTCGCATCGGGACTGATGGTGCGGTCGTTTGTGGCCATCCGCGAGGTGCCGACGGGATTCACCGATCCCGACACGGTGCTGACCTTCCGTGTCTCCATCCCGCAGGCCGTGGTGACGGACATTGACCAGGTTGCGCGCATGCACGAAGAGATCGCGCACCGGCTTGAGGCGGTGGGCGGCGTGTTGTCGGTCGGCGTATCTTCGTCGGTGACGCTTGATGGACAAAGCAGCAACGATCCCATCTGGGTCGAAGATGTCCCGGCGGCCGACGGCAAGATTCCTCCGCTGCGTCGCATGAAACACCTCGGTGCCGGCTACTTCACGACGATGGGCAACGTGATCCTTGCCGGCCGTGACCTCACATGGACAGATGTACACAACGCCTCGCCAGTGGCGCTGCTCAGCGAAAATCTCGCACGCGAATATTGGGGCGACCCTGCCCGGGCGATCGGCAAACGGGTGCGTCGCACCACACAACACGGCTGGATCGAAATCGTGGGCGTCGTGGGCAACGAGCGCCAAGACGGCGCGACCCGGCCCGCGCCCCCCACCATCTATTGGCCGATGAAGGTGTCACAAGCGATCGGCGGCGAGACGTACGTGCAACGTTCTGTCGCGTATGCGATTCGCTCGTCCCGAATTCAGTCCGCCGGCTTCCTCACGGATGTGCAGCAGGCGGTCTGGGGCGTCAATCCAAATCTGCCGCTCGCGCGCGTCCGGACGATGCGCCAGATGTATGACGCCTCAATGGCGCAGACCCAATTTGTGCTGGTGATCCTGGCCATCGCCGCATCCGTCACCCTGCTGCTCGGACTGGTCGGCATCTACGGCGTCATCGCCTACATCGTCGCCCAGCGCCGCCGCGAAGTCGGCATCCGCATGGCGCTGGGCGCCCAAAGCGCGTCGGTGCAGAGGATCTTCATCGCACGAGGTCTGACACTGACCGCCATCGGTCTGGCGATCGGCCTGGCCGCCTCCGCCGGATTGATGCAGTTGTTGTCGTCACAGCTGTTTGGTGTGCAGCCGTTTGACGCACTCACGTACATCGCCGTGATCGCCGGACTCGGCAGTGTGGCGCTGCTCGCCACCTGGGTGCCGGCGCGCCGGGCGACGCGCATCGACCCGATGCTGGCGCTGCGGTCGGAGTAGCTCAGGCAGCTTGCACGTTGCCTCAACTCCCCTGCTGTAGAATCACGCGACCATGACACCGACACTCACGATCGCGTTCGCGGCGTGGCTGCTGCTCCTGGGCCACGGTCAGGCAGTGCCCACCCCCCAAGGACCTGTGACGATCCGCGCCGCCCGCG
>CAYZLT010000141.1:0-9004 GCA_964479175.1 uncultured Solibacteraceae bacterium | reverse complement strand
GTGTGGCCATCGGCGTGGCGGCCATCGTCACTGTGCGCAGCGTGATTCAGGAAGTGCGCCACGTCCTCACAAGTGAAGCGCGGGCGCTGGTCGGTGCCGACATGGTCGTGCAGACCGGACGTCCGTGGACCGGGGACGTCCAGACACGCCTCAACCAAACACTCGCGCGCGACGGCGTGCTCAGCCGGATGGAAGTGATCGAGACGCCCACGATGGCGTCGTCAGACGCCGGCCAGGTCCGCCTGGTTGAGCTGCGCGCGGTCGAGGCGGGGTTTCCGTACTACGGCGCGCCGACGATGGGCAGTGGCGGGGTGTTCAGTCATGACCTCCTCCGGGACCGAGGCATCGTCGTGCAGCCGGAGTTGTTATCGCAGCTGGGTGTGAAGGTTGGCGACACGATTCGCCTTGCGGGCCAGCCGTTTGTCATCCGCGACACCGTCGTCAAGGATCGCGTGCAGGGGCGCGGTGGTTTTGCGCTGGGGCCGCGCGTGTATCTCGACATCGCCTCGCTGCGGCAGACAACGATCTTGCAGTTTGGCAGTCGGGCCTCCTACCAGTGGTACGTCAGAGTGGCTGACGGCTCGCTCGGCGGACTCACGCAGGACCTGCGGCGCGGATTCAGACGCGACCTGGTCACCGTTCGGTCATGGCGCACGATTGAAGATCGGCTGGGGCGCAATCTCACACTCGCCGAGAACTATCTGAGTCTTGTCGGCTTTGCGATGGTCGTGTTGGGCGGCATCGGCGTGTGGAGTGTCACACGTGTGTTCATTCAACAGAAGATCAAGAGTGTTGCGGTGCTCAAGTGTGTGGGCGCGACCTCGCGACAAATACTCGCGACGTACGTCCTGCAGATTGTGGGCCTCGCGCTGGCCGGTGGCGTCTTCGGCGTGGGTATGGCCGCCGTGGCCATTGCCGCCATTCCCGAATCGGTCGTGGCCCTGGTGGGGCTGGAGTCGATCGGCGTGACGTGGTCGGCGGCAGGGCAGGGCCTCGCGGTGGGCGCACTTGTATCGATGTTGTTTGCCCTCGTGCCGCTCCTCGAGGTCCGCGATGTGAAGCCGTTGCTCCTGTTGCGGGCTGACACCGCCTCGACCTCGCGCAAACGCGGGTGGGAAAGTGTGATCACGACGTTGGCCATCGGCGCGGCGCTGGTCGCCGTGGCCGTGTGGCAGGCCGATTCCCTTGAGGCGGGCGCGTATGTGTCGCTGGGCTTGGCGGTCGTGGCGGGCGGACTGACGCTGGCCGGCGCCGCGCTGGTACGACTGGTGAGACCACTTGCGGCGTCAAAAACGTTCGCGATCAGGCACGCGGTGATCAGTCTCGGCCGGCCAGGCAATCAGACGCGCGTGATTCTGACGGCGGTCGGACTCGGATGTTTCTTTATCCTGGGTGTGCGCGCACTCCAGACCAATCTATTGACCGAGTTCTCGCTCGATCTGGGGCAGGCCGCGCCGGATCTGGTGCTCGTCGATATTCAGCGCGATCAGGTGGAGGCCGTCCGAGCGATTGTTGAACCGTTCCAGCGGTCCACTCCGCCGTTGCTGCCGCTGTTGCGCGGACGTGTGGTCGGGGTGGACGGCGCACGTGTCACCCTCGCCACGGCCGAGGACGTGCGACGGCAGGGCGATCTCGGTCGCGAATACGGCCTGACGTTTCGCGACGCGCTCGCCGACAACGAACGGCTGATCGACGGAGAGTTTTGGACCAGCCGTACCGATGACCCGAACGCGCCGCTTGAGGTGTCCATTGAGGAGCGGATGCGCACGGAGTACGACATCGGGCTGGGCGACACCCTCCGATTCGACGTGGGCGGGCGCGTAGTCGAGGCGCGTGTCACCAGCGTGCGGAAGGTCGCCTGGGACGAGGCACAAAACGGGGGATTCATCTTTGTCTTCCGCCCAGGGCCTCTCATTGAGCAGGCGCCGTACACGGTGGTTGGCTTTCTGCAGCTCAATGACACGCCCGACGCGCTGGGTCTGGTCCAGCGGGACCTGGTGCGCGCGTTCCCCAATGTCTCGGTCATCGACGTCAGTGCCGTGCTCGACTCAGTCCGCGAGGTCGTGGAGAACGCTACGGTCGCCATCACCATCGTCGGCGGCGTGACCGTGGCGGGCGGACTTCTGATTCTGGTCGGCGCGGTGGCGATGACCAAGTTCCAGCGCCTGTATGACGCGGCGATCTACCGAACCCTGGGGGCCAGCACGCGACGGCTGTCCGCGATGGTGGCCATCGAATACGGCCTCCTCGGCGTCTTGGCGGGGGTGTTGGGCGCGATAGGCGCGTTAGGCCTGTCCTGGGCCGTGGCTACCCGCCTGTTCGAAATCGAGTGGCGGCCGGACTGGCTTGGCCTGTCCACAGGCGTCCTGGCGGCGTCCCTGATTGTCGCCGCCGTCGGTCTGCTGTCGAGCCTCGACGTCATCGTGCGCAAGCCCCTCGGCACGCTCAGAGGCCAATAGCCCCAGAACGACCTCTGAGGTCGTTCTGGGCCGTTGTGGGCAGAGGTGGGTGTGGGGGCCATCGGCGGTATAATCGGGAATTCCCGGTCGGCCCAAGACGGGCACCCGGGGGGACGAAGCACGAACCTGGTGACACATGACGACGAATTTGACGCTCGACGAAACACGGTTGATCGCCCTCAAGGAGACGCTCCTGAGGCGGCGCTCGGACATCCTCGCGGCTTCCACCGGCACACGACCCCTGCCCGAATCTGCAGACGTGAACAGTCGACAGGGTGACCTCGCCGACCAGGCGAGCGGGAACAACGAAGTCCACATCGCGCTGAAGCTCAAACAGACCGATGCCAAGATTCTGCAGGCGACCGAAGAGGCCCTGCACCGGCTCGAGAAGGGCGTCTACGGGATCTGCCGCGATTGCGGCGACCCCATTGCGCCGGCCAGGCTCGAGGCGATTCCCTGGACCCGCGTCTGCATCGAGTGCAAACAGAAACAGAGTGCGTAATGTCCCAGCCCACTGATCTGCTCTCCAGCCTCAAGGAACTGCACCGCGATAAACTCACGGTGCGTGAACGTCATGTGGCCGTGGCCCGGCACGTGGATCACTACGACTTCAACAACACCTACCAGTACGCGATCAACCGCGAGGACGTGCACCTGGCGTGGCTTGAGACGGCGATTGCCGAACTGGGCGGCACGCCCGACGAGGTCGCCGAGCCGTCGATTGAAGCGCCCGGCAAGAAGGGCAGTTTTGTGCCGCTGGTCCAGCAGGACGCCACAGACGCCGAGGCGCTCGTCGCCAAGTGGCGTCCCCGCGTGGACACGCTGACCAATACGCGCCATGCCAAGATGGTCGAGGTTATCCTCGGAGAGACACTGGAACATCAGCGGTTCTTCGCGCAGATTGCTCAGGGCAACGAGCTGGTGCTCGGCAAGCGCATGCCTGGCGCCGGTACCGGCAACGGCGTCATGACCGACCGCTGGGTCGAGTAGGTTCCCATTGCCCTCCGGCGTGAGAGTCGCCATCGCACTCGGCAGCAACCTTGGCGATCGCGACGCCCATCTGCGGTACGCCGTCACACGCCTGTCCACCATCCTCACAAATCTGCGCGTGTCGACCTTCCACAACACCGCCGCGGTTGAGGTGGATGAACCCCAGCCCGACTACCTGAATGCCGTGGTGTCCGGCACAACCACACTCACCCCTCATGCACTGCTGGCTGAGATGCTCACCATCGAACGTGAGCGGGGCAGAGAACGCCCGTCGTTGCGCGCCTCACGCACCCTCGACCTGGATTTGATCTTCTACGGCGATCAGGTCATCTCGACACCCGACCTCACCGTGCCGCACCCTCGCTGGCGCGAACGCGCGTTTGTGGTGGGGCCGTTGTCAGAGGTCTGGGACGACTTAGGGAGGTAGAAGATAAGAAGGCGGAAGGTGACAGGTACGGATCCGTACCTGTCACCTTCCGCCTCTGGCCTTTAGCCTGCTGATGGGTAAAAAAAGGGCGGCTGTTGCCAGCCGCCCCCTCGTGTTGCCGTCGCAGTGACGGTTTACTTCTTGTAGTACTGCGAGTTCGTCGTCGCCGCGCCGCCATCGCGGCCGGGACGCGTCGTCGACTGCACGAGCCAGGCACCGTCCATGTGGTAGGTCACGCTCTGCCCGTTGTCGTTGGTGACGACGAGCTTCGCGCCGTCCCACTTCGCGGTCGACGTGACTTCCGCCGCGGCGCCTCCCTGACGGCCCATGCCCTGGTTCTTGCTGGGCGACCCGTCGAGGTTGTAGGTGGTGACCATCTGGTTTTCACCCATCGTGCGGGTGATGACCAGGGTCTTGGCATCCTGCTTGAAGACGATCGGCGCGCCGCCCATGCGACCGCCGCCGCCGCCCATACGGCCACCGCCGCCGCCACCCGCGTTGGGGTTGGCCGCTGCCGTCTTTTCCGCGTCAAGTGTCCACGTGCCCGAAAAATCCGGGGCCTGTGCGTACACGCTGGTCGCCATCAGGACGACCGCTGCTGTTCCAAGGAATGTTGCTACTCGTCGCATAAAAAATACTCCTGCCAGATACGGGAGCGGCGAACTGCCGCTACCCGAGCTTTTATTCAAATCGGAGCGCTTCGATCGGGTCCAGCCCCGCCGCTTTTCGCGCGGGGTAGAAGCCGAAGAAGATTCCGACAAATGCTGCAAAACCCACCGCCATGAAGATCGAATCGAGCGGCACGACCGCGGGCCAGTTGTTCAACCACTTTGCCAACTCGGCAAAGAGATACCCCGTGAGGATGCCCAGCGCACCACCCACCAGGGAAATCACGATCGCCTCGACCAGAAACTGCATCAACACGTCGCGACCGCGTGCGCCAATGGCCATACGCAGACCAATCTCGCGGGTGCGTTCCGTCACCGACACCAGCATGATGTTCATGATGCCGATCCCGCCCACCATGAGCGAGACGGCGGCGATGCCGGCCAACAGGTCCGTCATGGTGCTGCTCTGCTGTGTGGCAAAGCCGATGATGTCGTCCTGCGACAGCACGCGGAAGGTATCCTCTTCGCCCGGTGCCAGCGCCTGCGTTGTTCGCATCGAGACCTTCACGGCCTCGGTCGCCGCGGCAATCGATTCTGCCGACACCGCCGACACGGTGATGTTGTTGATGTGCTGAATCCCCTGGATCTTCTTCTGGACCGTCGTGAACGGCACAAACGCCTGGTCGTCCTGGTTCTGGCCGCCTGACGACGCGCCCTTGGCGGTGAAGACGCCGACGATCCGGAACACGTGGTTGCGTACGCGGACGTTTTGTCCGACCGGGTCCACGTCGGCTCCGTACAGAATGTCGGACACGTTGGAGCCGAGTACGATGACCTTGGCGGCCGACTGCACGTCCTGCTCGGTGAAGAATTGGCCGAATTTGAGCGGCCATGCCTTGATGAGCGGCCAGTCGACGTTGGTGCCCTGAATCTGGCTGTTCCAGTTCTGGTTGCCGGCGATCAACTGCTGGCGTGTGGTGGCGCCTTCGGCCACCCACTGGATCTGGGGCAGCGCCCTCAGCGCCTGGGCATCGGCCGCCATCAGACGACTGGAGTTGCCTTCGCCCATGCGGACGGCGCCCGACGTGAAGTTGCCGGACATCACCGTGATCGTGTTTGTTCCGGTCGCCTTGATCTGTTCCTTAATCGCGGCCTGCGCGCCGGTGCCCAGCGCCACCATTGTGATCACGGCGCCCACGCCGATGATCATGCCCAGCATCGTGAGCGCCGTCCGGAGCTTGTTGCGCCCCAGCGCCTTCAACGCAATTCGAAACACCATGAATACTGACATTGCTCTCTCCTAGTGCGCTTGTTGAGCTGGTTCTTCGTGTGGCATCTGGTCGGGTTCGGGCGGCGGCAGAGCCGCCAGTTCATCGGCCGCATTCCGGCGGTGCGTAATTTTCTGGTCGGCCACCACTCGGCCGTCGCGGAAACGAATCAGCCGTGTGCCGTATTCGGCGATGTCCATTTCATGCGTGATCACCATGACCGTGATCCCGCGTTCGATGTTCAGCCGCTGAAAGATGCCCATGACCTCGATGCTCGTCCGGGTATCCAGGTTGCCGGTCGGTTCGTCTGCCAGAATAATCGACGGCTCGTTGATGAGCGCGCGTGCGATCGCCACACGCTGCTGCTGCCCACCCGACAACTGGTTCGGCATGTGATGAAAACGCTGTGTGAGACCGACGATATCGAGGGCGGCCATGGCGCGTTTGTGCCGCTCAGACGCCTTCATCTTCCGGACACTGTTGTAGAGCAGCGGCAACTCGACGTTGTCGAGCGCCGTGGTTCTGGTCAGCAGGTTGAAGCCCTGGAAGACAAAACCAATCTTCTGGTTGCGCACACCGGCGAGGTCGTCCTTCGATAACTTCGAGACGTCCTTGCCGTCCAGAATGTATTCGCCACTCGAGGGTTTGTCGAGCGCGCCGATGATGTGCATGAACGTCGACTTACCGGAGCCCGAGGGGCCCGTGACACTCACGAACTCCCCGGGTTCGACGTCGAGGGACACACCGCGCAGGGCGCGTACTTCATGGTCACCCATGTGGTACACACGCTGCAGGTCACGAACTGAAATTACGGGCACGGGTTCAGACTCCTTGAATCGAGCGGACGCACGTTACCGACCGCCGCCGCGACCGCCACCACCGCCACCGGGCATACCCATGGGCATGCCGCCGCGACCGGGCTGCTGCCCGCCGAAGGGGCTGCCGGCCGCGCCAGTCGGCGTTGCCACCGTCAGCCACGGCATCAGAATGTTGGAGACCAGTTCGGTGCCGACCGCAAGTTCCGTCGGCCCTGAGACCAACTCGGTGAACGCGCCATCCGAGATGCCCTGCTGGATGTCGAGGCGTTCGAGCGTGCCGAAGGGGTGCGTGGTATCCGCCGCGCGGAGCACATACACCTGACCACGCGACGGCTGCCGCACAAGTTCAGGGAAGAGCTGGTCAATCGAGGTCGCGCCGCGCTGCGCGATGGGCACGACGGGCGCGCTCTGGCCGGCATTGCCGCCACGGCCACCACGGCCTTGACCGCCGGCTCGTCCACCGCCGAAGTTGATGCCGAGTTTCGCCATGGCCGCCATCTGCTGATCCCGGGGGAGCTGCCGAATGGCTTCCATCTGTTTCTGCTGTTCGGGCGTGAGGGCGCTCATGCCACCCTGCCGGCCACCAGTGCGATCACTGCCGCCTTCGCGGCCACCGGCCTGGAAGGGGTTCGCGCCCGCATCACCGCCGCGCGCTTGCCCTGAGCCTGACGACGGGGTCGTTGTCGCTGGTGCCGTTCTCGCTGGTGCCGTTCTCGCTGGGGGCGGTGTCGCTGGGGGCGTGGCTGCCGCAGCGCCGGCAGGCGCCGCAGGGGTGGCGGCCCCGGGCGCCTGCCCTGAGCCTGCCGCAGGGCCACCGGTCCGGCCACCACCGGCGCCGCCACGGCCTGCCGGGGTCGGCGGTTCCATCTTGAGTGCCGTCCACATGGCGCTGGTCGGACGGAAGCGGAGCGCGGCACTCGGGATGCGTATCACGTTGTCGCGGCGCGCGACCTCGATCTTCATCGCGGCCGTCATGCCGGGCTTGAGGCTGAGGTCGTTGTTCTGCACCCGCACCACGGTGGTGTAGGTCACGACGTTCGACTGAATCGTCGGATTGATGCGCACCATGGTGACTTCGCCGACGAACTCTCGCTGGCCATGGGCGTCCACGGTGAAGGTCACGCGCATGCCCGTGCGGACCTTGCCGATTTCCGCTTCGTCCACGCCACCCTCAAGCTTGAGTGTGGTGAGTTCGGTCGCGATGTCGAAAAATTTTGTCGCGCTCTGCGAACCGACAACGGTCTGGCCGCGGTCGACGACCCGGTTGACGACGACGCCATCGATGGGGGACGTGATCGTGGCTTCCGTGACGTTGATGCGGGCCTGGTCGAGATTGATCTGCGATGAGACCATGCTCTGCACGGCAGAATTGATCTGCGCCACCCGGCTCTTGACCTGGAGTTCGGCCGCCTCAAGCGCCTGCTGGGTGACCAGTTGCTTCGCGCGGAGTTCCTTGGTGCGGGTCAGATTCTGTTGGAGGTCCTCCAATTGCACGCGCTGGCTATCGAGTTCCACCTGCTGCCGCGCGATGTTGGCTTCCTGCACCTTGACCTGCGTATCGAGCAGGTCCGTATTGACTCGCGCGAGCACCTGGCCGGCGCGCACGATCTGGTTGAAGTCCGTGTTGAGTTCGTCAATCACGCCGGACACCTTCGAACCGACGCTGACGAGCCGTTCGGCCTGCAGCGTGCCTGTGGCGCTGACCGCCTCGACCACGTCGCCCTGTGACACGGTGACCTTCATGAACTCGGGAACTTCCGGGGCCTTCTGGCTGTCCCAGTAGTAATACCCGGCGGCCGCAATGGCCAGAACAACAACGAGAGAAATCAGCTTCTTCATGATCAACTAAGCCCGTTCCGGAGTTGAATGCGCCGCCCCTCGGCGCAAACCAGCCCAACCTTCTTCAAACAACGTGTAGACCGTCGGCACCAGCACCAGCGTGACCAGTGTCGAGGCTGCGAGCCCACCGATGACCACCCGCGCCAGCGGGGCCTGCAGTTCCGCGCCCTCGCCGATTCCCAGCGACATCGGCAACAAACCGAGGATCGTCGTCAGGGAGGTCATCAAAATTGGCCGCAAGCGGATGCGTCCCGCCTGTTCGACCGCCTCCCGCAACGGCATCTTGTCGCGCCGGCGGAGGATGTTCGTGTAATCCACCAGCAGAATCGCGTTGCTCACGACGATCCCGGCCAGCATGATTACTCCGATATACGCCTGAAGACTGAACGATGTTGACGTCAGTTTCAACGAAGCGACGACACCAATAATCGCCACAGGCACGGCGAACATGACAATGAAGGGATCGCGCAGCGATTCGTACTGCGAGGCCATCACGGCGTAGACCAGCAGGACGGCCAGCAGCAGCAGGACCTGCAGTTGGTTGAACGCCTGTGCCTGGGTCTCCACTTCGGCACCAAACCCCACGGTGAAACCC
>CAYZLT010000140.1:5492-9132 GCA_964479175.1 uncultured Solibacteraceae bacterium | reverse complement strand
TCCCGCAACTGGTGCGTCACCATCAACGTGGTGACTTCTTCCAGATCCCGCAACTTGATGATCTCGTCGTCGATCGTCAGCGCCGTGATCGGGTCCAGGCCCGTCGTCGGCTCGTCATACAGCAGGATCTTCGGCTTGGCCGTCATCGCCCGCGCAATCGCGACTCGACGACGCTGGCCGCCGGACAGCTCGGAGGGCATGCGCGCGGCGAACTCCGAGAGGCCGACAAACCCGAGTACTTCCATCACGCGCGCGTCCACCTCGGGAATCGGCATCGACGTGCCCTCGAACAACTTGTAACCGACGTTTTCACGCACGGTCAGCGAGTCGAACAACGCGCCTTCCTGAAACACCATGCCGAGCTGGTCGCGCACGGGCATCAGCGCCTCCTCGGACAGCTGATCCACCTGCTGCCCATTGATGAAGATCTCGCCGCTGTCGGGCTTGAGCAGGCCCAGCACCAGTCGCAACACGGTGGACTTGCCCACGCCGCTGCCGCCGAGCACCATTTTCGCCCGGCCCGGCAACAGCTCGAAGCTCACGCGATCCAGAATGACCTTGTCGTCAAAGGCCAGCGACACCTCCTTGAAGGTGATGATCGATTCGCCGATGTCCTGTGTCGTGATCGCCATCTCAGTAGAGCAACGTCAAAATCAACTTCGTGAGCAGAAAGTCCACCGCCAACACGGAGACCGACCCGGCCACCACCGCATTGGTCGTCGCACGACCCACGCCCTGTGTGCCCCCCGAGGCACGCAGGCCGACGTGGCAGCCGATGGTCACCAACGCAAAGCCGAGGAAGAAGGGTTTGATGAGGCCCATCCACACGTCCTGGATATACAGGCCCTGCACGACGCTGTTCCAGAACACGCCGCCCGAAACACCCAGCTGCGTCACGGTGATAATCCAGGCGCCGACCATGCCCACGCCGTTGGCAATGACGGTCAGAATCGGGACCATGATGATCCCCGCCAGCACACGCGGCACCACGAGCTTGCGAATCGGATCGGTGCCGAGTGCCCGCATCGCGCTGATCTGTTCGGTCACGACCATCGACCCCAGTTCCGCGGCGATACCAGACCCGACACGACCAGTGACCATGAGGGCCGTCAACACCGGCCCCAGCTCCTTGACCATCGTCGCACTCACGAGCCGCCCAACCATGGAGCGCGCGCCAAACTGGTCCAGCGTCACGCCCGACTGCAGCGCCAGGACCATCCCGGTAAAGGTACCTGTCAAGAGCACCACCGTCATGGATCCGATGCCAATCGCATCGAACTGTTCGATAATGTCGCGGTAGTAGATCGGACGGGACGTCAAGCCGCGCGCAATCTGCCCAAGCAGGCGGAAATACTCCTGCACCTCGAGCACGCCCTTCTTCAGGCTGGTGTTGAACGACGCCACCTAACCCTCGCCTCCGACCAGCACACGTCCCGGCTCGCGCAACTTCCGCAACTCGTCACGTACGCTCGCGGCCCGCTCAAACTCCAGATTCGCCGCCGCCGCCCGCATGCCGGTCTCCAATTCCGCGATCTTCCGGTCCAGATCACCCTGTGAGTGGAACGACTGACGCCCATCTGTGGCCGCCGGGACGGTCAAATAGTCCCGTTCATACACACTCGACATCACCCCATCGATATCCTTGATGATGGATGCAGGAGTGATGCCATGTTCCAGGTTGTAAGCCTCCTGCACCGTTCGACGACGATCGGTCTCGTTCATGGCACGCCGCATGGAATCGGTCACCTTGGCGGCGTAGAGAATGGCGCGGCCGCGCACGTGCCTGGCCGCCCGGCCGATGGTCTGAATCAGCGCGCCCGCCGATCGCAGGAACCCCTCCTTGTCGGCGTCGAGCACCGCGACCAATGACACTTCGGGCAGGTCGAGGCCTTCTCGCAGGAGGTTGATTCCCACCAGCACATCAAACGTGCCCAGGCGCAGGTCACGCAGAATCTCCACCCGCTCAAGCGTGTCGATATCAGAGTGGAGGTACCGCACCTTCACCCCCAACTCCTGATAGTAGGTGGTCAGGTCCTCCGCCATCCGTTTGGTGAGCACGGTCACCAGCACGCGCTCGCGTCGTCCGACCACCTCACGAATCTCTGCGAGCAGGTCGTCCACCTGGCCGGCCACGGGCCGCACGTCAATGGGCGGATCCACGAGCCCCGTCGGCCGAATGATCTGTTCGACGATGACCCCGCCGGCGTGGTTGAGCTCATAGGCGCCCGGCGTCGCACTCACATAGACCACCTGCGGACGCCGCTCTTCCCACTCGGCAAACGACAGCGGCCGGTTGTCGAGCGCCGAGGGCAGCCGGAATCCATATTCGACCAGCACTTCTTTGCGCGAGCGGTCGCCGTGATACATGCCGCGCACCTGGGGCACGGTCTGATGACTCTCGTCCACGATCAGCAACGCATCATCAGGCAAATAATCAAGGAGTGTGGGCGGCGGGTCCCCCGCATTGCGCCCCGAGAGATGACGCGAGTAGTTCTCGATCCCGTGGCAGTAGCCGATCTCCTTCATCATCTCGAGATCGAACATCGTGCGCTGATGCAGTCGTTGGGCTTCAAGTACACGCCCGGCGCCCTCGAGGTCATTCAACCGCTCCCGCAGCTCCACCTTGATCCGCTCGACCGCCTCCAGCGTCTTGGCGCGTGGCGTGACGAAGTGGGACTTCGGGAACACGGAGAGGCGGTCGTGTCGTCGGACTTCCTTGCCGGTCAACGGGTCGAACGTGACCAACGCGTCAACCTCCTCGCCGAAAAACTCGAACCGCATCCCGATGTCTTCGTACGACGGATAGACCTCGACGATGTCGCCGCGAACGCGGAAGGTGCCTCGGGTGAATTCGTGATCGTTGCGTTCGTACTGGATTTCCACCAGCGACCGCAGTAGCTGATCACGGCCCGTCCGCGCGCCTTTCTGGATCTCAACGACGAGGCCGAAGTACGACTCGGGCGAACCGAGACCATAGATGCAGGAGACGCTGGCCACGACCAGGACGTCCCGGCGTTCAAAGAGGGAGCGCGTGGCCGAGAGGCGCAGGCGATCAATCTCCTCGTTGATGATCGATTCCTTCTCGATGTACGAGTCACTGGCCGGCATGTAGGCTTCCGGCTGGTAATAGTCGTAGTAGCTGACAAAATATTCGACGGCGTTCTTCGGGAAGAAACGCTTGAACTCCTGATACAGCTGCGCGGCCAGGGTCTTGTTATGAACCATGACCAGCGTCGGCCGGTTCACCGTGGCGACCACGTGGGCCATGGTGAAGGTTTTGCCCGAGCCGGTGACGCCGAGCAGCACCTGTGCGTCATCGCCGCGGTTGAGCCCCTCGACCAACTGCGGGATCGCTCGGGGCTGATCGCCACGCAGCTCAAAGTCGGATTCGAGCTCAAAACGGTCAGTAAGGGATGGCATGGGTGACTATGTCTGAATCACCCATACTAGCAGAGCGGAAATTACGGCCGCTGTACCCGATTGGGCGCGAAATATCCCGGCCGTGTGCGCACCTTGAGGCCCTTGACGTCGGGCGTCGTCACCTTGACCTGGACCTTGCGAAACGTGCCATCCGCCTTGGGATTGGACGAAACGTACCCCAGCGTGTACCGCGAGCCCAACTCGTCGTGGATCCGCGCAT
>CAYZLT010000140.1:0-5482 GCA_964479175.1 uncultured Solibacteraceae bacterium | reverse complement strand
TCCGCGCGTAGATGCGGTCGATGTCCTCTTTGCCCATCGGGTAGAACGCGTGCCCGCCGGTCTGCTTGGCCACATCGTTCATCCGCATCTGCTGCAGGGCCCGGTCGGTGGAACTCTGATTTTCCAGATAGCCAATGACGTAGACCATCACCTGGCTGAGCCGCAACATCTCGACCAGTTCCCCAAACGTGGTTTCGCTGCGCGAGTCTGCGCCGTCGGTATAGAGCAGCAGGACCTTCTGCCCGTCCTGATCCTCGGCGGATGCGAGGTACATCGCGAGCGCGTCGTAGAGCGCGGTGTAGCCGTCGGCCGTGTTGCCGCGAATCCGCTCGAAGAGGTGCGGGTAGCTGTCTGGCGAAAACCGGGAGACGCGCACCTGATCCGCAAAGTCCACAAAGGTGACGTCGCGGGCTTCCTCCAGGGTGTTCACGAACCGCACGGCCGCGGTTGCGGCGCCGGCCAGATCCTTCTGCATGCTGCCGGACGTGTCGAGCAGGAGTCCCAGGTGGAGCGGCACCTCGGGTGCCGACCCAGTCGCAAAAAACGTCAGCGTTTGGGGTTTGCCATCCTCCAGCACCTGGAACTGGTCCCGCTGGAGCCCAGCCACGAGGGTATCGCCACGCCCGGTGACAGTCACCGGCAAGGTGACCACGTCGGTGGCGGTCCGAAAGACCTGCTGGGCTGGAACGCCCGGCGGTAGTAAGAGGGCTCCGGCCAGCAGCAGACACGGGCCCACGCGCCTCATGACGAGCCTCATATGGGCGCATGATACCCCCTGGACATCACGCGGGTGCGTATAATGGGATGCTCGCACCATGGGTGATACCGCTTTCCGTCTGGAAGCCGCCGCATGAGAGCACTGGCCGTCTGTCAGGACGAGTTGGTGATCAGAACCCTTCATCAGGTTCTGTCTGGCACGGTCGACCTGGAGTTCCTGGTCGAAAGTCGCCCGCTCGCCCGTCGACTTGTTGAGGATCAGATTGCCGCGACGGTGGCTGACCCCAAGAAGGTCGATTCTTATCTACGCGCCGATCTCTCCCCCTCCACCTGCGTCCTGGTCGAAGACAACGGCACACGCAGCCTCAAACGCATCGTCTCCGCCATCCGCGACGCGGGTGGCAGCCTGCTCTACATCCTGCACGCCGGCACCGATCCCAAAACGCGCAAAAACTACGACGACATCCAGGAACTGGTTCCTGAGCTGACGCACCTGGATCTCGCGGAGCTGCTCTCGGGGGCCCTGACCACCGAGTTGGACCGGGCCATGACCCGCGCGCGCGTCCAGCAGTACCAGCGCTATTTTGCCGACGCCGACCGCGTCCTGATCCTGCTGCACAACGAGCCTGACCCCGACGCCCTGGCCGCAGGCCTGGCGCTCCGCACGTTGCTGCGACGCACCAAAGCCACCGCGATCATCGGCGCCCTGCACGGCGTGACACGTCCTGAAAATTTGCGGATGGCCGATCTCCTGGACATCCAGGTGGAGACGGTCACCCCGGCCGACTTCGGCACGTTCGATCGCATCGCGACGGTCGACGTGCAGCCGCACTATTTCCCCGGGCAGCTGCCGCGGGTGGATCTGGTCATCGATCACCATCCGGAGCAAACGGGGTACACGGCCGTGTTCAAGGACATCCGGCCCGAGTTCGGATCCACGTGCACGATCCTCACCGAACACCTGCGGGCGGTGGACGTGAACATCTCGGAACGCACGGCGACAGCGATGCTCTACGCCATCAAGTCGGACACGCTGTTTTTTGCCCGCCATACCAACAAGTCCGACCTTGAGGCATTTACGTTTCTGTATCCGCTCGCAGACGCTGCGCTCATCCGCAAGATGGAAGGCGCCGAGATCACGCTCGAGCGACTTGAGCACGTCACGCGCGCGCTGGCGACCAGCCGTCTGAAATCGCAAGTGCTTTCCGCGTTTGTCGGCGAAACCACGCGCGAGGACTTCATCCCCTACACGGCCGACTTCCTCCTCCAGGTCGAAGGCGTCAAATGGGCCATCGTCTCCGGCATCGTCGGCGGCCACATGATCATCAGTGTGCGCAATCTCGGGTACTCGCGGAATGCCGGTGATTTTGTGAAGGCCAACTTCGGGGATATCGGCAGCGCCGGTGGCCACCGCGCGCTGGCCAAGGCCGTCGTACCCGCCGAACGATTCGCCATCAAATTCGGCAACCTCTCAGGCGTCGGCATCGCCGCCCGCATCGGCGAACTCGCCGAACAGTTCGTCGCCGCCGACACCCACGCCGACAAAAAACCAGAAAAAGCTACTCGTCCTACGGGATGACCTGAGCCTTGTGCACTTCAATCATGTGCTCGGCGCTCTTCACTTCGACGAGAACGTGTTGTGCAACAACGAAGTCGATACGAAATGCACAGTTGAGCGGTTCGCCCTTGTAAACGATGGGCCGCGCCACCTGACGCTCACACTCCAGGTGCGCCGCCTTGAACTCGCGCGCAAGACAGGCCTCATACACGGACTCCAGCAACCCAGGGCCCGTGTGCCTGTGCACCTCTATGGCGCAGCCGATGATCCGTTCGGTAACCGCTTCAAATCCCGCGAGCACGGACGCTGACGTTGCAAAGTCCCCGCCATGCGCCACCCGGCAGTTCCCGTAAACATTGGACCGCGTTCGTGAATGTTCTCAGGATGGTGGACCCGGATGCCTCTGAGGTCCCCACCAAGAACCCTCCGTGCCCCCGCGCCTCGCCTGTAAATCCAAGACAGGCCCTCGGTGCCTCATGGAACAATCTATCCGAGCGCCGTGCCGAGGTCGCCGATCAAGTCCTGCGCCGACTCAAGCCCAATCGACAGCCGCAACATGCCGCGGGTGACGCCGGCGTCGGCAAGTTGGGCGTCAGTCAGTCCGTACTGCGACGTGAGCACGGGCAAGGAGCAGAGGCTTTCGACGCCGCCGAGGCTGGCGGCGCGTTGGAAGATCTGGAGTCGATCAAAGGTCCGGACGGCACCGGCGTACCCTGCAGCCAATTCGAAACAAATCATTCCGCCGAAGCCGGACATCTGACGTGCTGCGATGGCGTGGTCGGGATGTGAGGCCAGCCCGGGATACAACACGCGGCTGACCGCAGGCTGCTGTTCGAGCCACTCCGCCACGGCCTGTGCGGTCGCATTGTGTCGGGCGAGTCGGACGGCCAGCGTCTTGATCCCTCGGCCCAGTGCATAGGCCGACGCGGGCTCGAGGATGCCGCCGAGCAACTTGCGCGCGGGGTGCAGGCGTTCGATCAGTGCCTCCGATCCCACAAGCGCGCCCGCCGTGACGTCGCTGTGTCCGTTCAGGAACTTGGTCGCGGAATGCATCACCAGGTCGGCGCCCAGCGACAATGGCTGCTGATTGATCGGGCTCGCAAAGGTGTTGTCGACGATCGACGTCACCCCCTTCGCCCGGCACGCCTTGGTCACCGCCGCAATATCCACACAGCGCAGCGTCGGGTTCGTGGGGGTTTCGAACCACACGACCTTGGTCGAGGGTCCGACGAGGCGATCCACCTGTGACAGATCCGCAAGTCCCACGAACCGTGTCGTGATGCCGAATTTCCCGAGAAACGTCGTCAACACCTGCAACGTGCCGCCGTAGATGGACGAGGCGCAGAGCACTTCGTCACCGGCCTGGAGCAACCCGAAAAGCGCGGTGGAGGTTGCCGCCATGCCCGAGCCCGTGATGAGCGCGGCTTCCCCACCCTCCGCGGCGGCAATCTTCGCTTCCACAGCCTGCACGGTCGGGTTGGCGTAGCGTGTATAGAGAAAGTGATCCGAGTCGCCCTGCTGAAAGCGCTCGAGCTCAGCCGCCGACGGAAACGCAAACGTCGTGGCTGAATAGATCGGCGTGATGATGGGTGTGGCGGCCGCAGGGATCCCCTCGCCGGCGTGAATGATGTCGGTGTCGCGTGTGGTCACGGAACGTCCTCTGATCATTAGACGGAATCGATGCGTTCGCCGGAGGCGACCACCGGTTCAATGAACTGTCGATACGTGTCGTCGTAGCCCTGCCGCATCAATTCCGCGAGTGTGCGCGTGCGATCGGACGACTCGTCGTAGACGCCGCCGAAGTCGAACGGACCGAGCGGATTGTGATCGGGGCGAATGGCAAAGACCCCGGAGAACCGGCTCGCCGCAGCCGCCCAGGCCTCCTGAAATGCGGCCGACTCGACCGAGCGGAGGGCCTCACCCATCCGATGCCGGAAGTCACCCGGACGCGCCCGCATGTCGTGCGGCAATGCCGCCGGCTGTGCGGGTGTGACAAGAATCACCTGCTCAACACCGACACGCGCGACCTCGTCAATCAACCGGCCGACCAACTCCGGCCGGTCGCACCAGCGATGGGTCTCGCCCTGCCAGTAGCTGTTGATCGGAAATGTCACATCGTGCGGCGCCGACGCGACAGGGATCCGGAGGCCGGCAATCAGCGCGTCAACAATCAGCGAGCGGTCCGCCTCCGCCCCGCCGGTCACATCCACCGCTTCGGCCTCGCGGGGCCCCGCACCGACACGTCGCTGCATGAACGCCGACTGCCACTGGGGCGCGAGGAGGCCCACCACCACATCACGACGTGCGTCGATGTCGTGCACACCCATCAACACTTCGCGGAAGCCCGGCTGACCGAAGTTCTCGCTCACCAGCTCCACATACCGCCGCCCCATCTCCTCACGCGACGGCGTCGGCGCTCCGGAGGCGCCTCGCGTCAGACTCCAAAGCGTCTCGACCGCAAGGCTTTCAGGTTCACGCGGATCCAGTGGATGGCCGAGCAGGCGCCACCAGAACAGTCCGCGCGTGCGGCGACGGCTGCGCGGCCCACGCCGGGCTTGCCACGCGGCGATCGCCAGCACGGCCACCATCACGACCAGTGCCAGCACGACCAGCCGCGGCACGATCGTGGGAAGAATGGGGGGATCAAACAGCACGCCGAGCATCCGCGTGTATACGTCGAGCAGGCTGCCGGCAATCGACGGGAAATTGGCCAGCGACGCCACCATACCGAGGCCGTAGACGACCGTGGCGGCCAGGACGACGACCAGCGGAGACAACAGCAGCAGGATCGCGACGCCTATCGAGGCGGCCGCCACCCGCAGCGCGCGACGCCACCGGTAGGCCATGGTCGTGCGCGGATTGGTCCAGGGCCCGGCGTCAGACCACAGGTGCCCGCCACTGTCGACGGCCCCGCTGAGCGCACCCACGCCACCGGCACCGTGGGCGGCGACGAGATCGACCTTGATGCCCGCCTCTTCCAGCGCCCGAAGCACACCGGCCTGATAGGCACCGGCCGTGCCCGTTCCACACAACACCAGCGCCGTGCGGAGGCGAGGAGCGTAGGAAGAGAGCGCCATGCGGGGACGTTAACTCTCGTCGTGAATGGTGCGGAGGCGAACGATTTCAAACGTGCGTGTGCCGGCCGGAATGGTCACGACGACGCCTTCGCCTTCTTGGTGGACGTTGTTTTGCTGCTCTTCTTGATCA
>CAYZLT010000139.1:0-9148 GCA_964479175.1 uncultured Solibacteraceae bacterium | reverse complement strand
TTGTAATACGGCGTGACCGAGAGGATGCCGTCAGCTCCGGCCGCCTTCACCATCGCGACCATGTGGATCACTTCTTTGGTGTCGTACCCGCCCGCGCCGGCCAGCACCAACGCCCGCCCCTTCGCTTCGGCGACTACCAACTCAATGACGCGCCGCCGTTCGTCAAACGACAATGTCGGCGTCTCGCCGGTGGTGCCACACGGGACTAATACATGGACGCCGGCATCGATCTGCCGGCGGGCCAGTCGGCTGATGGCGGCCTCGTCGAGCGAGCCGTCTGCCGTGAATGGAGTGATCAATGCCGTGCCGACGCCGGTGAATGGAACTCTCATCGCTGCTCTCTCCCGCTCATGAAGTCGTCGATCGTGAACCAGCCTCGTCGCCCCGCCAGCCAGCGCGCGACGTCCAAGGCGCCTCGGGCGAAGACCGCGCGGTCGCGCACCGTGTGCGTCAGGGTGACGGTTTCACTGGGACCGTCAAACCCGACCGTGTGTGTCCCGGGGATCGCGCCCGCCCGGGTGGACGAGACATCGATGGGCCGGGCGTAGCCCGCCTGCTCCACCGTTGCGCGAAGTGTCAGCGCCGTCCCTGACGGCGCGTCTTTTTTATGCAGGTGGTGCGCCTCGTGAATCCAGGCGCCGACACGCTCGTCTGAGGCAAATCCCGTCGCCGCCGCGGCGACGGCGCGCCGGAAGACATGCAGGCCGATCGAAAAATTCGATGCAGCCAATGCCCCGATCCCCGACTGCTCCACGGCCGCGCGCACGTCCGGCGCTACAGCCTGCCACCCCGTGGTGCCGATGACGACGTTGATGTTGCGCCGACCGAGCGCCACGACATTGGCCAGGACCGCGTCGGGGGTCGTGAAATCAATCGCCACGTCCACCGGCTGGTCCAGTGCTTCAATCACCATCGCGCCGCCGACACTGGTGACAACCTGCACCACGTGACAGCCCAGTTCCGGCGCCAGTGTTTCGACGAGCCGGCCCATGCGTCCGTGCCCGAGCAGAAGAATGCGGGTCATGAAAAAAAGGCCTCGTGTACCCGCGCGAGCGCGGCGGGAAGTTCGGTGTCGGGAATCACCAGGGTAATGTTCCGTCGTTCGGCGGCCTGCGACAACATCCGAATGGGCACCGGTCCGAGGGCCTGAAGCAGTCGCCCAAGGACCGTGGTGTCGCCGGCAATCCCCTCCCCCACTGCACACAGTACGGCCATGTCGTCCTCCCGAGTGACATCGGCAAACGCGCTCAGGTCCGCCATGACCGCGGGCAACCGACGCACATCGTCGACGGTCACGGACACGGACACCTCCGAGGTGGTGACCACGTCCACCGACGTGGCGTGTTTCTCAAACACCCCAAACAGCCGATGCAGGAACCCATGCGCCATCAACATTCTGGTGGACGCGATATCGATGACGGTGACGCGACGTTTGGACGCGAAGGCCGTGAGCGGCTGGCCTGTTCTGGGGCGTGAGGCGGTGATCATTGTGCCCTGGGCGCCGGCGTTGCGCGCGTTGAGAATCCGGACGGGAATGTTTTTGTCGACTGCCGGCAGGATCGTCGAGGGGTGCAGGACCTTTGCGCCGAAGTACGACAACTCGGAGGCTTCGGCAAACGACAACTGCGGAACCAGTCGCGCGCCCGGCACCAGTCGTGGATCTGCGGTCAACATCCCGTCCACGTCGGTCCAGATCTGGATCTCAGACGCATCGAGACACGCACCCCAGATCGCCGCGGAATAGTCCGATCCTCCCCGCCCAAGGGTTGTGGTGACGCCCAGCGTGGTGGCGCCAACAAATCCTCCGATCACCGGAACCCGACCGGCTTGCACCACCGGCAGGATGTGCGCCTGCGCCTGACGTGTCGTCTCCTCCATCAACGGCGGCGCCGCGGTGAAGGCGTCGGTCGTCACCATCACTCGCCGAGCGTCGACCCATGTTGCGCCCACCCCTTCACTGGTGAGGGCCGCCGCCACAATCCGGCTGCTGCAGACTTCACCCGCGGCGGCAATGGCATCGAGCCAGCGCGGCGACACTTCGCGCAACACGCTCAGCGCGTCCACGATGCGCCGCAGTTGGTCGAACTCGCGCGTCAGAAACCCCTCGACTTCGGCGCGCAACGCGGAGTCGGTGATAACTCCGGCCACCTCGGAGTGACGATCCGCCAACTGCTGGACACTCACGGCAGCGCCATCGGCATCCCCGGCTCCCGCCTGAGCCGCGATTCCCAGCAGCCGATCCGTCGCGCCGCCAAGCGCAGACACCACCACGACCTGGGGGTTCGGGGTGGCCCGGACGATCTGCACCAGACGCAACATCGCCGCACGGTCGGCGACCGAGGTGCCGCCGAACTTCAGGACAACCATGAACCGTCTGCCTGCATCAATTCCGCATTCAGAATGGACGCCCCGGCTGCACCACGCACGGTGTTGTGGCCAAGCGTCACGAACCGGTGCGTGAGCACCGGACACGTCCGCACGCGGCCGACCGACACGGCCATGCCATGACCGAGGTCGGCATCCAGCCGCGGTTGGGGTCGGTTCGCTTCAGCGTGTACGACGATCGCCGGCACGGGGGCCGTCGGCAGTTGCAAGGCCTGCGGGCGGCCACTGAATTGGCGGAACGCTGCAGTCAATTCGTCCACCGATGGCCGTGACTCCAACTCCACCGACACCGTCATCGTGTGACCGTCGATCACCGGGACGCGATTGGTGTGGGCACTGATCACCACCGGGTGGGGGTCGCGACCGCCGTTGGCTCCCAGAATTTTGTTGGTCTCGGACTCGATCTTCTCTTCTTCCCCGCTGATGTACGGGACCAGGTTGCCCAAAATGTCGAACGAGGGCACTCCGGGATATCCAGCGCCCGACACCGCCTGCATCGTCGACACCACGGCCCGGGTCAGGCCGAACGGGCGCAACGGCGCCAACGCGATCGCCAGAACAATAGTCGAGCAATTCGGATTGGTCACGATGGCACCTGACCATCCTTTGGCGGCTTGCTGGTCCTTCAAGAGTGCCAGGTGATCGGCATTCACTTCAGGAATCAGCAAGGGCACCAGCGGATCCATCCGGTGATTGCGGGCATTGCTGAGCACGATGTGTCCGGCGGCCGCAAAGGCGGCCTCGACTTCTCCGGCCACGGAGGCATCGAGCGCTGAAAAGACGACTTTGGGCCCCCGACCTGGGACGCAGGCGTTCATGATCATTGACCGAACGGCGTCTGGTGGCGGTGCCGAGAGTCGCCAAGGAGCGGCAGAGTCGTATCGTTTACCCTCAGACCGTTCGCTTGCCGCCAGCCAGGTCACGTCGAACCATGGATGGTCGGCCAATCGGCTGATGAACTGCTGTCCCACCATGCCGGTGGCGCCCAGCACTCCTACCTCTATCTTGTTCATGCGATCATCCTTGTCGTCGGTGTCATCAAACTAAGCGGCAGACACAAAAAAACCCGCCGAGCGCTTTGGCGCATCAGCGGGTAGGAAAAGTGGACTGACGTGTGGTGAAAGGACTGTCAGGCCGTGGTTACATCCGCCAATGCGCGCGGGACCCGCTTGCGCGAGGCCCGCTTGATCTTCATCTGCATGCGCTTGGAAGTGGTGGACATGACTGATATGACTGTCGCGGAAGAGCATAACACGGGGTAGAATTCGTGCGCACCTCTGCAAGGATCCCTGGAGAACTCATCGATGTCCGACACCGCCACCACGACGCCCGACTACGACGATGTGCCAGTCGACGATGAGGGTGGAAGCCGCTGGTATCAGCGGGCAGCCAGGACATCGAAGGGTTACGCCAATAAACTCCTGATCATCGCGGTCCTGATGCTCTTCGCGACCATCTACTACTGGCCGAAGATGTTCATCACGATCGAGTCCGGCCACGTCGGCGTCCTGTTCCTCAGGTTCGGCGGCGGCACCCAGACCGACCGGGTGTTTGGCGAGGGGATGAAGATCATCGCCCCGTGGGACAGACTCTTCGTGTACGAAGTGCGTGTCCAGGAAGTCAGACATGAATTTGACGTTCTGACGCAGGAAGGCCTGAAGCTCAAGCTGTACCTCTCGATCCGGTATCACCCGCAGCCGGACCTGGCGGGCCTGCTTCACGAACGGATTGGCCCGGACTACCTGAACAAGGTTGTCATTCCTGAAGTCGAGTCTGCGCTGCGCTTCACGATCGCCGGTTTCCCCATGGCGGACGTGTATGGGGCCCAGCGCACCCTGGTGCAGACGGCCGTCAACGCCGGCCTGGAAAAGGTCGAACAGAAGTACGTGAAGGTCGACGAAGTCGTCCTGCGGGAAATCGAACTGCCGGCGCAGATCAGGGACGTGATCGAGCAGAAGATGACCCAGAAGGAACTCGCGGAGTCCTACAGGTTTCGTCTCGAGGTCGCGCGCCGGGAAGCCGAACGCCTGGGGATTGAAGCGACGGGATTAAAGGCGTACAACGACACCCTGAATTCGTCGCTCACGCCGGACATCCTCCGGTGGGCGGGCATCGAAGCCACGAAGGAACTCGCCAAGTCGCCCAACTCCAAGACGGTCGTCGTGGGTAGCGGGCCGAACGGGCTGCCGCTCATTCTTGGTGGCGGGCAGTGAAAAAGGTCCGCAGTTTTTTCGCGACGCAGCGCCTCATGACCGCGATGTTTCTGGTCGTGCTGGGCGTACTGCTGTACATCTTTGTCTTCAGGTCCCAGTATTACCAGTCGCCGGCCACCATTCGGTCGGCGGGTGGCAACGAGTGGCTGGAACAGGGCTTCACCGTCGCCATCGTCTGGCCGCCGCACTCGTCGGTGAGCCTCGAGGAGGGGATTCGGCTCGCGCATGAAGAGCTGCCGGCCGATTCCGTGCTCTCGGGCAAGATGAAGCTGCAGTTTTTTACCGAGACGGAAGACAACGGCGCGCTCGCCAGGCAGATCGCGAAGATTCCAGACGTCCTGGCGGTGATTGGGCATGAATTCGACGGCCCGACCATCTCGGCATCGATCACCTACGAAGACAACGGCATGTTGTTCATCGCGCCGAAGTCGACCGACATCCGGTTGACCGGTCATCAATTCCGGTACGTCTTCCGGATGACGCCGGAAGATCAGGCAATGACCTCCGCGCTGGCCAATTATGCCGTGTCACGTGGGTGGAAACGAGTCGGGACGCTCTACGGCCGAGCGGACCACGGCGAGTCGGCTCAGAAACAGTTTCTGACGGCGGCGGGCCGCGCAGGACTCGATGTGCCGTTCATGCGGTCGTTTTTCCATGAACGGTTCTGGAGGCGTCAGGACTTCCGCGAGATGATCGGCTCCTTCCGCGAAGCGCAATTTGACGCGCTCATGCTCGCCGACCAGCTGCCCTGGGCGGCGAAGCTGCTCATGGACATGGACCTGATGGGCGTGTCGCAGCCGGTCATGGCGACCGACAAGCTGGACTCGATGCAGGTCTGGCAGATGGCCAGCACGGCCGCCAACAATCTCTATGTCGCCAGCACGGTGAACCCGGCGTCCACCGAGCCGGCCTACCTCGCGTTTCGCGAACGGTTCCGGAAACGGTTTGGGGTGCCCCCAGGGTATGGTGCGTCCCAAGGCTACGAGTCGATGATGCTCCTCATCAACGCGATCACCAAGTCGGGCAGCGCGGATCCGGTCGTCGTGTCGACCACCCTGCGCACCAACTCGTGGCAGGGCCTGTTCGGCGAATTTTCATTCGATGCCGAAGGAGACGTGGTCGGCCGATCAATTTCCATCAAACGACAGCAAGACGGCAAATTCACCACGGTCATGACCGTGCCGAACGAGCCCGAGAGGTGATGTTATGGGTGCACTGATTCCGTTCTGGATACTTGGCGCGATTGTTGTGGGCTTCCTGGGGCGCCGGCAGCGCCTTGGGTTCTGGGGATATTTTTTCGGGTCGATCATACTGACGCCAGTCGTCGGCATGTTGATGCTGATTGCGGCCACGCCCACACGTGAGGCACGCCGGGCGATGCGCAAGGGTAGAAGTTGATGGCGAAGCGCACGCCCGCCGTCATCGCCCCTGTTCTGCCGACACCCGCACCCGCGAGGTCGACAGTCTCGTCAGTCTCCACGTTGAACGCCATCAACGAGGTCATGATGGTGCCAACCTATCTGGCGCTGGCCCTTGTGTTTGTTCCGGTGAACTGGCTCACCGGGCGTTACTCCCGGTAGTTGTCACCAATGCTGAGCGCGCTCCTCTCGGACATTCCCCTGATCAAGCTGCTGCGCCGGGGCTCCCGGCGCTTTGACGGCTCCATGCTCGGCATGGTCGTCGTCTCCGGCCTGGCCAGCGCGGGACTGCTGGCGATCATCAACGCAGCGGCCAACGCAGAGGACACCGACCGGAACGGACGCCTCCTCGCGTACTTCATCGTCACGATTGGCGTGTACATTTACACGCAGCGGCAGATTCTGTTTGTGGCGATCAACGAGGTCGAGCACCTCCTGAACGACATTCGGGTGCGGGTGGCGGACCGCATCCGCCGGTCGGAGCTGGAATCGCTCGATCACGTCGGTCGCGCCGAGATTTTCGGCATCGTCAGCCGCGAGACGCAGAACATTTCGCAGGCGGCCACAACGCTGGTCACGGCGTTGCAGTCGTTGATGATGGTCTTTTTCAGCATTGCGTATATCGCGATTTTGTCAAAGGTCGCTTTTTTCATCACCATCGGGATGATCTGGATTGGGCTGGTGTTGCACTTCCGGCGGTCGACGGAGTTGCGTCGATTCCTGCAGGACGCACAGCGCAAGGAAAACGAGTTTCTTCAGGTGCTGACGCACCTGCTCGACGGATTCAAGGAATCGCGCATGAGTCAGGCGCGCAGCGCGGACCTGTACGACCACATCTGCGGCATCTCCACCTCAGTCGAGAAGGTCAAGGCGAAGGCCGGTACCCAGTTCTCGGCGCACTACGTGCTGACGCAGGCAATGTTGTACGGCCTGCTCGCGAGCATCGTGTTCCTGCTGCCCCGCCTGAGTCCGGACCACCTCGACATGATCCCGAAGTTGACGGCGGCCATTCTGTTTGTCATCGGCCCCCTCAGCGCCATCGTCGGCGCTGTGCCGCTTTATTCGCAAGCCAACGTGGCCGCGACCAACATCTTTGAGTTGGAAGAGACCCTCGCGCAGGCAGTGGCGGATGATCTTGTGGGCCGCCCCGAAGCCAAGGCGCCCGCTCAGTTCTCACGCCTCGAACTGAAGCAGGTGGTGTTTCAGTACGCCGACCGCGGTCAGGGCAGTTCGTTCCGGCTCGGACCGGTCAACCTGCACGTGGACAAGGGTGAAGTGGTGTTTCTCGTGGGTGGCAACGGCAGCGGCAAGTCCACGCTGCTCAAGACGCTGACAGGGCTCTATCACGCGCAGTCAGGGTCGATCACGCTCGACGACACCCGCGTGGTACCCGAGACGGCCACGTGGTATCGCAGTCACTTCAGCCCGATTTTTGGTGACTATCACCTGTTTGATCGCCTCTACGGCCTCGGCCATGTGCCGGTCGAACGGGTCAACGAACTGCTGAAGTTGATGCAGATCGCCGACAAGACCACGTTCGAAGCCGGCCGGTTTACGACGCTTGATCTCTCAAGCGGCCAGCGCAAGCGCCTCGCCTTGATTGTGGCGCTGCTCGAAGATCGTCCGATTCTCGTGCTCGACGAATGGGCGGCCGATCAGGATCCGCACTTCCGTCAGTACTTCTACGAGACGATGATCCCCGAGCTGAAGAAGCAGGGCAAAACGATCATCGCGGCGACACACGATGACCGCTACTTCGGCGCCGCCGACCGCGTCATCAAGCTCGAGTACGGCGCGCAACTGTAGGGGCCAATCGGTCTCTTCCTACCACGGCGATCAGTTCGGCTCCGTACAACTCGCGCCGCCGAGGGCCGAAGTCGGCGATCCCCGCCAATGCCTCAGGTCCGCCTGGTGGCCGTCTGGCCAGATCCCACATCGTCGTTTTCGGCAGGATGACGTCCGATTCCACGCCGCGAGCCTGCGCCCGCTCTTTGCGCCAGTGGTGTAGCCGATCAAACCGATCCAGCACGTCGTCTGACTCAGGTCCGACGATCGGTGGGGATGGGGTCGGAGCGCGAAGGCCGTCCTCGATCGCGCGCAGCAGTGCTCGGCCGTGCCGGTGGACCTGACCAGGCGTCATGCCGGTGATGTGCACCAGATCGTCAGGGTGTTGCGGGATTCTGAGGGCGAGTTCGAGCAAGCTCTCTTCTCCCATCACTCTGAAGGGCGGTTGATCGGTCCGTTCGGCTTCTGCCTGCCGATAGGCGAAGACGGCTTGCAGCACCGCGGCGGTTCGAGCGGGCAGACTGCGCGCACCCTTGACACGCCAGAACGCCATCGGATCCTGCGTCGGGATCAGCGGTGTCGGCCGCACGCGGGCCACTCGCTCAAAATCCTCCAGCGCCTCCGGCCAATGCCCACTCGCCACCAGCGCCGGGTGAAGCCGGGCGCGAAGTGCGATCAGATAGTGGGTGTCCAGTCGCGCGTAGTCGAGCATCTCCGGCTGCAAAGGACGTCGCCCCCAGTCGGCGCGTTGATGTTTTTTGCTCAGGGTGACGTCGAACTCCGCCTTGAGCACCGCCGCCAGGCCGACGTGTGTCCAGCCCAGCGTCCGTGCGGCCGACATGGTGTCAAAAATGTTCGCGAACACAAAGGGAAAGTCGCGGCCCAGACCGAGCAGGTCGCCCTCGGCTGCATGGAACACCTTCTCGATTCCGGCATTCGCGAAGAACGGCGCCAACGCGGTCAGGTCCGGAAGCGCGAGGGGATCGACGATGTAGTCGGCCGAGGGTGTGGAGAACTGGATCAGACACACTCGCTCACGGAAGGCATGGAGGCTGTTGGACTCGGTGTCCACGGCCACGGTCGTGCAGGACGCAAGGTCCGCCACAAGAGCCGAGAGCGCTGGGACGTCGGCGACGAGAATTGGCGGGGGAAGTGATGACATGCGCAGGTAGTATGACCTGTCGGCGCCGCCTACACGGCTCTGGCAAGACTGGTCATGTATGCCCTGGTGCCCAGCGAGGCGACAACTCCGGCGGCAAGTGCCGCCAGGATCCACGGCAGCGGCAGATCACGCATGAACCAGACGCACGTCGCTGCAGAGACCAGGCCGTAGCTCACCAGCAACGC
>CAYZLT010000138.1:0-9164 GCA_964479175.1 uncultured Solibacteraceae bacterium | reverse complement strand
CGTTGTCGGTGGATTTGTAGACGCCGACGCCGGTGTAGGAGCTGCGGAAGATGTTGGACTCGCCGGTGCCGACCCAGAGGATATCCGGGTTCGAAGGCGCGACGGCCAGTGCGCCGATGGCGGTCGACGCTTCCTTGTCAAAGACCACCTGCCAGGTCTCACCGAGATCGTCCGAGGCCCACACGCCCCCGCAGCAACTGCCCGCATAGAGTCGGCGCGAGGTGCCACGGTCGGCGACTGCGACGTCGGCGATGCGGCCGCTGATGTTGGTCATTCCCACGTACGACCAGTTCATGGTCCGATACGGCGACGACTGCGCCATCACCTTGTGTGTATTCCAGGCCGCAAGATGCGCGGCGTGTTCACTGGCCGCCGGTGCCTGCGCACGTGGGACGGCGAGGCTCAGCAGCAGGACGGCCGCAGACAACACGACCAGCAAGAGGTGGCGTGAGATTCGGTGCATGAGGCCGATGTTAGCCCGGATCACCGTTCGAATTTCGTCGACAACACAATCGATGACGTCGTGCGATCCACGCCGTCGAGGGCGCCGATGCGATCGGTCAGCACGTCCATGTCCCCGACCGCGGGAACGACCGCGATGGCAATCAGGTCGTAGGCGCCACTGACCGAATGCAGGCTCCGCACGGCTGACATCGCGCGCAGAGCCGTGACCACCGATGCCTGCTGCTTGGGATGCACGGCCATCATGATGTGGGCGCGGATGTGGCCGTGTTCGTGTTGGTCGTGCACACGCACGGTGTAGCCACTGATCACCCCTTCGCGTTCCAGGCGTTCGAGACGGCTTTGCACGGTCGTTCTCGACACGCCCATTCGACGGGCGAGCTGGGCTGTCGACGTCCTCGCATTCTCGCGAAGCAACGTCAGCAACTGCTGGTCCGTTTGGCTGAGTTTCATGTCGATTCGACGAAATATAGCGTAAATATGCTCTGATCGGCACTACTAATTGACAAACTCGACAGCAATACTGCCGACATGACATTTCTTGATGCGCTCGCTCCACTCCGGGCACACGCCGGCATCCGACGGACGGTTGGCCTCGACGACGAGACGATTGGCGCGTTTGCGGCCAGGCACGCCGATCTGGCGGCGGCCCTTGCTGCGGCCGGTGCCGAGTACGCGCGGATCCGCCACGAGTTCGCAGACCTGCTCGATCTCGACGAGGACGCGCAGATTCGCGCCATACAGGGCGGCTTCCTGAACTTCTACTCCGCCGACACCGCCAACCCGTACGTGGCGCTCGTCGCGCGCGGGCCGTGGGTGGTGACGCTCAAAGGTGCGGTGCTCTATGACTCGGGCGGCTACGGCATGCTCGGCTTCGGCCACACGCCGGCGACCGCGCTCGAGGCGATGGCCCGTCCGCAGGCGATGGCCAACATCATGACGCCGAGCCTCTCCCAGTTGCGCTTCGACCG
Source organism: uncultured Solibacteraceae bacterium (assembly GCA_964479175.1). GTDB lineage: Bacteria > Acidobacteriota > Vicinamibacteria > Vicinamibacterales > SCN-69-37 > SYFT01. The sequence continues at coordinate 7,731 of CAYZLT010000138.1, read as the reverse complement.
GGCGATTCGTCGCGAAGTGGGCCACACACGCGGCGCCTGTCCGTACGAGAAGTTTTTGTGCCTCAATTCCGGGTCAGAATCGGTTTCACTCGCCAGCCGCTTCGCCGACGTCAACGCCAGAATCATGACTGATCCTGGCGGTCGGCACGCGGGCCGCACGATCAAACGTGTGGTCGTGAAAGGCAGCTTCCATGGTCGCACGGAGCGGCCGGCCCTCTATTCCGACTCGAGCCGCAAGCACTACGTGCAGCATCTGGCGAGCTACCGCGACGAACACAGCGTGCTTGTGGTGACGCCGTACGACGTCACTGATTTGCACCGTGTGTTTGCCGATGCCGACGCGAACGGCTGGTTCATCGAAGCGATGTTCCTGGAACCAGTGATGGGCGAAGGCGATCCGGGCCGCGCGGTCCCTCGTGCGTTCTACGACGCGGCGCGCGCGCTGACGCAGGCGCATGGGTCGCTCCTCCTGATCGATTCGATCCAGGCGGGTCTGCGCGCGCACGGCGTGTTGTCGATCGTCGACTACCCCGGTTTCGAGGGCATCACACCGCCGGACATGGAGACGTATTCCAAGGCGATCAATGGCGCGCAGTATCCGCTATCGGTGCTCGGTGTCACCGCACATGTCGCCGCGCTTTATCGCATCGGCATCTACGGCAACACGATGACGGGCAACCCGCGCGCGCTTGACGTGGCCAGCGCCATCCTCACTCAACTGACGCCGGACCTGCGCGCCAACATTCGCACACGCGGCGCGCAAGCGGTGGCCAAACTCGACGCGCTGCGCGCCGAGGCGCCCGATCTCATCGTGAAGGTCCAGGGCACCGGCCTGCTCTTTTCCTGCGAACTGGGTCGACAGTTCAAGGCGTACGGCACGGGATCGATCGAGGAGTCGCTTCGCGTGCACGGCCTCGGCGTGATTCACGGCGGCGAGAACTCCCTGCGCTTCACGCCACATTTCGCCATCACTGAAGACGAACTCGACCTGCTCATCCACCTCGTGCGGCAGGCCGTGCTCACCGACGCGAAGGTCGCGACGACCACGTGAAGCGCTGCCCAGAGGTGAGGCCGGACAGGCCCCGCCGATCGCCTGGGCGCCTGACGATCTGGCCTCGATCTTGATCGAGTCCCCGTCCATCACATCGGGCAAGGCGGACTGGCCGCGCTTCTACTCAGGCCGACGCGCCATCCACACCTGTTCGGACGCCGATTCAGTCGAAAACGGCGTCCCGGCAAAGTCACCATCACACGCGTCGATCACGAAGCCGGTATCCACGAGCATCTCGCGGGCTTGCACGGGCGTGAGCCAGCTCAGGCTCAGACGCCGGTACTGCCGACGCATCTGTGCGCCAGCCGCATCAAGGGTGTCTTCCCACGTCACGACGCGGATGGATTGGGCGACCTCATCCACAAGCGACGTCACCCAGAGCAAGGTGTCTGCGCCGCTGGCCGATCGATATTCCGCGCGCAGCTGCACCCGCCGCATCTGGGCGATCAGGGCGGACGTCATGAAGAAGTCATCAACGATGAACTGTCCACCAGGACGCAGTTGCGACCAGACGTGCCGGCACGCGTCTCGTTTGTCGTCGAGGGTCTGCAGATGGCCAAGACTGTGGTACGGCAACGTGATCAGCGCCGCAGGTTCCGCCAATACAAACGTCCGAAAATCGGCCTGGATCAGCGTGAGCCTGTCGAGCACACCCGCGTGTCGTGCGCGGTCCCGGCAGAGGTCAAGCATCCTCGGCGACAGGTCGACCCCAGTGACGTTCCGCCCGGCTGACGCGGCAGGCACGACGATACGGCCGTCTCCCACGCCCAGTTCGACGATGGGGCCATCGGTCCTCGCGTACCTGTCCAGATAAAACGCCAGATTCGCCGGAGTGGACGCCGCCGTCTCGGTCCACACCGCGTAGATGTCTGCAAAACTGTCGTAGTCGGACACGGCCATTGCCTCAGCGGAACTGGATTCAACGTTCCATGGGCACAACCAAGACGGTCTGCGGTGTGCCCAGCGTTGTCAGTTGGCCTCGACCCGATTGCGCGTAGATAGACGCGGTCGTCACGACCCGGAGCGCTGCAACTCTGACAAATCCGGTTTTCATGGGTCCTCGCAATTCCAAGATGGTCATCCCCGATAGGCCGTAGCCGATCACCTGGCTGCCGGGCGACGATCATATCCGCGCACGCCTGGCGATCGGGCCGCTGTAAGACCCGTCGAGCGGCACCTACTTCCCTCTCAGCCTGGCCACGGGACCGTCAACGCCATTGGGCAACTGCACGTCCGCCAGCTGATCGTCATCGCGCAGCTCGCGCTTTAATCGGGCCAGCTCAGCTTTCAACGACGCGGTCAGAGCCTCCTGGCCCGGCTGACCGTGCAAATTGTGCAGTTCGTACGGATCGTTCACCAGATCAAACAGCTCCCACTGATCCTTCTTCCAGAAGTTGATCAGCTTGTGTGTGCGCGTGCGAACACCGTAGTGTGCGCGCGTGTTGTGGTCGCCGGGGTCGTGGTAGTAGCGGTAATACATTGACGAGCGCCAGTCGCTCGGCGTCCGGCCGCGCAACACCGGCGCCAGGCTGCGCCCCTGCATGTCTGCAGATGCCGGCAGGCCGGCCAGCTCAAGAAACGTCGGCGCAAAGTCGACATTGAGCGCCAACGCATCGCTTCTGGTGCCGGGCGTGATCCCGGCGGGCCAGCGGACCAGGAACGGCATCCGGATCGATTCCTCGTACATGAAGCGCTTGTCGAACATGCCGTGATCGCCGAGAAAGAACCCCTGATCGCTCGTGTAGATCACCACGGTACTCCTGGCAAGGCCGGCTTTGTCGAGGTACGCCAGCACGCGCCCGACGCTGTCATCCACAGACTGCACGGTGGCCAGGTAGTCCTGCATGTATCGCTGATACTTCCAGCGCGTCAGTGCCTCGCCTGTCAGCGTCTCGTCCTTGCCGTCCCGCACGATCGTCACCGACGCTGGCTTGGTTCCGAACCACCGCGTGAGTTCCGGTCCCACCAGGCCCTGGGGCGGGGTGAGCTTCAGGTCACGATTCGTCACATCCTCGGCCACACGTTGCTCGTTCTCATGCAGCGCGTCCGTGCGCGTGGCGTAGGAGTCCCAGAACGTGACCGGCTCAGGGATGCGCTGGGTCGCGAAGTGGGCCCCATGTTCGTCGTTGGGCTGCCACGGGCGATGCGGGGCCTTGTGATGCATCATCAGAAAGAACGGCTTGTCACGCGCGCGGTTCTGCATGAAGTCCAACGCGCGGTCCGTGATCACATCGGTTGCGTATTCGCCCGTGTAGGTCTTCTCGTCGCTGGCCGTATAGAAGACGGGATCCCGATACGCCCCCTGTCCAGGCAGGATTTCCCAGCGATCGAATCCGACGGGATCACTGCCCAGATGCCACTTGCCCACCATGCCGGTGTAATACCCACCCTGCTGCAGCAACCGCGCCACGGTCATGCGCGTGCTGTCGAACCGATTGAACATCGTGACGCCATTGATGTGGGCGTACTGCCCGGTGAGGATGGCCGCACGGCTGGGTGTGCAAATCGAGTTCGTCGCAAACACCGACGTCAGCAACGCGCCCTCGCGAGCCAGCCGATCGAGATGCGGCGTCTTGTTGACCTTTGACCCGTAGGCGCTGATGGCATGCGCCGCGTGGTCGTCGGTCATGATGTAGATGATGTTCGGACGCCCTCCGCGAGGCGGTTGCACAGGCGTGGCTGACGGCACCACGCCAAGGACGACGAACAGGCCCGTGATGAATATCCTCATGTGACGCCCTCGATGACACGCGGTATTTCGTGGTCACGTGGGGCAGAGTTCGCCGCCCCACTTCTCCGGCGTAGTGTAGCCCCCCGTCCACCGCTCGGCCACGTTCGCGTATCATGCCCCCGCGGTCCGACTCGCCGATTCAGGGTCAGCGGCCGAATCATGAGAGGTGTGCGACGTCATGGGCACGTTTGCCGGCCCGGACAAAGTGCTCCGGCCCGGCTTCGTGTTCGCCTGCGACATCCAGCTGTTCAGGCTCGACGAGCCGATCGGGATCCGGATCGAGGACACGGTCGCGATCACCGACACCGGGCACGACGTGCTGTCGCGCGGCGTGCCGCGGACGGTGGCCGAGATCGAGGCGCTGATGCAGGAGGAAGGCATCCTGCAGATCATCAAGCGATAGTCGGGACACCGCGCCGACCGGCGAGACAGTCCGCACGGCGGCTGCCGGCACGTTCACGTTCACCGTGACGGCGACTGACCCGGCGCGGCTCCGAACTGGTAGACTTCGCGAGCCCAGATGCCGCTGACTCCCGGATCCGCGCTCGGACCTTACGATCACGCGTGAGGCAAACACCCTGGCCTCGCTCAACCACCCCAACATCGCGGCCATCTATGGCATCGAAGGTGTGGCACTGGTCATGGAACTGGTGGACGGCGACGACCTGCGCAGCGCATCGCGAAAGGCGCCCTGCCAATTGAGGAGGCGGTATCGATCGCGCGCCAGATTGCGGACGCACTTGAGGCCGCGCACGAACAGGGCATCGTCGACCGCGACCTCGCCACGCTGCCACCGTCTGTGCCTGCCAGCATCCGGCAGCTGCTGGCCAGGTGCTTGGAGAAGGACCCGCGGCGGCACCAGTGTGTGCGTCAATCCAGAAGGATCAGCCCGCGTTCTCTCCTGATGGAGCGCTGCTCGCTCGCTGGACGCGATCGAGATACGCCTTGATCAGGGCCCATTACATGATGGCTCGATTATGAACCAGGGCCGAGGCCTTCTGAGTATCATCCCGGTGTGACCACGTTGCCGCCGCCACTCTTCATTGAAGCCGCCGTCGAATCGATGGGCGGCGCCCTGGCCGCCGACAGCGAAGGCGCCGACCGCATTGAGCTGTGCGGGTTGCTGCACGACGGCGCGGTTACGCCATCGATCGGCCTCATCACCCGCGCGCTGGCGCTGGTGAACGCGCCGATCCCTGTCTTCATCCGCCCACGTGTGGGCACGTTCGTGTACGACTGCGACGACGTGGCCGTGATGCGGGCCGACATCGCGGCCGCCAAGGCCGCAGGCGCGCCGGGTGTGGTCTGTGGCGCACTGACGAAAGACCGGCTGATCGACCGTGCCCTCATGTCGGATCTGATCGCGCTCGCGCGCCCGATGACCGTGGGTTTTCATCGCGCGTTTGATCAGTTGGGCCGACCAGGCGGCCGGCCTCGAGACCCTCATTGAACTGGGCGTCGCTGTTGTGCTGACCAGCAACGGGCCGGCCCGCGCTCGGACCAATACTGCGGAATTCGAGACTGCGGAAGACGTCTGTGGTCAACTGGCCTCGACCGGACAACGCGTACACAGACACGGTCGTCACGACCAGGAGCGCGGCAACTCTGGGCTACAATCCGCACCATGCGACGACATTCGCCTGTATTGCTGCCCCTGGTTCTGCTTGGTCTGGTCGTCGTCGGCACCACGGCCCGCAGTGCCTCCAGTGTTGACGCGCAGCAACCTGCCGCCGATGCCGCCATGGTGGCGAAGCTCCGGACCGAGGGCCTGGAACGATCACGGGTCATGGACGTGTTGGCGTACCTCACCGACGTGCTCGGCGCCCGACTGACGCTCAGTGACGATATGGCTCGCGCACAAACGTGGGTGCTGTCACACATGCGCGAGATCGGCCTGTCGAACGTCACCAGTGACCCGTTCATGGAGTTTGGCACCCGCTGGGATAACGAATACACCTCGCTGCACCTGATAGCGCCCGACTATCAGCCGATGGTCGGGTATCCCCTCTCACACACGCCCGGCACCAATGGACGGCACACCACCCAGGTGGTCATCGCCGAGATTCGCACCAGGGCCGATCTCGACCGCCTGCGTGGCACTCTGCGCGGCGTCGCGGTCCTCTCCACGCCGCCGGCAGTTGTGGATCAGGCGCGGTTCCGCAACGGTGTCGCCCGGTACACCGACGACGACCTGGCACTGCTGGCCGAGCCAGCTCCACTGCCGGCAGCGCCGCCAGTGCTGTCGGCTGCGGCTACCCCTCCCGTAGCTACGGCTCCGGCGGCCGGCCCCAACCCGGCGGTGGTCAGGGCCGAGGAAAAAATCGCGTTCTACAAGGCCGAAGGTGTGGTTGCCGTGCTGCAGTCGGAAAGTGGTTGGCCTGGTGCTGTCCGCGGGTTCGCCCGGCCGGGCACCCGCGTCGACAACTGGGGCCGCGCCGAAACGCTGGCCGCTCCGCCCATCGTGGCCATTACGCCGGAACACTACAACCGCATGTACCGGCTGCGGGAGCGCGACATCCTGGTCACGATCGAGATCGAGATCCGCAATCGTGTGGGTGCGACGGGCGAACACGCGCGGAACCTGTTTGGTGAGATCCCAGGCACCGACCTCAAAGACGAGGTGGTGATGATCGGGGCTCATCTCGACACCTGGCACGCGAGTCCCAACGCCAGCGACAACACCTCGGGTGTGGCGGTGGTGCTTGAGGCCATGCGATTGCTGCGTGTCGCCGGTGCCCAGCCACGCCGGACCATCCGCGCGGCGCTCTGGGCCGGCGAAGAACAAGGCCTGCACGGCTCGCGCGAGTATGTGTTGAAGACATTCGGCGATCCGGCGTCGAAGGCAGGCACCACTCCGGCCTACGAACGGTTCTCGGCCTACTTCAATCAGGACTACGGACCTGGCCAGTACCGGGGCATCTATCTGCAGGGGAACGACGCTGCACGATCGATGATGACGGCGTGGACCGAACCGTTCCGCGACCTGGGCATGACGACCGTGTCGGCGCGTGGTGTCGGCAGTACCGATCACGTTTCATTCGATCGAGTGGGACTGCCCGGCTTTCAGTTTCTGCAGGATCGCACCGGCGGCACGGGCGGTCACACCAACCTCGATTTTCTCGAAACCATTCCCGCCGACGACATGATGCGCAATGCCGTCATCATGGCGTCGTTTGCCTATCACGCCGCCATGGCCGATTCACAAGTCCCCCGGAAACCCCGATGATCATCCGGCTGAGCGCATCCATGACGGCCCATCGATTCCTACGGCCACACGTGATGTCCTCATGGGCGCGCTACTTCTGCAACCGTGGATGAACGAACAGGACAAGGACCAGGCCGACCCGCGATAGACTCTTGCGTCATGCGCGTGTTTCGTTTCGCTCTCCCTCTTGCTGCCGCTCTTGGATGGATGCCCCTGGCCGCGTCGACTGCGTTTGCGCAGGCGCCGCCGACAGGGCCACTGGTCCTGCACATCCCGTCGAGCGCCCGCACCGCAGCCCTCGCCAACGCCTGGGTGGCCGGGCGCGATCAGGATGTGATCTTCCACAATCCCGCGCAGTTGATTGGCGCGCGATCGGGTGTCGACCTCTCGCTGGCGCGGCTTGGACCCGCATCCACGATGGTGTCCCTGGGGTCGATCTACACCGGTGGCAAGTGGTCTGCGACGTTCGGGTGGGGCGCCCAACTCGTCGGGTTCAATGGCGACGCCGCACGTTATCCGTATTCCCCTGATCTGACACAGGCCGAGGGGCATCGAAGCGGGACCAGCGCCCTCTTCACGGTTGGAGGCGCCATCGTCGTCAAGGGGTTCCGTGTCGGCGCGGCTCTGAAGTATGTGTCGGACATCGCGTCGCCGGCGCCTACCGTCCTCCTTCCGGTGCGCATCAACCGGCACATGCTGCTGGCGGACGTGGGCGTCGCGCGGAATCTGTTTGGCGGCGCGGCG
>CAYZLT010000137.1:3307-9176 GCA_964479175.1 uncultured Solibacteraceae bacterium | reverse complement strand
GATTCACATACCCGCGGTAGAAGTCTCGCGCTCCCGACGTTGAGAGCATGAACAGAACGGCGTCTGCTGAACTGATTTCTGCCGAGAAGACCGCCGCGAGTGCGATGCTGCCAACCACCATTGGTACGGCGCTCATCAGGACGGCCGGCAGGACCTGATCGCGCGGTCCGGCTTCCAGCTCCGGCATCAGTACCCGTGCGGCCATGCCGATGGCGACCGGTGCGCACGCAAACAGCATCAGCGCAAGGCCGCTGAGTCCAACGCCTCGGGTGAGCGCCCGTTCGTCTTTGGCCGAGAACGCGCGCTGCACCAAGCCCGGTGACAGGAAGAACGCCGGGGCCATCAGGAAGATGGTCGGCCAGCCCACACCAAAGACGCCTGGTGACGCGCCTTCAAGAAAGCTCGTGCCTGGTACGGCCTCGAGCATTGGCGCCATTCCGCCGGCACTCGACATGAGCATCGGTGCCGCGAACGCGAAGCCGGTGATGATGACCAGCAACTGCACCCGGTTCACCCACGCCGCGCTGAGCAGGCCACCGCTGACAAAGTACGCGGTCATGGCCGTGACGGCGATGAGTGCGCCGGTGGTCGGTGACACTCCTCCCACGCGCTGCAGCACGGCAGAGGCTCCAATAATCTGTCCGGCGTAAATCGACAGGCTTCCGATCCAGATGATGGCGGCCGCCAGCAGTCGCACGTCGGAGCCAAATCGGTTTTCGAGGAAGTCGCCAACCGTGAGGAAACCGTGCTGTGCGGCAAGCCTCCAGATTTTCGGACCAATCCAGAAGGCGAGCACCAAGGTGCCCATTCCCGCCGATCCGTTCCACCACCACGCCGACAGGCCGTGGTGATACGCGAGCCCGGTCGCGTTGACCGTGGATCCCGCGCCGATGTTGGCGGCCATGAACGTGGAGAAGAGCAGGCCCGCGCCCAGCGCGCGGCCGCCGACAAAAAACTCCTCGCTCTTCCGCACCGCGCGACCAATCCACGCGCCAAGCGCGATGAGGCCGACAGAGTAGACGAGCAGCAGAATGAGCAGCGGTGTCATCTCGGATGTGGTCAGTCGTCAGCGCTTGATGTCGGCGACCGACGGATAGTTGGGCAGTCCCTTCGCCTTGAGCACCGCGTTGAGGATCGCGTCGCTCACCGCTTCCGCTCCGAGGCTGCCCACGCGGCTCACGTCGGCCGGCCCCTCAAGCCCACCGGTGGCCAGCACAAATAACGTGTCGCCATCGCCCGGGGTGTGTGAGGGGAAAATGGCTCGCGCCAGGCCGTCCTGCGCCATGATCGCCACGCGGAGCGCCTGGGCTTTTGTCAGTCGCGCATTGGTGGCCACGACGCCGATCGTCGTGTTCTCCATCTCTCGCGGTGGGGGGGGCGTCACCCGTCGGATCAGCTCAAACGGGTTCTCAAGACCCACGCCGTCCGGGGTTCGCACACCGGCCACGGCCTGTCCGGTGCGGCGGTCAAAGATCGATCCCGAGGCGTTGACGGCGACGATGGCCCCGATGATCAATCCATTGTCACCACGCAGCGAGGCTGTGCCGATGCCGCCCTTCATCGGCCGACCACCCGTGAACTTGCCGACCGTCGCGCCCGCCCCCGCACCAACCGAGCCTTCCTCAACGATGCCTCCCGCTGCCGCAGTCGCGGCACGATACCCGCAGTCGGCGGTCGGGACGATGTCGGGGTTGTTGCCGACCGCCAGGTCGAGCAATATCGCCGCTGGAACGATCGGAACCACCGTACCACTGGTGGGGTATCCAATCTTCTGTTCGCGCAAATACGTCATCACCCCGTCGCGGCTGGCCAGCCCATAGGCGCTGCCGCCAGAGAGGACGATGGCATTGACCATCTCGACCATGTTCTCCGGGGCGAGCAGATTCGTTTCCGCCGTGCCGGGGGCACCGCCTCGTTGATCCACGGCACCAACCGTATTCGGCGGCGCCAGAATGACCGTGCAACCTGTCGGCCGCTCGCTCAGGGTGTGGTGACCGACCCGAATGCCCGGCACGTCCGTGATGGACCCGGCCGGGGCCGACGGCGTCTGGGAGCCCAGGGCGGCGGCCGTGGCCACCGCGCAGGCGACCGCACCAACAAACAGAGTCGAAAGCCGTGAAGTCACGATGCCCCGATTATACTGGCCGCCTTGTGACGCGCCCCCGACTGGTTTCTCTTGACGTCTTTCGCGGCGCCACCATGGCCGCGATGGTGATGGTGAACAATCCCGGCGATTGGGGGCAGGTCTACGCGCCGCTCCTGCACGCCCCCTGGCACGGCTGGACGCCCACCGACCTCATCTTTCCCTTCTTTGTCTTCATCGTTGGGGTGTCGATCACGCTCTCGGCCCGATCCCAGATGCCTGTGGCCGTCATCCTGCGCCGCGCGGCGTTTATCTTCGGATTGGGACTGCTGCTCGCGTTGTATCCGCGGTTTGATCTGTCGACCGTGCGCATCATGGGCGTACTGCAGCGGCTGGCGATTTGTTATCTTGCCGCGGCGTTGTTCTTTCGAGCGTTCCGGGACGCCGAACGCGAAGACGACACTTGGCAGGCGGCCATCGGGGTGTCGGCACTCGTGCTACTCGCCTATTGGGGGTTGATGATGTTTGTGCCGCCGCCGGGCGGCGTGGCCGGTGACCTGACCCAATCCGGCAATCTCGGGGCCTGGCTCGATCGCACGGTGCTGGGTGAGGCGCATTTGTGGCGGTCGGCGCGCACCTGGGATCCCGAAGGCCTGCTCAGCACGTTGCCCGCGATTGCCACGGCCCTGACTGGCGTGGCAGCCGGGGTGATCATCACGAGTGAGCGGACGCAGTCGGAGAAGGTGGCGTTTCTGATTGCCGGTGGGGGAGTCGCGATTGCGATGGGCCTGGTGTGGGACCGGTCGTTTCCCATCAACAAAAACCTTTGGACCAGCTCCTATGTGTTGTTGACCAGTGGGATCGCGTCGGTGACCCTCGCCGCGTGTTACTGGCTCCTTGACGTGAGGCAACAGCGCACGATTGCCCGACCCTTTGTCGTCCTCGGGATGAATGCGCTGATCCTGTTTGTGGCGTCAGGCCTGCTGGTGAAGACGTTGATCTGGATTCGCGTCACGGGCGCGGCCGGCACGGACATCACGCTGCTGCGATACCTGTACGAGACGTTCTTTCAGCCATACGGCAGCTCGAAGAACACCTCGCTCGCGTTTGCGCTCGCGAACCTGCTGGTGCTCTACGGTCTGTGCGAAGTCTTGTACCGCCGCAAGTGGTTCCTCCGGGTATGATCGTCGGACCAATGGTTCGGATTCTTGTCACCAACGACGACGGTCATTTTTCTCCTGGGATTCACGCACTGGCCACAGCCCTCCGGGCAGTGGGTGACGTGGTCATTGTGGCGCCACAGACCGAAGCGAGCGCCGTCGGGCACGCGCTGACGTTGCGACGCCCTCTGCGCGTGGAGCGCATCTCCGAGGACGTGTTTGCCGTCGACGGTACCCCCACCGACTGTATCAACATCGCGATCGACCAGATCCTCACGTACAAGCCCGACATCATCGTGTCGGGCATCAACAAAGGATTCAACATCGGCGACGACGTCACGTATTCGGGCACGGTGGCCGGTGCGCTTGAGGGCGCGTTGCTGGGATTTCCGGCCATCGCCGTATCGCAGCAGTTCACGCGCGACGTCTTTGACTTCACGGCTGCGGCGGAGTTTGCGGCGGAGATGGCCGCATCACTGCTGGCCTCGCCCCTGCCGGCGCGGACGTTTCTGAACATCAACGTCCCCAGCGGCGCCATTGCGGGCGTGCGGACCACGGTCCAGGCGCGCCGGAACCACATCACGAAGGTGGCGCAGCGCGAGGACCCCCGTGGCCGGCCCTATTTCTGGATTGAAGAAGCCTCCGACGACTGGGACTTCGAGGAAAATTCCGACCACAACGCCGTCAAGAGCGGCTTCATTTCCGTGACGCCACTCCAGCCTGACCTGACCGATCACAAGGCGCTCGACCGCGTCGCCGCTCTGGTCTCGGCCCGCCGCGCCGCCGCCAAAAAATGACGTCGGGTGTCTTTTTCGCGCAAAAAGACACCCGACGTGTTTTTTTACGATAAGATGGTCGGGTTGTCGGGGCGTGGCTCAGCCTGGTAGAGCACTCGGTTCGGGTCCGAGGGGTCGGAGGTTCGAATCCTCTCGCCCCGACCAACTTTCACTTTGTGCGGCCCAATATCCCACCTTGCCGCAAACAGAGTCATCCCTGCCACATGGCGAATCAGGTACAGTGATGCGCGCATGCCGTGGGTGATTCTCGTCTTGGCAGGTGTCTTGGAAACGGCCTGGGCCGTCGGGTTGAAATACACTGACGGGTTCACACGGCCTGTGCCGACCACACTGACCGTGGCCGCCCTGATGGCCAGTGTCTGGATGCTCTCGTTGGCCGTCCGGACGTTGCCCCTGGGGACGGCCTATGCCGTCTGGACGGGGATTGGCGCCGTCGGGACGGTGATTTTCGGAATTGTTCGGTTTGGGGAGTCAGCCTCGCCGTTTCGCCTGGCCTGTGTCGGGCTGATTGTCGCGGGGCTGGTAGGATTGAAGTTCGCGCCCGGCAGCAAGTAGCCCGGGCGGCAGGGGAAAGGACCACAGTTGGCAAATCATCCGAAAGTCAGCGCCCAGAAGCGCGCACGCGAACGGGCACGGCAGGAACGTCAGAAGGAAAAGGCGGTGCGGCGCGAGGTCGCTCGCGACACCAAGACCGTCACGCCGCGAGGTGCGGGTGAAGACCCCGATATCGCGGGCATCGTGCCCGGTCCTCAGGCCTCACCGTGGGGAGACGATGCCCCGTGGGGTGAAGAGGCCGAGACCGAAGGGGCCGACGAGGCCAAGGAGGCCCAGGAGGCCAAGGAAGAAGCCGGGAAGTAGGCCGGTCAGCGAAGGCGCAGCCCGATGCCCAGCGTTCGGCCCGGCATCGGGACCCCCGCAATTTCGCGATAGGTTTCGTCCAGTAGATTCGTTCCCTCGACATAGACATCGGCCCGGCCCACCGGCCGGGTCAGTCTGGCTCCCACCAACACATATTGCTGCCCGCCAATGCTGGTAACGCGGTCACGCGCGTCTGCGGTGACGGCAAGCTGCGTCTTCCACCCTGTCGGCACGGCGACGGCCAGACCTGCGCTCTGGCGCGCGTACTCAAGCACGTACTTCGACAAGGCCGCCGGTCTGGCGGCCTCGACATCGAGCACCGAATAGTGCGCCCGCAGCAGCGCCGACGCCCATCGGCGCGAGGCTGAGACCTCCACCCCGCGCGTCGTCACATCATGCACGTTTGTCGTACGCCAGCGGTCGGTGGGCACCTGGCGGACCCAGTCGATGACGTCTGTGTCCCATCGCGTAAATGGGGAAACGGCCAGGGTCCACTCCGCAGCGGTTACTTCCAGACCGGCATCCACCGACCAGCCGTGTTCAGGATCCAGTGCGTCACTGGCCTTGTGCGCCGGGTCGGTGTAGAACCGCTCGGTGAAGGTAGGGATGCGAAACGCGCGCGCGACCGACGTGCGAAGCCGCACCCGGTCATTCACCATCGTGCTGACGGCCACCGACGGATTCCACGCAGTACCAAATGTCGAGTAGTGATCCACGCGTGCACCCGCCTGCACAGAGACGCGGCTGATCGGTGTCCACAGCGCTTCCGCAAATCCGTAGGCCCGACCGTAGGTGTGGTCCCCCAGATTCGACGACTCGATCCAGTCTCCACCACCACCGGCGCCCACATTCACCCGTATCGTCGAGCCGGTCACGCGGCTGAGCGTCAGGTCCGCGTCGATGGCGTCGGTGCGGTGGGTGGTTTCGGCGAAGCCGGGTCGTCTGATGTCCCAACGACAACGGTTGTTGTG
>CAYZLT010000137.1:0-3297 GCA_964479175.1 uncultured Solibacteraceae bacterium | reverse complement strand
GTCGTTGTGTCGACGAGCGGCCACACGCGTCTGCGAAAACCACGTGGACCCGGTCACACCCCAGACGCCGGAGATGACGGTGCCGTCGGTCCATTCTTTTGATGGCGAATTGCCGTAAAAGCCGTTGGCACCGAAGGCACGGCGCTGGTGGCGCGCGTCGACGATCAGTCCCGGGCGAAGGCGTCCGCGCAGACTTGCGCCACCCTGACCGTAGTCGCGATCAAACATGAAGCCATCGGACCGCGCCCCCCACGCCGACATCGTCCACGCGGCAGGCAGGCCCCACCCGCTGGAAGAGGCCTGAGCCGAGAGGGTGCCGAACTGCGCGAGGGAGACGTCGACGGTCTGGTGCCGATCAGTTCTCGTGAGAATCTGAATCGTGCCGCCGAGTGCGTCCGCACCATGCACGGCGGAGGCCGGGCCGGCCAGCATTTCGATACGGTCAATGCCGAGCAGCGGCGCAGGGATTTCCCCGTTGTGATGTCCGCTCTGTGCGTTGTTCAATCGCACGCCGTCGATGAGGACGAGTGCCTGGCCAAACGTCGCTCCGCGCACGCTGAAGTCGGTCTGCACGTCACGGCCGCCGCGCGCGCGCGGGTCGATCCCCGGCAACAGCCTGAGGCCCTCAATCACCGATGAAATGCCCAGACGTGTGAGGTCTTCGCGGGAGAGGGTGACGACGGAGCGGCCCACGGTCTGGGTGGGTACGGGCGTGGTGGTGGCGGTCACCACCACATCGGCGGTCACGGTGGGGAGCATCTGGGCGTGCGCGGGGGCCAGTGGTGCCCCAAGGAGCAGGACGAGCAGTCCGGCCAGCAGCGACGACGAGATAAGACGGGCAAAAGACATGGCCAGACAGCTTACCCCGGCAGTTGAATCATCGCCTCTCGTCGGGTACCCTTCGAGCTATGAAAAAGACCTGGCGCACTGGCGCAGTGATCGTGATGGCGGCATTGGTCTATGCCGGCGTCGCGGCGACCCCGAGACTTGGCGCGGAACAGCAGGCGGCCGGAACGGCCCTGGTCGATCCGGCCATGCTCAGTGGCATGCAGTATCGGCACCTGTCGGTGTTCAGCCGTGGTGGACGGTCGACCGCCGTGGTGGGCGTGCCGTCGAACCCGACATTGTTCTACGCCGGCTACACCGGCGGCGGCGTGTGGCAGTCCACCAACTCCGGCGAGACGTGGACGAACCTCTCAGACGGCTTCTTCGAAGCCGGCTCGGTCGGCGCGATCGACGTGTCGCTCTCGAACCCGAGCGTGCTGTATGTCGGCACCGGATCGGCGTGCCCCCGCGGCAACGTGTCGCCCGGCGTCGGCATGTACAAGTCGAGTGATGCCGGCAAGACCTGGCAACACGTGGGCCTGCGCGGCTCCGGCACGATCGGTCGCGTGAGAGTGCACCCGACCAACCCCGATGTCGCCTACGTCGCTGTGCTGGGCAATATGTTCGCCCCCAGTGACGAGCGTGGCGTCTACCGCACACGCGACGGCGGCACGTCATGGCAGCGCGTGCACTTCATCAGCAACCGTACAGGCGCCGTGGATCTCGCGATGGATCCGAAAAACCCGGATGTCCTGATTGCCGCGATGTGGACCACTGAGCGCAAGCCGTGGACTATTGAATCCGGCTCGACTGAAGGCGGCATGTTCCGCTCGACCGACGGCGGCACGACCTGGGCGAAGCTGGGCGGCGGTCTGCCCGACAAGGTAATGGTCGGTCGCATCGGCTTGTCGATTTCGGGCGCCGATTCCAAGCGCGTGTATGCGCAGGTGGAAGCCGGCGGCGATCTCGGCGGCGTCTACATCTCCAACGACGGTGGCCTCACCTGGGCGCGCGGCTTCACGGGCCGTGCGCTGCAGCAGCGCGCGTGGTACTACACCCACATTCACGCCGACCCGGTGGACGTGGACACGGTCTATGGCCTGAACGTCGGCGCATTCAAATCCACCGACGGCGGCAAGACGTTTGGATCGGCCGGCATTCAGTCGCACAGCGACTACCACGACCTGTGGATCAATCCGACCAACAACAAGATCATCATCACCGGCAACGACGGTGGCGCGGCCGTGTCAACCGGGGTGGCCTCTCCGACCGGCGCGATGTGGTCGGGCCAGGACAATCAACCGACGTCCGAGATGTATCGTGCCTCGGTCGACACACGGTATCCCTACTGGGTGTACGGCGGTCAGCAGGACAACAGCACGATTGGCGTGCCGAGCCAGGGCAACGAGGAGCCGTATCAGATGGGCGGCGGGGAAAGTGGCTACGTGGCCGTGGACCCGCGTCGGGCGTCCCTCAACTATGCCGGCAACTACGGCGGCACCCTGCAGCGCGTCGACCGCGAGAACGGGCTCTCCGAGAACGTCCGTGTCTACGCCGACTCGCAGACAGGCCAGCGCGCGGCGGACATGAAATACCGTTTCCAGTGGAACAACCCGATCAGGATCTCCTGGCACACCCCGGATGTGGTTTACACCACGTCGCAGGTCGTGCACCGGACGACCGATGGTGGCGCGAACTGGGAAGTCATCAGTCCTGACCTGACGCGCAACGACAAGCGGCGCCAGCAGTACTCGGGCGGGGAAGGCATCACGCGCGACAACACCGGCGTCGAGGTCTACGCCACGATCTTCGCGTTCGAAGAATCGCCGACCACGCCCGGTCTCCTGTGGACGGGAAGTGATGACGGTCTGGTGCATGTGTCGCGCGACAACGGCAAGACGTGGACAAACGTCACGCCCGCCAACTGGCCGGAAGGCACGATCAATACGATTGATCCCTCCGACCACGATCCCGCGCGCGCGTTTGTGGTGATGCACAGGTACCGCATGGGTGACTTTACGCCCTACATCTGGCGCACCGACGACTACGGCAAGTCGTGGACACGGATCGCCGACGGCACCAACGGTATTCCCAATACACATTTCACACGCGCGATTCAGGAGGACCCCAAGAAGAAGGGCCTGCTGTATGCCGGCACCGAGTTCGGGATGTACATCTCGTTCAACGACGGGGGTAACTGGCAGTCGTTCCAGAACAACCTCCCGCGCACGCCGATCACCGACCTGCAGGTGTTCCGCAACGATCTCGTGGTTGCGACGCAGGGCCGGGGCTACTGGGTGATGGACAACCTCTCGCCGCTGCAAACGATGACGCCGGCGCAGGCCACGCCCGACGCGATTTTGTACAAACCCGAGGATTCGTATCGGCAGGGAGGTCGGCTGCCCACGATTCAGTACTGGTTCAAAGACAAGCCCACGGCGCCCGTGCAGATTGACGTGATGGACGCATCAG
>CAYZLT010000136.1:0-9179 GCA_964479175.1 uncultured Solibacteraceae bacterium | reverse complement strand
AGACGGGCGGGCGGGGGTGCGTTTGATTGCAGGCATGGAGTATCTGAACCGATAGCAGCTTACTGAAGATGACGTTTTCCTGTCTTGACGCTCCGCAGCTTGGCGCGAACCTGGCGTTCACCCGGTTCTTTTTCGTGCGGCCGACGCAGCTCGATGACGCCGTGCGACAGCGGCTCCGGGGGGTCGGCGACCAGCTCGGCCGGGCGTTTTTCAACGTGTTTGACGTGGAGGGCGGCGGCACCGATGCCCCCCCTCACGAGATGATCCAGTTCCTGTCGATCAACGGCTTCGGCGTGGACAAGTCCGCGTCGGCTGACCTGGCGATTGCGACACACGTGGCGCAGGTCACCTCGAAGTACCGGCCAAGCCTTAACGATACGGAGAAGGAACTGCGTCGGCGTGTGGGTGATCTGGCGGAGGTCACCACCTTGTCCGGTGCCGTGCGTGTGCCGCAATACACCAGCGTGGACATGTACACATGGGCCTACACACAGGCAAAGGCGCGAACATCGGGCCGGACCATGTCCAACGCGATCATTCTGCCCGTGCGCAAAACCGCAGAATGGTGGGCGATGCCGGCGATGGAACGGCATCAGTATTTTTATCCGCACCACGATCGCCACAGCGGCAAATGTGTGGCCGGGCATGCAGAGTTGGGTCGGGCCGCCGCGCCAAAGATTCTCAGGCGCGTGTTCTACAACCCTGATGGTGAAGGCCGCGAGGGGGAGTGGGATTTTGTTTCGTACTTCGAGTGTTCCGACCAGGACCTGGTGCTCTTTGACGAGACACTCGATGCGATGCGTGACACGTCGCGCAATCCCGAGTGGCGTTTTGTCGAGGAAGGGCCGATTTGGCGTGGGCGACGCGCGCTCAGATGGTAGACGCAGCGCGGAGGCGCTGCGCGACGCGGTCCTTGCCGACCAGCTCCAGCACTTCGAAAATCCCTGGGCTGACGGCCTGACCAGTCACGGCCACGCGTGTGCCGTGGATCAGCACGCCGGGTTTGATGCCACGCGCCTCGGCGAGTGCCCGCAATGCTGCTTCGGTGGCTACCGGCTCGAGTGACGGCAAACCAGACACCACCTCCGCCCAGGCGTGCAGATGGTCGCGCACCTCGGGGCCCGCGAGGTGTTTCGCGACCGCGGCCTCATCAAACACCACCTCGTCTGCGAGAAACGTACGAAGTGGCGCGGTGAGATCTGCGAGTTTGCGTGCGCGTGGCTTCAACAGGTCCAGCACACGACTCGCCCACGCAAACTCCGCGTTGAGCAACGTGTCGCGCCACAATCCAGCCAGGCGCAAGTCGGTTTGGATGCGATGCAGCAGATCGTCGTTGGCGAGGCGGACGATGTGTTGCTGGTTGAACCAGTCCAGCTTGTCCGGGTTGAACACCGCGTTGCCGCCGCTGATGCCGTCGAGGGTGAAGCGTTCGATGAGTTCCTCGCGGCTGAACACTTCCTGGTTGCCACCGGGAGACCACCCCAACAGCGCGAGGAAGTTGATCATCGCCTCGGGCAGGTACCCTCTGGTTTCGTATTCGCCGACTGCCGTCGCGCCGTGGCGTTTGCTCAGGCGCTTCTTGTCGGGTCCGAGAATGAGCGGCACGTGCGCGAACTCCGGGACCGGTGCATCAAGCGCCTCGTACAACAGCACCTGCTTCGGCGTGTTCGAGATGTGGTCGTCTCCACGCACGACCTGCGTAATCTCCATCTCCACATCGTCGACCACCACCGAGAGGTGGTAGGTCGGAACGCCGTCTGAGCGGAGGATGACGAAGTCGTCGATGTTCTGGCGCGCGAATTCGATGCGGCCACGCACGAGGTCGGTGAAGGTGGTCACACCCTCCGGGACAAAGAAGCGCACGGCGCGGGGATGGCCGACTGTTTCGCGACTCGCGATTTCCTCAGTGGACAGGCGCGTGCAGGTGCGGTCGTAGGTCCAGGCCGATCCTGCAGCTTCCGCGGCCTCGCGTTTGGCCTTGAGGTCGTCCGGTTTGCAGTAGCAGTAATACGCGTGACCGGAGGCGACGAGTGCATCGGCAGCCGCGCGGTATTTGTCGAGCCGTTCGGTCTGAAAGTATGGCGCGTGGGGACCGCCGACGCCGGGGCCCTCATCCCACGTGAGCCCGAGCCAGGTCAGGCTCGTGAGAATGCCGGTGACCATGTCGGTCGACGACCGTTCGATGTCGGTGTCTTCGATTCGGAGAACAAAGATCCCGCCGTGGCGTTTGGCGTAGAGCCAGTTGAACAACGCCGTTCGTGCGCCCCCGACGTGCAGGTAGCCAGTGGGGGACGGAGCGAAACGAACGCGCGGAGGCATCAGATCATTCTAGCGGTTTGCGGGCGCGCACGAAGGCGCTGCCAAACGCGCCGTCGACCAACGGCGCAATCGCGTCGGCGTCCAACCCCGCGTCGGCGAGGAAGGTCCGGGCGTCAGCCGCGCGATATTCGCGCACGATCTCGATGTCCACATCCACAAATCCCGCGGCTTCGAGTTTCGACCGGAAATCGTCTTCGTGGAGCGCGCCGGCGATGCACCCGATCCAGAGCTCGACACTTCGACGAATTTCCGCCGGCACATCGCGACGACGACTCACCACGTCGGAGACCGCGAACCGGCCATTGGGCTTGAGCACGCGGAAGGCCTCGGCCAGAACCTTGTCCTTGTCTCCTGACAGATTGATGACGCAGTTGGAAATAATCACATCGACGGCGTTGTCCGGCAGTGGAATCGCCTCGATGTGTCCCTTGAGGAATTCGACGTTGGTCGCGCCGGCCTTGTGCTGATTCGCGCGGGCGAGCGCGAGCATCTCGTCGGTCATGTCGAGGCCGTACGCCTTGCCTGTGGGGCCGACACGTTTGGCGGAGAGCAACACGTCTATGCCGCCGCCCGACCCGAGGTCGAGCACGATGTCCCCGGGGTTGAGCGTCGCCAGCGCCGTGGGATTGCCACAGCCAAGTGATGCGACGACGGCATGCTCGGGAAGGCCGGCGGTCTCGGCCGCGCTGTAGAGGTCGCTGCTGATGGGATCGCCGCAGCCGCACTCGCCGGGGCCACAGGACCCTTGGCCGCCGCGGGCGACATTGTCAGCAATTGATCCGTAACGTTTTTTGACGGTCAGGGTCAGGTTTTCCATATGCGTTGAAGCGAATATAGCGCCGCGTGATATATTCGTCAAGGCAAATATGAAAACCGCCTCCCTGGATTCCCTCGAACAGGTGTTCAAGGCGCTTGCGGATGACACCCGCCTGCGGATCCTCGCACTGCTCGCGTCAGGGGAAGTCTGCGTCTGCAACATCCATGGCGCGCTCGACCTCCCACAGCCGGCGGTCTCCCGCCACTTGGCCTACCTGCGCAAGGCCGGCCTCGTGGCCGCTCGACGGGATGGCCTGTGGATGCATTACCGACTGGAGCTGCCGGCGACGCCGGGCGTGTCCAAGGTCCTCAAGGCCTCACTTGAAGCGGTGCACGCCGCCTCCGGCACCACCACCGACCGCCGCCGGCTGAGCGGCTTGGTCTCCATCCCGGTGCGCACACTGACCGCCGCCGTCGAAAACTGCTGCAAGGGCTGAGGATCGAATCTTGCAAAGGTGCGGGCATGGTCAGACAGTTCGGCATCGCCTTGCTCACATTGGTAATTCTTGACGGACTCTGGCTCGGCCTGGTCATGAAGGACTTCTACCGCCGCAATCTGGCGCCGATCGCCCGCATGAAGGGCGAAGCCCTCGATCCGATCTGGCCGGCAGCCGCATTGGTGTATCCGGTCATCGCGCTGGGCATCACCGTCTTTGTGCTGGGCAGGGCGAAGTCCCCGATCGAAGCTCTCGCCTACGGTGCCCTCTTCGGCGCACTGACCTATGCGGTCTACGACCTCACCAATCACGCGACCCTGCGCGAGTGGACCACCACCATGACCGTCGTGGATGTTCTCTGGGGCACGGTTTCGTGTGCGGCGGTGTCGTGGATCGTGGCGTCACTATCGCGTGGAACGGGGTCGCTCTGATGGCGTTGGTCCTCTGGATCGTGCTGTGTGTGGGCGGAGGCGCACTCGTGGGCCTGACCTCCGCCAGTGGTGATACCGAGTGGTATCGGTCCCTCGTCAAGCCGGCGTGGAATCCGCCGAGCTGGGTCTTCGGACCTGTCTGGACCACGCTCTACGCCATGATGGCTGTCGCGGCGTGGCGGGTCTGGCAACGCGGCGGCTGGGCCAAACAGGCACCAGCCCTGCGTCTGTTCCTCCTGCAACTCGCGCTCAACTTCAGCTGGTCGTATCTCTTCTTCAGATTCCAGCAGATCGAACTTGCCTTGGCGGACATCGTCTTGATGTGGGTGCTCATCGTGCTCACCATTCGCGTTTTTGCGCGGATCGACCGTCCGGCGGCCTGGCTGCTCGCGCCGTATCTGGCCTGGGTGACCTACGCGACTACACTGAATGCGGCCATTGCCATCCTGAACCCGTGATTCGAACGTCGCGCCCCACGGGCAATAACGTCCAAACACCTCGACATATTCGGTGAGGTGGGCGTCCACGTACGACAGGGACCCTTCACCATCGTCTTTTTTTCACTGCCTCTCTGTGAATAGAGACGATGGTTTCGACGGACGAGTTGTCAGCAAACGGTAAGGATTAGCGTGGCGGGAGCGCCGAGCGCAGTCGGGCCTGGACATCAACAGGCACCGGGTCCGGTTCACGCAGTCGCTCCCGCACCTGGCCGATGAGGTCGGCAAAGGCGGCACCGAAGCTGGCGCACAGGTCACACCCTGCGACGTGGGCCTCGAGGTGCGCCGCGCGCGCCAGCGTCAGCTCGTGATCGAGATAGGCGCTCAGATCGGCCATCACCTCGGAGCACGTGAGGCCGGCCACGGTTCGTTCATCGGGGCGCATGGGGGTCCTCCTCCCGCACAAGGGCGGCCAATGCCAGCCGTGCGCGATGCAACCGGCTCTTCATGGCCGGCAGGCTCACGCCCAGCAGTTGTGCCGTGGCGTCACCAGACAATTCCTCAAGGTCGCGCAGCGTGAGAATTTCCCGGTCATCGGCCGAAAGGCGCGCAAACGCAGTGGTGAGGCGTTCATGCCGTTCCCCGCGAATCGCCAGATCTTCCGGATTGGGTCCACCCCACCCGGCGCGAATGCCGAGGTCGTCGAGCGGCGTGGAATCGATTGGCTCGCGGGACTGCTGGGTGCGCGTGGTGAGCGCGATATTGCGCGCGATCGTCAGCAACCACGTGCGGACACTTGCCTCGCCGCGAAACTGCGCGCGATGCCGCCACGCCGAGAGAAACGTCTGCTGCAGCACGTCCTGGGCGTCAGCCTGGGATCGGGTGAGCAATCGCGCCAGACGAAACACACTCGCCTGATGCCGGACGACCTGGGCGTCAAACGCCTCTCGATTGATCAGGCCTTCGACTTCATCGGGCACGTGGAGAGTCCGAACAGGGTGTAGAGCGGGCAGGAACCCACCGCACCGGTGAGGAGTGGCACCACACCAATGTACCCCCAGACGCCGATCGTGCCCATGGCCGCCATCGCGACCAGCGCCACGCCCAGAGCCACCCGCGCCACACGTTCCACCGGATGTTCGTTGAACTTCAGTAGTGCACTCATACAGTCCTCCTTGCGGTTCTGGAGGAATAGACTTCGCGTCCGGCAAAAGGATTCAGAGGGGGCGTCAGTCCAGATCCCGCAGTTCGTCGGTCAGCCGATCGTCGAGCCGTTGGATGGAGGCGGCGTTCCCGGCCGGATGGGGCAAATCAGTTCGGCCGATGCCCGGCATGCTGAATCGGCGAATGACTCCGACAACGAGGAGCACGCTGCCGGCCAGGGTCAACGGGGGCAGGACATACAACACCAGATTGCTCCCCTTGGCCGGCGGCACGACAAGGATCCCCTCGCCGTGTTCCGCCACGTAGGCGGCCAGAATCGTCTGGCGGCTTTCGCCGGCGGCCAGTCGTTCCCGGATATCGCGCCGTACCTGGGTCGTCGTCGGTGACTGGTGAACCGACACTTGCTGACGGAAGCAGCACGGGGCCATGAGCAGGTCTTCGATGGCCCGGGCCTCGCGCTCGGCATCGGTCGCGTGGAGTGAGATGGGAATGACGAGGACGGCGAGCAGAACAAGAACGAGGCGGGTGACCGAAGGCATTGACCACTTCCTGTGGTCGACTGTATCACCACGATGCGGGCAGACAGGTGTGGTGAATTGCCGCAGCTTCGGCGATTGGCGAAGCGAGCGTTTGGCGAAGGATGGCGGTGAGGCAGGGATTCGAACCCTGGGTACAGGTTTAAGCCCGTACAACGGTTTAGCAAACCGCCGCTTTCGGCCACTCAGCCACCTCACCGGCAGGGCGAAGCGCTAAGTATAGCAGCAGCGGCCCCCGGCTCTACGCCGCCGGCCTGTTCCCCCGAAATCGGTTGATCTGGCGCACCACCAGGAAAATCGTGAAGGCCACCACAAAAAACTCGACCACCACGTTGATAAACGCGCCGTAGGCGAGGATGGGCGCCTCGGCCAGCCTCGCGGCAGCGAGCGTCTCGTGCGTGCTGCCATCCAGGGCGACATATCGGTTCGCAAAATCCACACGCCCCAGAGCCAACCCCAGCACCGGCATGATGACGTCGGCCACCAGTGAATTCACAATCTTGCCGAATGCCGCGCCAATCATGACGCCGACGGCCAGATCAATCGCGTTCCCCTGGTTTACGAACTGCCTGAATTCACCGAACATGCACCCTCCCCTGCCGGTCGCTTCCGCCGGACTAAAGCCCGGCGGCTCCGAAGACTTCGGGACCCCGACGCTTCGGGATCCCGCACGATGCTACCCCAGACGAGCGGATAGACTAGAGGGCGAATGTCTCCGGCCGTCTGGGCGGTCATCTTTGTCCTCATTCTGATCAACGCGTTGTACGTGGCGGCGGAGTTTGCCGCCGTCGGCGTACGCCGCAGTCGGATTCGTCAACTGTCGGAAGAAGGTCACTGGCTCGCCAAATCTCTCCTGCCCGTCGTTGACGATGCGATGGAACTCGACCGATATGTCGGGATCTCGCAAATTGGCATCACCCTCTCCAGCCTCGTGCTTGGCGCGTTTGCGCGGGCCAACATTGCGGTCGCCCTTGCCCCGATGCTGGTGGGTTGGTTTGGCCTGGACTTGGAAGCCGCCACCTCGACGGCCGCCATCACCGTCCTGCTGACGCTGACGACGGCGCAAGTGGTCCTTGGTGAGCTGATGCCGAAGTCGCTCGCCCTCCAGTTCCCGACGCAGGTCGCCCTCGCCACCGTGCTCCCGATGCGCTGGTCGCTGGCAGTGTTTCGCCCGTTCCTTGCCCTGGTCAACGGGTCCGCCACGGCGGTCCTTCGGTGGGCCGGCATGGGTGGTGGCAGTCATCGTCACATCCACTCTCCGGAAGAGATCGACATGTTGCTGGTCGAAAGCCGCGACGGTGGCCTGCTCGAACCAGACGAACAACACCGACTGCATCGCGCGCTCCGCCTCGGCGTCCGCACGGCGCGCGACCTCATGGTGCCGCTCGAAAAGCTCACCATGCTGAAGGAGGACACCGCGTGGCCCGACGTCGTGCGTGTGGTGGCCGCCAGTCCCTTCAGCCGACTACCTGTGTACCGCGGCACCCCGGACACGATCATCGGCACGCTGCGCGTGAAGGATCTGCTGCACCAGTTTGTGCTCGAGGGTGAGGCGCCGGCGCTGGGTCGCCTGCTGCGGCCGTTGGCGCGCGTCGCCCACAACCTGCCCGCCGATCGTGTCATCGGACTGCTGCGCGAACGACGGGTGCATCAGGCCGTGGTCACCAGCGACGAGGGTCGCGTCATCGGGTTGATCACCATTCAAGACGTGCTCGCCGAGTTTCTTGGTGAGGTCCGGAAGTGATCAGCATCCTCATCGTCGCCGTACTCCTGCTCGCGAATGCGCTGTTTGTGGCGGCGGAGTTTGCGATCGTGGCGGTACCGCGGATGTCGGTGGAGCGACGAGCCAAACTCGGCGGACGTCTCTCAGCCAAATTGCTGGCGCTGCTGGTGTCGGCACAGGCACGCGATCGTTTCATCGCCACCGCACAACTCGGCATCACCATCGCCAGCCTCGGTCTGGGTATGTATGGCGAACACACGCTTGCGGTGTGGCTCGAACCGCGTCTGGACTTCCTCGGGGCCGCGAGCTTCATCTCGGCACATGCCGCCGCGAGCATCATCGCCATCGCCGCGCTGACGTATCTGCACATCTTTCTTGGCGAAATGATTCCCAAGGCGCTCGCCCTCAGTCACGCCGAGGCCACGGCCCGCGCGGTGTACTGGCCGATGCGGGTGCTGCTGCTCACGTTTTATCCGTTTGTGGTCGGGCTCGATGCGCTGGGTGCATTGTTGCTGCGGCTTGTCGGGATTCGCAGGCAGAAACACACGCACGAGGAGTCGTACTCGCCTGAAGAGCTGCAGCTTATTGTCCAGGAGAGTGAAGCCCGTGGTGCGCTTGGCACCGAAGCTGGGAAACTCGTCCGTGAACTGTTTGAGTTCGGCGATCTCACGGCCGCCGAAGTCATGGTGCCGCGTGTGCGTGTGGTCGGCATTCCCGTGGGCGCCTCGCCGTCTGACTTGCGTCGTCTTCTTCTGACACATCGGCACACCCGCTACCCCGTCTTCGACGGCGACCTCGACCACATCGTCGGCATGCTGCATGTGAAGGACCTGCTGCGTCGACTGATTCTCGAAGAGCACATTGGCCCCTCCGATCTGCGAACGCTTCCAGTCGTTCCCGCGACCGCATCGCTCGACTCGGTGTTGTCGACGATGCAGCGCGGACATGCCCACATGGCGGTGGTGATTGACGAACATGGCGGCACGGCAGGTGTGTTGAGCCTTGAGGATCTCGCCGAAGAGGTCGTCGGGGAGATCGACGAAGGAGTTCCCCTCGCCCCCAACTTCGTGCGTGTGAACCAGACCTCCGCGCGAGTGGCCGGCACGTTGCGCCTGGATGAGCTTGGACAGGCGTTTGGCGCCCAACTGCAACACGAAGAGGTGGATACGGTGAACGGCCTCGTAATGGCCATGCTCGATCGCCCGCCGGCGCTTGGCGATGTGGTCGAGTACGACGATTTCCGCTTCACCGTCTCGACCCTGTCCGGTCACGCGGCGCGCGAAGTCTTCGTGGAATTCCTCGGCTAGATCCTCGGC
>CAYZLT010000135.1:5932-9216 GCA_964479175.1 uncultured Solibacteraceae bacterium | reverse complement strand
ATCCGAGCACGTGTGATGCGGTGCGCGAAACGGACGAGCGGACAGCAGTCCGGCCCCGGCAGGCAGGAGTCCTGCCACTGAGTGAATCGACGTCACCACCAGCGCCTCTTCAAAATCGAGGGGCGGCAACAACCCCGGCAATCGCCTCGCCAGCATCGTCTTGCCCGCGCCGGGCGGCCCGCTGAACAGGACGTGATGCCCACCAGCCGCCGCGATCTCCAGCGCGCGTCGTCCCATCAACTGGCCACACACGTCAGCCAGATCGTCCTCATGCCCACGACTCGCTGCGACGGAGGACACGGGTGCGGCGGCGGGCGGATCGTCCATGCTGAGCACACGGACGGCCTCACTCAAGGATGCGACCGGGTACAGGGCCAGGTCGGCGACGATGGAGGCCTCGGGCAGATTGGCGGCGGGAAACAGCAGCGCCGACCGGCCCGCACGTCGCGCGGAGACGGCAATGGGCAGGACGCCCTGCATCGGCGGAATCCCGCCGTCGAGTGAGAGCCCTCCGACGACCGCCATCTCGCGGCCATCGCGTTCCGGCAGCAATCCGGACGCCGCGAGGATGCCGAGCGCAATGGGCAGATCAAACGCCGCACCGATTTTTTTCAAATCCGCAGGGGCGAGGCTGACGGTCACGCGTCCCGGCGGAAACGGAAATCCCGAATTGCGAATGGCGGCGCGCACGCGGTCGCGACTCTCACGCACGGTGGCATCGGGCAGTCCCACCATCACGACACCAGGCAATCCTCCGCCTGACACATCGACCTCCACCGAGACCGGAACCGCATCCACACCAAAGAGGGCAGCCGCATGAAGTCGAGCCAACATGTCGACTGATCGTGGCAAAGCTCACGCCAAGAGCGTGGTGATGATTGTGAAGTGAAAAGCGGAATTCGTCGAACGGAGTACGCAGTCTTTGCCACCCGGACCCGGCCAGGCGTGGCGAAAAACAGCAGGCGTCAGTTGTTGCGATGAATGGTCAGGCGGTCGCCGATGTCGATGCGGTTGGACGTGAGGGAGTTCCAGCGCTTGATGTCGTTGACGGTGGTGTCAAACTGCCGGGCGATCCCGGTCAGCGTGTCGCCGGACCTGACGCGGTACGTGACCGTGGTCGCCACGGGCGACGGTGGCGCCTCCGCAGGGCGCGACGCCAGCGCGGCACTCACCGCGCGTGGAATCATCAGCGACTGGCCGACCTTCAGGCGCGACCGGGACGTCAGGCCGTTGGCCGAGGCCAGGTCCAGTGTCGTGACCTTGAATTTGCGCGCGATGGTGACTATCGTTTCGCCGCGCTTCGCTGAATAGCGTTCAAACCGTGCAAATGTCGCCGGCCCCGCCTCAGCCAGTTTGGCTTCGACGATCGGGGCCATGCCCACCGGCACCTTGAGATCGTGTTTGCCGACCGGGGTGATCGTGCGGCGCAGTTCCGGGTTCAGGTCGCGAATTTCTTCGATGGACGTCTCGGTCCACTCCGCCACGGTCCGGAGATCAAGCGCGTCGGGCACCGTCACCATGTCATACGCGAGCGTCGAGTTCACGCCGGGTTCAAATCCGTATTGCGTCGGATTCTTCGCGATGATGACCGCCGCCATGATCATCGGCACGTAGTTGCGGGTTTCCTTGGGGAGAAATTTCGCAGTTTCGGTCAGCGTCCAGTAGTCATTCAGCTTCGACGCCTTGACCGCCCGCTGCAACCGGCCCGGCCCGGCGTTGTAACTGGCCATTGCCAGGTTCCAGTCGCCGTCAAACATCTTGTTGAGCGTCTTGAGGTATTGCGCGGCCGCACGCGTCGCCTTTTCGGGATCCGCGCGTTCGTCGATAAACCAATTCTGTGTGAGCCCGTGCTCCTTGCCGGTGGCCGGCATGAACTGCCACATCCCCCGGGCACTCGCGCGCGACAGGGCCGTGTTCTTGAATCCGCTCTCGACGATGGCGAGGTAAGCGAGGTCGAGCGGGAGCCCCTCCGCGCGGAACACCGACTGCACCATCGGCATGTACTTCGCGCTCCGGTGCAGACTCTCCTGCATGAACGTGCGCAGGTTGCCCTGGAACAGTTCGATGAACGAGAGGATACGGTCGTTTAATTCGATCGGCAGGTCGTGCTCAGTCGTGGCCAGATCCGCCACCACCGTGTCGGTGGTGATCTTGCTGGGGTCGGGCAGGTCGAGGGTGGCCACGGCCAGCAGGTCGTCAATGACCGCCGGTTCGGTGCGCGCTTGTGTGAAGCCGTCACCTTCGCGCAGCGCCAGAATTTCCAACGCACTGACGCGACCGAGCAATCGGTCGTAATGGGCCTTGAGGCGGGGTTCGCCGCGCGCACCGGTCGGGAACGCCAGCAGGACGTCCACGGCCTGGTCAAACAAGGCACTGGCCGCCGTCAGGTGCCCCAGCTGCAGTTCCCGCTGACCGGCCGCAAAATGTTCCTCGGACTTCGCGATGAGCGCAGCAATCGGATCCGGCAACGTCACGGAAGGCGTGACGTCGGGCACCTGGGTGTGCTGGGGGGCGGAGACTGGAAGCGGAGCGACAGCAACGACCGGAGCCACGCGTGCGCTGCAACCCACGACAAGGCCTGAAAGAGCCAGGACGGTCAGGGTGGTCAGGTTGGTCAGAACACGCATGAGGCTAGGGACGCTCGGGGAACATGATTGGTTGGTAGAGCCTACCAGCCGCGCGGGGGCTCGTCAAGGAGGAAACAACCGCTAAGTACCTGCGGGATTTGGGGTTCAGCTCCGCCACCCGGCCTGCACGAGCACTTTGTGCACCCGCCCGAGGTCACGCGCCAACGGTGTGACGATCGTGCGCTCACCGATGAGGATGGTGCGTCCAAGCGCGATGGCCTGCTGGACGTCTTCTTCGCACACGAAGTCGGCGATGGTCTTGGACGCCGTCGGAATCGCGGTTCCGCCGTTTCCGCCGGTGCCGGTCATGCCGGCCACCTGTGCGGTCATCGCGGAGGCACTCAGGCCTGCCGGGGGTGTCGCGGAGGCGACCTTCGGCAGCGCCGGCGCCGTTGCGCCACGGCCAGCCACCGGCCGGAGTTCGTACGCCAGCCGTTTCACGTTGAGCAGATGGCGCGGCGTGATGTTGTCCGACGTGATGTTGCCACCCCAACCGCCGCACCCCAGCGTCATGGCCGGGGCGAGACCCGTCGTCAGACCAATGGACCCATGCGTCGTCGGGGTGTTCACCACGATGCGGAACGCGGGTTTTTTGAGGCCGAATTCGAGAATCACGGCGTCGTTGTGCGAGTGAATCGACATGGTGTGGCCCATGCC
>CAYZLT010000135.1:2657-5922 GCA_964479175.1 uncultured Solibacteraceae bacterium | reverse complement strand
CCTCCTGCCAGTCGTTGACGACGTAGTAGGAGAGGACGGGGCACAACTTCTCGATGGAGAGGGGATAGTCGCGCCCCACACCGGTGAGCTCGGCGATCAGGACGCGGGTTCCCTCGGGAATCGTGATCCCCGCGGCAGCCGCGATCGTGGCCGCCGACCGGCCGACAAATTTGGGATTCGGGAGCCGCTGCGGTGTCACGAGTAATGTGGCCAGCGTGTCGGTCTCGGACGGAGAGAGAAAATACCCGCCCTGTTTCTGAAATTCGCGTTTGGTTTCGTCGGCCACGACCCGTTCCACCACGACGGAATTGGGTGACGAACACAACACCCCATGGTCGAAGTTCTTGCCGGTGAGGATGTCGCTCGCGGCTTTGGCCAGGTCGGCGGTGCGCTCGATAAAACACGGCGCATTGCCCGGGCCCACCCCGTACGCCGGTTTGCCCGCGCTATACGCCGCGCGCACCAATCCCATGCCGCCCGTCGCCAGGATGACGGCCACGTCACGGTGTTTCATCAACTCCTGGGTGGCGTCAAGCGAGACCTGCGTGAGCCAGTTGATCGCGCCCTCTGGTGCGCCGGCCTGCCGCGCGGCGGCGTCGAGCGTCTCGGCGACGTAGGTGATACAGCGGGCCGCCGACGGGTGTGGACTGATCACGATCGGGCAGCGCGCCTTGAGCGAGATCAGGATTTTGTAAATCGTGGTGGACGTCGGGTTCGTCGACGGCACGATGGCCGCGACCACTCCGAACGGCTCGGCAATCTCGATCACCCGGCGCGCCTCGTCCCTGGCGATGACCCCGACGGTGCGCATGGGCCGGATGAACGCGTACACATCCTCGGCGGCAAAGCGGTTCTTCTGAATTTTGTCTGCGAGGACGCCAAAGCCGGTTTCTTCGACCGCGAGGCGGGCGAACGGTTCGATGTGCGCCTGGGCGGCTGCGGCGACCGCGTCCACCACCCGGTCAATCTGCTCCTGGGACCATTCGGCCAGGATCGGCGCCGCGCGTTTGGCGCGCTGGGCGAGTGCGCGAGCCTCTTCACTCATGGCGTGCCCGCGACATCGGTTACGGCTTGGCGGGGGCGCCCGGGCGTGGCAGCAGGCGTTCAACGTCCGGGTGCGGGCGGGCAATCACGTGGACCGAGACCAGTTCGCCGACCCGGCGCGCCGCCGCGGCCCCGGCATCGACGGCCGCCTTGATCGCGCCGACATCGCCCCGAGCCAGGACCGTGACAAACCCGGCCCCGATGTATTCCTTGCCGATAAGGGTGACGTTGGCGGTTTTGACCATGGCGTCGGCCGCCTCAATGGCGCCAATCAGGCCCCGCGTTTCCACCATGCCGAGTGCGTCTGAAGTCATGAATATTTCGGAGGGCTCAATCGCCGCAAGGCTAACATATTGAAGACTATAGGGGCAATACGGTACCATTGAACGGTTGTGATGACTCAAAGCGCGTTTTATCGGCGGGTGTGCGCGGTGGTTGCCGTGATGGTTCTGGGTGTGGCTGCTGGGTGTGGCGAGACCGACGAAGCACCGCCGGTGGCCAGTGTCGCGGTGACGCTCAGCAAGTCCGCTGCCGCATTGGGCAGCCCGATCGACATGACGTACAAATTCGAAGTCGCGCAGGGGCAAGCCCTCGACGGCAAATATCGCGTGTTCATGCACCTGCTCGACTCGGACGGTGTGTTGCGCTGGGCTGACGACCACGAGCCGTCAGTGCCCACCACCGCCTGGAAGGCCGGAGAACCGGTCGAGTACACGCGGACAAGCTTTATCCCGGTGGTCCCCTACCTGGGCGACGCCACGATCCGCGTCGGGCTCTATCGCGCCGACGCCACCGACACCCGCGCCCCGTTGTCCGGCCCCGACCCCCAGGGAAGATCCTACAAGGTTGCCACGCTGGCACTCCTGCCGCAGTCGGAGAATATTTTCGTGGTGTACCGCTCCGGGTCTCACCCGTCGGAGTTTGCGCCTGAGAATCCCGCGCGCGAGTGGTGGTGGACCAAGAAGGAGGTTGTGGCCAACTTCAAGAACCCGAAAAAGGATGCGACGTTGTATCTCGAATATGACGCGCGCCCCGATCTCTTCGACCAACCGCAGGTTGTGAACGTCTATCTGGGCAGCCAGAGTGTGGCCACGTTTGCTGCAGACAACAAAGATCCCCTCCTGCGTCGTATACCTCTTCGTGCGGACCTGCTCGGCACCAGCGACATGGCGGAACTCCGCCTGGTGGTTGAGCCGTCGTTCGTGCCGTCGGCGATTGGTGCCGGCCAGGACATCCGTGAATTGGGCATCCGCGTCTACCATCTCTTTGTCAACCCGTCCTGACGCGCGCGTGCGTGTCACCCTCTGGGGCGTGACGGCAGGCCTACTGGTCCTGCTGGTCGCCCCGTCGACGGCGTTTGCCGATCTCGTGACGTTCCGGGGCGGTCGAATCCTCAATGTCGCGTCGGTCGCGTACGAGGGCACCGAGGTCATTCTCACGCTTCGGACCGGAGGCCAGATGCGCGCCCCGCGGGCGTTTGTGGTGGACGTCCAGCCGGATGAAGTGCCCTGGCCCGAGCCGGTTCCAGCGCTCGAACCGGTACCGGAGTCAGCCCCCGTGGTGATCGACACACCCGACCGACTGCGCCTGCTCATCGACCGAATGGCCGCAGAGCATGGCGTCGACGTCAAATTGGCGCACGCGCTGGTCAAGGTCGAGTCCAACTACCGCGCCGATGCCGTCTCGCCCAAAGGAGCGATGGGGCTGATGCAGTTGATGCCGGCTACCGCGCGACACTACGCCATCGAAGACCCGTTTGACCCGGTGCAGAACCTGACCGCCGGCCTGCGGCATCTGCGTGGTCTGCTCGATCGGTATGGACGGGGCAAGGAATCGTTGGCGCTGGCCGCCTACAACGCGGGCGAAGGCGCCGTCAGCCGGTACAAGGGCATTCCGCCCTACCGTGAAACCCAGAACTACGTGCAGCGCATCCTGTCGCTCACGGGAAAATAGACGCCGGGGACTCACGTGGAATATCGCTGCAGAGTCGCCACCGCCAACGGGCAAGTCTCCACGGGCACCTACGTGGCGGAGAACGAGGCCCGTCTGAAGTTGGAGCTTGAGGACAAGGGCCTGTACCTGCTGTCGATGCAGCCGGTCGGCGGCGTGGGCGTCGGCGGATTCTCGCTGCGGTTGCCCACACGCAAACAGAAAATCAAGGCCGACGAGTTCCTCATCTACAACCAGGAGATGGCCACGCTGCTGCGCGCGGGCCTGCCGC
>CAYZLT010000135.1:2290-2647 GCA_964479175.1 uncultured Solibacteraceae bacterium | reverse complement strand
CGCTCGTGCAATCGCTCGACATCCTCCGTCGTCGCGTGCAGAACCCCACGTTCAAGCAGGTGCTCGACGATGTGTATGAACGGGTGCGGTCGGGCAGCGCGTTGTCGGATGCGTTTGAAGCGCAAGGCGGCATGTTCACCGGCATCTACCATGCGTCGTTGATGGCGGGCGAGAAGTCCGGCAGCCTGGAAACCGTGTTGCGTCGATTCGTCACGCACATGAAGGTCATCGCCTCGGTGCGCGGCAAGATGATCTCGGCGCTGATCTACCCGGTGGTGTTGCTGTGTTTGGCGGCGGCCGTGGTCGGGCTGATTGTGTTCAGGGTCGTGCCTGAGTTCGCGTCGTTTTACGCCGGCT
>CAYZLT010000135.1:0-2280 GCA_964479175.1 uncultured Solibacteraceae bacterium | reverse complement strand
CTTTTCGAGCTCGGTCGTGAACTACGCCTGGGTCTGGGTCACGGCGCTCATCGTGATCGGTGTCTCGTTCAGCGTGTGGATCCGGCAGCCGGGGCAGCGCAGCCGGCTCGACCGCGCGATCATGCGGCTGCCCTGGTTCGGACCGCTTAGCCGCAAGTTCTCCACCGCCCAGGTGGCGCGCACCATTGCCACATTGCTGGCCGGCGGCATTCCCCTCGTCAACTCGCTGGATATCGCCGCCAAGTCGGTCGGCAATCAGGCGGTTTCGGCGGACCTGGGTGTGGTGGCGCGCGAGGTGCGCGAAGGCTCCAGTCTCGCGCATTCCCTGCAGCGTCGTCACACGTTCCCGGACGTGGCCATCGAGATGGTGGAAGTGGGGGAGTCCACCGGCGCGCTGGCGGAGATGCTCAACAGCATCGCGGACTTCTACGACGAAGAAAACGACACCAGCCTGACGCGATTTACGAATTTGGTGCAGCCCGTGCTGCTCATTGTCATGGGCATCGTGATCGCGGGCCTGTTGCTCTCGCTCTACATGCCCCTCTTCCAACTGTCGAGCCTGGCCCGGTGATGTAATGGCAGCCGAAAACGAAAAGATCTACGCCGAAGGCGAAAACGCGCCTGTCGACCATGCCGCCGAGGCGGCGCGCGCGCGCCAGTTGGCGGCCCGGTACGAGCTGGAGTTCGTCGACCTGACGCAGTTCCACATCAACAATGAATTGTTCCGCAGCATCCCGGCCGATCTGATGCTGCGCTACGGCTTTGTGCCGTATCGCCGCGACGGGCAGACGTTGCTGATCGTCGTCTCGGACCCGAGTGACCTGCAGGCCATCGACGAGATCGGCATGCAACTGGGCACCCCGGTGCGGGTCACCGTGGGCGGGCCGTCTGCCATTCAGGGCATCCTGAAAAAGAGTGAAAGCTCGACGCGCGTGCTCGAGGAGGCCACGGAAGGCTTCCAGATGCAGATCCTGCGCGACGAGGAGGGGGTCGCCGGCGACGAAAATCTGACGGTCGACAAACTGACGCAGGACTCCAGCCCCGTCATCCGGCTGATCGACACGATGGTCTATACGGCCCTGCAACGCCGCGCGTCGGACATTCACCTGGAAACGGGCGATGACGCCGTGCACGTGAAATACCGCATCGACGGCGTGCTGCAGTCGGCCATGAAGCCGATCGACAAACGCCATCACAGCACGCTCATCTCCCGAATCAAGGTCATGTCGGAACTCGACATCGCCGAAAAACGTGTGCCGCAGGACGGTCGCTTCAAGATGCGCGTCCGCGGCAAGACGATCGACTTCCGCGTCTCCATCATGCCCAGCGTCAACGGCGAGGACTCGGTCATCCGCATCCTGGACAAGGAATCGATCAGCGAACAGTTCACCGAACTGAAGCTCGACATCCTCGGGTGGCCTGAGGAGGAGATGCGGCGGTTCCGCAAGTACATCCGGGAGCCGTACGGCATGGTGCTCGTCACCGGCCCGACAGGTTCGGGCAAAACCACGACACTGTATGCCGCCTTGTCGGAGATCAAATCGGTCGAGGACAAGATCATCACGATCGAGGACCCGGTGGAATATCAACTCCGGGGCATCACGCAGATTCCGATCAACGAGAAGAAGGGGCTGACGTTCGCCCGCGGCCTCCGGTCGATCCTGCGTCACGACCCCGACAAGATCATGGTCGGAGAAATCCGCGATCCCGAGACGGCGCAGATCGCGATTCAGTCGGCGCTGACGGGCCATTTGGTGTTCACGACGGTGCACGCCAACAACTGCATCGACGTGCTGGGCCGTTTCCTCAACATGGGCGTGGAGCCGTATCAGTTCGTGTCGGCGCTCAACTGCGTCCTGGCGCAGCGCCTGGTCCGGCGGATTTGTGAACACTGCAAGCAGCCGGCCGTGATCACGGCCGAGATGTTGACCGAGTCGGCCCTGGATCCCGAGATGGCGCGCACGCACCAGTTCTTCGAGGGCGCGGGCTGCATCGAGTGTGGCGGCACCGGCTTCAAGGGCCGCACGGCGATCTGTGAGCTGATGGATTTGACCGATCGCATCCGTGACATGATTCTTGAACGGCGACCCACCTCGGAAATCAAGCGGGCGGCTCGCGACGAAGGCATGAAATTCCTCCGCGAATGCGCCGTCGGCCTGGTCCTGAAGGGTGAAACCACATTGCGCGAAATCAACAAGGTGACCTTCGTCGAATGAGCACCCGTCGTACCTCCCCTCCGCTTGGCCTGACACCGCAGCCTCCATCGGTCGCGTTTGAGAT
>CAYZLT010000134.1:0-9232 GCA_964479175.1 uncultured Solibacteraceae bacterium | reverse complement strand
GTCTTGTCGAGCACTTCAAGCATCAAACTCTGCACCGGCCCGTTCACCCAATAACGGAGTGTTGCGCCGGCGGTTGACCGATAGGCGGTATCGGGCGCAAACAGAGCGGCGGGTGTTGCGGCGGCCACGGCGGGCGAGTGCTGCCGAATCGGCGCAATGTCATCGAGGACGTAGAACCCGCGGCCATGTGTCGAGATCACGAGGTCGCGATCTTCCACGATCAGATCCGACACCTGCGTGTTCGGCAGGTTGAGCGACAACGACAGCCACGACGCGCCATCGTCATACGAAATGTGCACGCCTTCCTGGGTGCCGGCATACAGCAGGCCTCGCCGCTTCGGGTCCTCCCGAACCGTGTGCACGTATTCATCCGGGTCGATGCCGGTGACGATCTTCGTCCACGTGCGACCGAAGTCGTGGGTCCGGAAGATGTACGGGGAGAAGTCGTCGAGCAGCGGCCGCTTGACGGCGACATACGCGCTGGCGGCGTCGAACGACGAGGCGTCGATGATGCTGACACGGCCGAAGTCCGGCATGTCGGGGGGCGTCACGTTTGTCCAGGTCGTGCCGCCATCCCGCGTCAGATGAATCAGGCCATCGTCGGACCCGGCCCACAGGACCTTTGCGTCGGTCTTGCCTGGCGCCAGCGCGAAGACCGTCGCGTACACCTCGGGGCCGTTCATGTCGCCGGTGATCGGACCACCCGAGTGGCCCATCGTCTTCGGGTCATGGCGGGTCAGATCACCGCTGATGCGATCCCAGCTCTGACCGTTGTTCGTGGTGCGCCACACATGCTGCGTGGCGGTGTAGAGCACGCGGGTGTCGACCGGCGAGAAGATGATCGGAAACGTCCACTGGATGCGCTCGACCAGGGCGCTTGACGGCTCACCGGAGAACATGCGCGGGTAGGGATGCACTTCGCGCGACTGGCCCGTCCGCCGGTTCGTGTAATCGAGCCATCCGCCGTTGACGGCGCCCGCGAAGAACACGTCGAGATCCTTCGGGTCCGGGGCGATGTAGCCGGGCTCGAACCCGCCGGGGTTGTACATGAGCGGGGTGCCGCCACGACCCCCGCTCGATTCGTTCTCGAGGCAGACCGTGTTGCCGTCCTGCTGGGCGCCGCACACGTGGTACGGCACGTGTTTCGTCGTCACGACGTGGTAATACTGCGGCGTCGGGAAGTCGCGCGCGGTGAACGGGTTGCCGCCGGTGTACGTCACCGCGCCACCCGTGTCACTGGCATGCACGATGTGTTTGGGGTCGGAGGGATCGATCCACAGGTCGTGCGAATCGCCGCCGGTGAAGCTGGTCATGGTCCGCCCGCCGTCGGTGGACTTGAACGTGCCGACGTTGAGCACGTACACCGTGTCGGCGTCGACCGGATCCGCGGTCACGTGCGTGTAATAAAAGGCGCGCTGACGGATGTTGCGGCCACTGTTGACCTGCGTCCACGTGGCGCCGGCATCATCCGAGCTGAACAATCCGCCATTGTCGTTTTCAAGGATGGCGTACACGCGGTTGGGGTTCGCGGGAGACACGGACACGCCGACGCGCCCGATGATGCCGGAGGGCAGGCCGGGACGACGCGTGAGTTCGGTCCAGGTCTCGCCGGCGTCGGTGGATTTGAACAGACCGCTGCCGGGCCCGCCGCTCGACATCTGATACTCGACCCGGAAGGCCTCCCACATCGCCGCATAGATGACATCGGGGTTGTGCGGATCAATCGAGAGATCGATCGCGGCCGTCTTCGCGTCCCGGAAGAGGGTGCGCTTCCAGGTGCGGCCGCCATCCGTGCTCTTGAAGACGCCGCGCTCGTCATTCGGTGCGGCGTGATGTCCGAACGCGGCGACGTACACGATCTCGGGGTTCTTCGGGTGGATCCTGATCTTGGAGATGTTCTTGGCATCCTTGAAGCCGATGTGGGTCCAGGTCTTGCCGGCGTCGGTGGACTTGTACACGCCATCGCCCGACTGGATGTTGCCGCGGATGCACGTCTCGCCCATGCCGATGAACATGATGTCCGGATGGGTCTCTGAGACCGCAATGGCGCCCACC
The DNA here is from genome assembly GCA_964479175.1 of uncultured Solibacteraceae bacterium. Taxonomy (GTDB): domain Bacteria; phylum Acidobacteriota; class Vicinamibacteria; order Vicinamibacterales; family SCN-69-37; genus SYFT01. Next base: position 7,177 of record CAYZLT010000134.1, on the reverse strand, counting down.
GACGCGCTCCCGATCTGGCCGTCCGTGATCGGCGCCCAGGTGTCGCCGCGATCGGTCGTCTTCCACACGCCGCCGCCGACCGCGCCGAAGTAGGCCTCATCAGGCCGTCCGATCACACCGGAGACCGCCAGTGAGCGCCCCCCTCGATCAGGGCCCAGGCTGCGCCACTGGAACAGATTGACGAACGGGGGCAGGCCCGCGGCCGCCTGCGCCTCACCCGCACGGTCCGCCGCCACCGGCAAGGACCAGACACCAGCAAACACCAGGGCCAACGCAATGCCGGCAACCACTGATCGGGAACGACCGAGACCGAGAGTCATGTGTACCTCCAACGCAGGGGAGCATAGCGGATTCACAGGGCAGAGAAGGAAGAATCGGTCGAAGCCCCGAAGGTCACGACGCATGCGGAGCGCGAGGCGCGGCTACCGCATCGTCACGGCCCCTGCCGCGCTGCGGCACTTCACAGCGCAGTTCGCGCAACGGCACGTGAACGGCCGCCTGGTGTGCAAAAAGTCTGGCCGACCATGAGCCGGCCGCGCAGAGGCGACGACTTTTGACGAGACTCCGTTCGCGTAGAATCGACGTCATGCGCACATGGAAGGTGACGGCAGGTGTGGTGGCAGTCGCGGCCGCGGCGACGTTGGTCGTGCAGGCTCAGGGACGCGGAGGCCAGGGCGGCGTTCAGATCGGCCCCGGGCAGCCGTGTCCTCCGGGCACGACGCTGGTGAGGCCGGGCAATTGCCAGGCCCCACAAACCCCGGCCCCCAGCATTCTTGACTATCGGCCGGAGTCCACCCTGGTGGTGCCGGAACATCCCACGCCAAAAGCGAAGTACCCGGCGATCGACTTCCACGGTCACCCCGGCGGCCGCCTCACGTCCGCAGAAGGGCTCACGACGATGTTTGCGGAGCTGGACGCGTTGAACGTCGGGCTGATGCTCAGCGCCGAAAACGCGTCCGGGGACCGCCTGAAGCAGATGGTCGCCACCGCCAAGGCGTCTCCGTACGCGACGCGGGTGGCCTTCTTCACGGGTGTCAGTTTTGCCAACGTCGGTCCGGGCTGGGCCGAACGCGCCATCGCGCAACTGGAAGCCGACGTGGCGGCCGGCGCCGTGGGCGTGGGTGAGATCGGCAAGGGATTTGGTCTGAGCGCACGCAACGCGGACGGCGCGCGGCTGATGATGGATGATCCGATCCTGGCGCCGTTCTGGGACGCGTGCGCGCGGTTGAACCTGCCGGTCTTCATCCACACGGCCGACCCGCCCGAGTTTTTCGAGCCGATCGACATGACGAACGAGCGGTGGCTCGAGCTGTCGTTGTTTCCCAGCCGTGCGTATCCGGCGGATCGTTTCCCGTCGTTCGAAACCTTGATGGCCGAGCGTGATCGCCTCTTCGCGCGTCATCCGAAGACCACGTTTGTGGCGGCGCACCTCGGGTCGCACGGCAACGATCTGGCCAGGCTGGGCCGCATGTTTGACGCCATGCCGAACGTGTACACGGAACTCGGCGCCGTGTTGTACGACCTGGGCCGACAGCCACGGGTGGCTCGTGACTTCCTGCAGAAGTACGGCACCCGTGTGCTCTTCGGCAAGGACTCCTATCAGCCGTCCGAATATCCCTACTACTGGCGTGTGCTCGAAACGCGCGACGACTACTTCGACTATTACCGCGACTATCACGCGTTCTGGAAGATGTACGGTCTCGATCTGCCCGACGAGGTGCTCAAGGACGTGTACTTCCGCAACGCGTTACGAATCACGCCGGGGATTCCGCGCGATCTGTGGCCGGGTGAAGTGATTCGCTGACACCGGGGCAGTGGTGGGGGGCGCCGATTTGGTTGTGGAGCTGACGACCTGTCAAAGCCGGCCATCTGGCACGGCTCCAGGACCAGATCCAGACGGCGCGTCTGCCGTGCCTGGCACGTCGCCTTGCGGTCAATTTCCGCGTACGCGTGAGTTTTCCTTGCGTTTTTGTCGGCGGAGGGTTAAACCATTCCAGTCATCACAATAGTTGTGTTCACGCCGTCACGGCACGTTCGCATTGTCCGCAGATTACACTATGGCCGCAAAGAAGCCCTTTCTCACCCCCGCGGAAGTCACAGCGCTGCAGGCGCACCTCCAGACGGCGCTTGACGTCGAACTCAGTACGGTGCCGATCTATCTGTACACCTACTACTCGATCAACCGGTCGCCGTCCTGGGACGATGACGCCAAAGCGGGTGACACACTCGCGACCTTTGCCAACAAGGCCGGCGGGGTCATCATGAGCGTGGCCGTGGAGGAGATGCTGCACATGTCGCTTGCGGCAAACATCCTCCGGGCGATCGGCGGCAAGCCGAAGGTCTACGGCCGTTCGCCGGCGACGTTTCCGACCAATCTGCCGCACCACAAAAAACTGGGCCCCGACGGTACGCCGTATTCGTTCGGCTTGTCGAAACTCTCGGCCGACCAGTTGGAGAAGTTCCTCGAGATTGAGCAACCCGAACAACCCGGCGGGCCTCAGGAAGGGAACAATTGGCAGACGTTGGGGCAGTTTTACGACTACGTCACCGAACAGATCAAACGCGTGAATCCGGATGTCTTCGCCCGCCATGCCGGCACGCAACTGCAGGAGGCCAGCGGGTATTACGCGCCGAACAATGTCGATACGATCTACCCCAAAAACGCGTTCTGGGTGAAGAAGTCGAAAAGTCCGACTGCGGCGCACCCGTCGGCGGAGACCGCCAAGCAGGCGCAGTTCACCAACAATCAAGACAGCGGCAACATCCGGGTGATTCGCACCATCGACGATGCCATCAAGGCGATGACGATCATCAAACATCAGGGCGAAGGGTACGCGGTCACCGATCCGCGTCACGAGGGTGACGACAAACAGGACAACGAAGACTCGCATTGGTACCGCTTCAATGTGTTGCATCAGGCGTGCTCGCGCAAAGGATCGGTGATCAGGACGCACCTTGATCACGCGCTGTTTTCCTGTTTTGTCGCAAATCCGACCCGCCAGATGTGGAGCACGGAGACGCGCGGCGCGAGTGATCCGGTCATCGACCTGGTCAACGCCGTGTATGCGTATCTGTTGCTCATGACCGAGGTCAGCTACACGCTGCAGGGGCCCGCCCAGCACACCTTCTTCTACATCGGCATGCACAAGGGCATGATCTTCGTGTTGGACAAACTCATCGGCAACATGCGGTATGGCAGCAGTTATCCGGCAGGATTTGGGTCGACGGCGTTTCAGGGGCTGGCACCCACCTTCGAGAGTTACCGCTTCAGCAGCCGCCAGAACGCCCGGTCGGAATTGACGGCGCTGGCTGACCAGGTCCACGCGTCGGTGCCGCAGGTGTGCGATGCCAACATCTGGCAGCGCATTCATGACCTGCCCGACGTCCACGTCCCCACCGGCTCTCCCATCACGTTTGGTTCGCCCACATCCCTATGAGCACCGCAAAAACGACGCCGCCTCTGGAATTGCACGCCTGTCTCGGTCTGAACGCCTGCAAGGGGCATGACCGATTCGGCACCAACACCTGTGCCGGTATGGGGGCCTGCGCGACGTCACAGGCCCACAGCTGTCACACCCTGAACAACTGTCGCGGTCAGGGCGGCTGTGGCCTGTACGGCACCGCCGAGGAGCAGAATCGTCCCGGCAACAATCCCTGCGCGTGGCAGGGCTCCTGCGCCGTGCCGATCAACGCCGAACGCATCTCGACCGATGGCTCGAATCAGGGCAGAAGTGTGTGGATGCGTGCGCGCGCGGTCTTTGAGGAGCGGATGCAGCAGGCGCAGCGCACCTTTGGCGAGCCGCCGCAGCAGCTCACCACCGGTGTCGTCACCGACACGACCGTTTACAACACCGCGGAAGGCCCCCCTGCCGCCTGGCTGGATGCGACGATGCCTGGCGGATACACCGCATGCGGAGCGAGCGGGCTCAGCGGTGGGGGCAGCTGCATCTAGTGACCACACCCGACCAGAGGCACGCCGAGGTCCTGGCCATGCCCCGACTGGGGCTCGGTCTCGGGTTGCGGCATGTCCACTTTGATCACATTCTGTCCCGCTGGCCAACCGAGGTCGAGTGGTTCGAAGTCATCTCGGAAAACTTCATGTTCTCCCATGGGCGGCAGCGGCACATCCTGCGCCAGGTGGCCGAACGATATCCCGTGGTCATGCATGGAGTGTCGCTGTCGATCGGCAGCACGGCGCCGCTGGATCAGGACTATCTGCGGGCGCTCAAGACCCTCGCCGAGCAACTGCAGCCGGCGTGGATCAGCGATCATCTGTGCTGGACCGGCGTGTTGGGCACCAATACCCACGATCTGCTGCCGCTGCCGTTGACCGAGGAGTCCCTGGCGCACTGTGCGGCACGTGTCCGGGATGTGCAGGACATGCTGGGCCGTCCGATCGTGCTGGAGAACCCGAGCACGTATCTGGGCTTCACCGGCAGCACACTCAGTGAGCCGGAGTTTCTCACGGCGCTGACCGACCAGACCGGGTGTGGGTTGCTGCTGGACGTCAACAACTGCTACGTGACGTGTTTTAATCACGGCCTCGATCCGGTGCAGTATTTGGAGACGTTCCCGATGGCGAGTGTGGTGCAGATGCATCTGGCTGGTCACACCCACCGCGGCACCCACATCGTCGATACTCACGACCGGGCCGTGGTTGATGCGGTGTGGGAGCTGTTCCGGATCGCCTGGCAACGGACCGGCCGTGCCAGCACCTTGCTCGAGTGGGACGGCAACATCCCGTCGTTTGATGCGTGTGCCGCCGAACTGCACAAGGCCCGCCTCTACATGCACGGCGAGCCCGACCTGAACGTGATCGCCGCGCCGGGCAGGGTGGAGCCGGATCAGCTATCCACCCCGATTGGGTTTCTGGTGCCAGAGGTCATGTCCACCACCAGGACCGCATGACCACCCGACCCGCACCACCACGGTCGTTGCCTGATCTCCAGACCTGGCTGCAGCAGGCCGTGGTGGGAGGCGGACATTCCATCGGTGTCGCTGAAATTAACGAACAAATTCTGCCATCTGCGACGCTGACCGCGGCCCAATGCCTGGCCATTTACCAGCGCGGCTACTACGCGCGACTCCTGCAATGCCTCGAAGGACAATTCCGGGCGCTGCGCCACGCGCTGGGGGATGACCTGTTTCGCGATTTCGGCGTTGAGTATCTCCGGACCTACCCCAGTCAGAGTCCCACGCTCTCCGACCTGGGCGCGCGGTTCTCGCGCTGGTTGTCTGAGCATCGACCCGACCTGCACGCGCCGGAGAAGGAGCCCTGGATCGATTTCATGATCGATCTGGCGCGGTACGAATGGGCGGTGTATCTGTTTTTCGACAAACCGGGACATGAGGGCCGGCCTCTGGCGACCGCGCAGACACCGGATGCCGAGCTCGTGGTGCAGAGCACGCTGGAGTTACACCGGTTCGCGTTTCCTGTGGCAGCGTATTACCACGCCGTCGCCGCCGGCGAATCGGCCCCGCCGATTCCGGCGCCCCAGGACAGCCATCTCGTCATTGTGAGAAAGCACTATCAGATCGGCATTCTTCAACTGACCGAACCGCAGCACCATTTCCTCAGCCTGATGGCACAGGAGGTGTCGGTGTCGGATGCCATTCGCGCCCTGGCCACTGACCATGGCCTGACAGAGTCCGACGTCCGAGCGGCCTGGTCACGCTGGAAGGGGTCGTGGTGCGAATCGGGGCTGTTTGGTCTTCACGCCGACCGTGCACTATCATCAGCCGCCACCCGGGTGTAGTTTCGCACCCACGAACAAGGATTCGACCATGCCACAGGCTGCGATACCAGGCGGACTCAACGCGTTCCAGGACGCGTTGATCGGCACATGGATGAACAAGGACATCGGTGCCACCGGCCAGGGTGGGCCGACCAGTCCGTTTTCGTACAACGTGATGCCGTTGCCGCAGATAGAGCCGCAGGCAGGGCCAAACACCGGCTACATCCTGAAGAATTTTTCGTACTACGAAACGGTGCAGTTCAACGGTCCCAGTGACGTTTCCGTTCCGGCAACGGCGCCCAATCGGGGGAATGACGGTCTGCTGGTGCCGACGGCACTGTTCTACAACCAACTGGTGTTCTTCGCCCAAGGCCCGGCGGTGGGCAAGGTGGTCCATGTGGAAAATGGCGCGTGGTTGAACCTCCAGACGGGCGAGCAGATTCTCGGCCCCTATGGCACCCCCACGGGCGCACCGATCGTGTTGGACAATCCCAACAGGCAACCGCCGACGATGACCATTGCCAAACAAATCTCCGTGCCGCATGGCAACTCCGTGCTCGCACTCGGCCAATTTGGCGGCCAGGTCCTGGGAGCACCAACCATTCCCGCCGCCGCGTCAATTCTTCCGACTCCGGTGATGGGCGTGGCGCCGATCAACACCGCTCCGTACGGTGAGCAACTCGATCAGCCCGGCAACTACCAGAACCCTTCACCGGCGCTGACGGCCAATCCCAACGCGGCCATCGCGCAGGCGGTGGCGTTGATCGCGCCGAACGCGTACATGGCCTGGAGCGTGTCGACCCGGAACAAGGGAGCGACGATGAACATTCCGTACGAACAGCGGCTGGCCGACGTGGCGGACTACGAGGCGACCTACTGGTTGCTGTCAACGGACAACGGCGTGACGTATCCCTACCTGGCGTACACCCAGACGATTACGCTGCAGTTCACCATCGGGACCACGCGCTACAACTTCCCGCACACGACCTGCAACTGTGTGACCAAAGTGTGACCTGACCGCGCGTGGCCGTCAAGACCCTGAGGAGGCCGGTGGCACCTGCACACACGGATCCGGCGTGCCCGGCAGCGGATACGCAGCCACCCGATCGGCGAGTTGTGTGGAGATCAGGTGGTGGTACTGCGGCGTGAGGTGCTGAATGAGCACCTGGTTGGCCCACGTGTTCGCGCAGCCCGCACCAGGCACTACCACGTCGCCGGTCAGTGTCATCAGATTCGCCGTGGGCTGGGCGTATGCGTGCTCGAGATGAATGAATCCTTCGACCGCCAGTTTTTCGATGACGTCGTTGGCGGGACCGCCATGGTCCTGCCAGAAGCCGGTCATGTGGGTCATCGATGGTGTGTCTGCCGGCGCATTCCTGATGTTCTGAAATGCGTTGGGTACGATGTCGAGGGTGTTCCACCAGATGTGGGCACCCGGAAAG
>CAYZLT010000133.1:0-9233 GCA_964479175.1 uncultured Solibacteraceae bacterium | reverse complement strand
GCCGCCGAAGACGAGGCTACCCGGCTCGCGCGCCTGCTCGACATGGCCCGCGCCAAGAAGTTCTACGTGTAGCCCATGTATCGCCTTCTCCTTCTTCTGCTCCCCCGCCATCGCCGGCTGTCCTACGGCGACGAGATGCGCGACGTCTTCAACGCGGCGATGCTCGCGTCGAGCGCGAGGGGGGGACGCTGGGCGGCGATGCGACTGTGGATTCGGGAGGTGGCTGGCATGATGAAGTTCGCATTGAGGGATCGATTCGCTCCGCGTCCTGGTCGCGGGTGGTACGCGGGGTCTGAACTTCGGTGGGCAGTCCGCTCGTTGCGAAGCCGCGGGTGGGCTGGCGTCTTTGCCGTTGGACTCTTGGCGGTCGCCCTCGCCGCCAACGGCATCGTTTTCGCCGCGGTTGATGCCTTGGCGATCAACAGGACGCCGTATCCCGATGTTGATCGGGTCGTGTCTTTTATCAATGCCCGGGAGGCCACCCCGTCATCGTCTCTGCCACGAAATGACGCGCGTGAACTTCTTCAACATGCACCGCTGTTCAAGCAAATCGCAGCGTTCGGACGCACGACGTTGTTTCTCCAAGGTAACGGTGTCTCTGAACGTGTGTCGGTGGTCAACGCGACTCCCGGCTTGTTTCAGGTGCTGGGTGTTACGCCGGGATGGGGCCGCACGTTCTCTGCAGAGGATGTTCGTGTCCACGATTCTGATGTCGTCGTGATCTCGGAAGTGCTGGCCCGCACGCGATTTGGATCACCGGAAGCGGCTGTTGATCAGACCCTCGACACCACGGACGTGCCGCTACGGATCGTCGGAGTCATGGTCGCCTCGTTCAGATTTCCGGACGGCGGTGTGGATGTGTGGCGGGGGCTGGACTTCGACGGCCCGTTGGCGACGGTCCAATACGCACTGAACGTCATTGCGAGACTGCACGACGGCCAGGCGCTTCTGGTTGCCAACGGCGCATTGGGTGCACGCTACGATCCTGCGTCGAAGATTCAGCCGATGGCGGAACCGTTTGCAAAAGACAAACAGGATCGCACGCGATACTTCGCGTTGCTCGGTGCCGCGCTGTGTCTGTTGCTGACCGCGTGCACAAACGCCGCGAGTCTGGAACTTGTGGCGGCATTCGGGCGAATGCGGGGTTACGCCATTCAGCGGGCGTTGGGCGCATCTCGGTCGATGCTCGCTCGGGTGGTGCTCGCGGAAGGGGTGATGCTCATCGGGCTCGCTCTTCTTGCGGGCTGGGCACTGGCCGCGCTCGGACTGGACGCGCTCGTCGCTGAACTGCCACGTTCGTACGGCGTCATTCCTGCAAACCCCATCGACTTGGACACCCGCGCCCTGTGGTTCATGGCGGCGGCCGCCGCTGTCACCTGGCTCGTGATCGCAGTTCCTGTGCTGGTGTTCGCCACCGGGGTGAACGTCCTTGACGTCCTCAAACACGGCGGACGCTTTCAGTCAGGATCCAGGCTGGCGTTGTTGTTCCGTCAGGGATTGACGGCCGTCCAGGTCGCGCTCGCCGTCATCCTTCTGGTGGGCGGCCTGCTGTACGCGCGGACGTACGCCGCCAGAATTTCGGTGGACAAAGGGTTTGACGGCATCAACCTGGCGTCTCTGTCGCTGATCCTGCCGCCGCAGGACATTCCCAAGTTGGCTGCCATCCGCTCGTCAGTGCTTGCGCAGCTCGCCGCGTATCAGGGCGTGGAGGCGGTGACAGCGGACTCACCGCCGCCATCGGGCGATTCGCCGATGGCCGGGGGGGCCATTGAGATTGACGGTGCGGCCATCGCGTCGCCGGACGTGAGTGTGGGTCGCCGCGCCGTTTCTCCGGGCTACCTGGAAATGGTTGGCGCGCGTCTTCGTTCCGGTCGCTTTCTCGATCAGGATGACCCCGCCTCGCACGTGGTAATCAGCGAGCCTTTTGCTCGTCGATTCTGGCCTGAAGGCGCCGTCGGTCACACATTCAGACTCGGGCCCCAGATGCCTGTCAACATGGTTGTGGGTGTGGTCGCGCACATGCGTGCGAATGAGGACAGATACGAGCACGACCGGGGACTCACATACACCTACTACGTGCGGCCGACACCTCGGCCATCTCCAACCTCTCAGCCGGCATCACCAGCGCGTGCAGCCCCGACCGGGCGGCGCATCGTCAACGCCGCCTCCGCGTTCATCTCAATGACCATGAAGCTTGATTCACCGGCGCGGTTGCCTGAGATCATCGCGATGGTCAGACGCGATGTCCCGCAATTTGCGGTGAGTGGCGCGATGGTCAGTGACACCTACCGAGGATGGGAGGCTGAGACCAGGCTCCAGACCACAGTCATCACTGCGTTCGGGTTCCTGTCGTTTGTTACCGCGCTCATCGGTGTGTATGGCGTGATGATGTTTCTGGTTGCGGGCCGGACGCGCGAGCTTGGCGTGCGCATTGCCCTTGGCGCGACGCGACGGGATGTGATTGCGCTCGTGCTGGTTTCAGCGTCACGATTGTCAATCGGCGGTGCGGTCGCGGGGCTCTTCGGTGCGGTCGCATTGTCACGCTTCGTCGAAGGGCAGTTGTTTGGAGTGTCTGTTGTAGACACCTCAACGTACTTAGTCGTCACCATAGTCGTCATCGGATGCGCTACGGTCGCGACATGGTTCCCCGCGCGCCGCGCGGCGCGCGTGGATCCGGCGATCACCCTGCGATCGGAGTGACTGGTGCCATGCCAGACTGCTGCAGGCTTTCGGACGTCAATGGAGAGGTTATGAAAAATTCGGCGTTCAGTCTGGTTCTTGCGGCATGTGTGACTCTTGGGCTCGGCTTTGTTGAGGCCGCCTCGAACGGGCAGGGACGCGAAGCACGTCCTGTTGCCAATCCGACCCTGTGTAGCGATGAAGCCGGTCGTCAATATTCCAGGAACGCAATGCGCAAGGTGAACGGTCAGATCCAGCGCTGCGACGGTGGGAATCGCTGGCTCGCCTCGTCGACCGACGGCACTCGAGACGAGAAGACGGCGAACGCAGCCCAGGGAAAGAAGGATTGCATCGGCAAACACGCCGAAGCCTATGAATCCGGGTTGTTTCGGCAGGTCGAGGCACAATTTGAACGCTGCGAAGACGGAAAGTGGCTGCCGGCCCAAAGGTAGATTCAGATGCGTAGTCACCTGACCGCTGCCTGGCGCAGCGCTCGACGCAGCGCGACGTGGTGGATCGCCCTCGTCCTCATGGCGTTGTCCGCCGCGGCCGTCGTAACTGTGCTGTTTGTCTACGATTCGGTCGTCAGGCGTCCAGTGCCCGGAACCCGTGCGAACGAAGTTCTGGCGCTTGGCGGGCTGGCGTACGGCATGACCGACCCGGCCGGATGGTGGGGTCAGGCTCCGGGGGTTCAACACATTTCGTTTTACCGCACGGGCGATGCAGAGGTCGCGTGCCCAGGACTCTCGCGATGGATGCGAGTGGCGGAAGTTGCTGGGTCGTTCTTTCCCATTTTCGACGGCGTGATCACGCAGGGCCGCGCAATTGGCCGAGACGATGAGCGTGATGATCTTGCGGCCATCGTGGTGAGCGCAGATGTCTGGCGTCAGCTTGATCGCGGCGAGGGCCTTGGCCAGACGACGTGCCGAATCGGGTCAACATCGGCCACGATCGTCGGTGTCGTCAGTCCCGCACTGCAGTTTCCCTCTGGTGCGCAGGTGTGGATTCCACGCGCAGTCAACGAAGCGATTCGTCCGACGTTGGTGACCGGCGCGCCTGGACTTCCGCCGGTTCGCAACGGCACCGGCTGGGTCGCGCTGCCGAAGCTCGGTGTCGGCGTCACACAGGTCAGAGACGAAATGCTGGCGCTGCTCTCACAAGCCAATTCGGAGTTGTCGAAGACAACCGGGCTTCGGTACGGCGACATGGTGTCGGTCCGCGAGTTGGTGCCAGCGATGACAAGCGCCATTCGCCCCGGACTGCTGGCTCTGATTGTCTCTGCGGCAATCGCGTTCCTGTTGTGCCTCGGCACCGTGCTGGTCCACGCGATGTCGAGGCTGCAAGGACGCCGACGGGAACTCGCGATTCAGATGTGCCTGGGCGCACCGAATTGCCATGGCACCAAGGCCGTGTTGGCCGAGGCCGGCCTGATCGCGCTGCTGTCTTCCGGGCTGATCCTGCTGACGACCGCTGGCCTGCTTCAATCGGCGCGCGTCTATCTCGGCGGATTCCGTACGTATCTCGCACTTGATTCGACCTTGTGGCTGCCCGTGATCGCCGCAACGGTGATAGCAACGCTGCTTGCCGCGCTGGCAGCGACGGCTGGCGGATTCATCGCACAGCGTTACATCTCGCCCGTCGAAGCCGCTCGGGGCGCCGCCGGAATGCAGCTGGTCAGCGGTGGCGTCCGGACTGTGAGACGGGTCTTCATCGGACTGTCGGCCGCTGTGGCCACGGCGCTGATCGCGGGCGCGATTGTGGCAAACACGGCACTGATCCAACTCCTGAATCTGGAGCTCGGCTACACCCCCGCAGGCGTGGCCACCGTCAGTCTCGGGCTCCAGCGATCAACGATCAATGGAGCAGCCTTTGCCGCACGGCGGGCCGAGATTGCCTCGCTTGCGGAAGCCAGAGGCATGACGGGTGTGGGGTTTACCACCCGACTGCCAGTCCGCGCTGAGGATCGTGGATTTCTCTCTGTCGGTACAGAATCCCGGAAGATCATGGCCGCCATCTCGCAGGTGGATGCCGCGTACTTCCAGACGCTCGCCATACCGGTGAGAGGCCCGGGGCTGTCAGGCGCCCCCCATGAAATCGTGTTGAACGAATCCGCCGCAGACCGGCTGGGCGCCGGACGAGAGATGCTCGGAAGCACCGTGCGTTTTGATGGTAGTGATGTGCCGTATCGAGTAGCTGGCATTGTCGGCGATACCAGGACGGTGAGGAGGTCGATGGCACCTGGATGCCGTTAAGCAGCGTGGTCGTTGAACTGTTGGCTGGATGTGTCCGTGCCTGCCGAAGCGCGATCGACAGTTTCATCGCAGATCTACAGAACGTGCCCGGCACAACGGTCATCCGTGCTGAAGAGCTTCCGGCCGTCATCCGCGCAGCGCGTGGCAATGCCACGGTCGCGGCCAGACTGTGGACACTCTATGGCCTGTTGGCGACAGGCATCGCCGTCTTCGCCGTCGTCTCGATGGTGCATCAGAATGCGAACCGCAGACGACGGGAGATCGGGATTCGATTGGCGCTTGGCGCCACACGCCACCGGGTACTCGGCGTGGTGGCTGGTGAAGTGTTGTTCGCTGCAAGCGTGGGCGCCGCGCTGGGTGCCGCGACTGCGTCATTCTCGGCTGCGGTCCTTCAGCGATACGTTGAAGGCATCGTCTTGCCTGGTGCGATTAGCCTGGGACTGGCGTTGGCCCTGATCGTGTTGTTGGCCCTGTTGGCGGCGTCCACCCAGGTCATGGTCGTGATGAGGCTCACGCCGACTCAACTTCTGAGAGTCAGGGACGCGGATTAAACTTGCTCGCGGACGCGGGTGGCGGCCGATGTGCCACAATCGGCCCCGGACATGATGCAGACCGACGGGTACAAGAACATCTCGAAGCTCGAAGACATGGTCGACCATTTGCGCGCCGCCCGCGACCTCCTGCTGCTTAGACTCATGAGCGGCAAAGTTCAGGTATAACGCTGTCGTGGCCTTGGAAGACCAACACGTCGAGCGCAAGTCGTTGCGCGTCGTCTTGGCGCGGACCGCAGCGTGGGACGATATCGCGCGCACCTGCGTGTGTTTCGCCAACGGCGCGGGCGGGCAACTGCTCATTGGCATCGAGAATGATGAAACCGAGCCACCAGCCTCACAGACCATCCCGCCCGATTTGCTCGACCGGGTGCGAAAGCGGGTGCAGGAACTGACCGTCAACGTCCAAGCCCTGCCGAGCCTCCAGCGATCCGCAAACGGTGGAGAGTTCGTCGAAGTGGTCATCCAGCGCTCGCAGAGCGTCGCGTCAACGGCCGATGGCCGCTTCTTCTTGCGGGTCGCGGACTCGTGCCTCCCGGAGGGCGGCGACGATGTACTGCGATTGGCGAATGAACGGCCGGGTCACCCGTGGGAAACGATGGAGAGCGGCGTCCCCCGCGCTGACGTGGATTCGGCGGCAGTTGACCGCTTCGTCGGCGCATTGCGCGGATCGACCCGGATCAAAGACTCAGTGCGCGAGAAGAACGCTGACGAACTGCTCACTCACTACGACATGGCCCATGGAGAAACGCTGACGCACCTCGGGGTTCTCCTCGTCGGTACGGCTGCCGACCGCAGAGCGCTCGGCACGGCGCCCATCGTCCAGGCCATCAAGTTCGACGAGCACGGCGCGAAGGTCAACAAGTGGGTGTGGGACGATGGGACGCTGTCGCCCGTGGACCTGGTGGATGCGGTCTGGCGGGAAGTCCCGGACTTCCGGGAGAGTTACGAACTGCCGGAGGGGTTGTACCGGCGACAAGTGCCCGCCTACGACGAAAAGGTCATCCGAGAGCTGGTGGTCAACGCACTGGTGCACCGGCCCTACACGCAGCGCGGCGACATCTTCATCAACCTGCACCCGGACCGCATGGAGATCGTCAATCCTGGCCGGCTGCCGCTGGGCGTCACCCCGAGAAACATCCTGCATGCCAGCCGGCGCCGCAACGAAGGACTCGCGCGGGTGTTCCACGATCTCGGCCTGATGGAACGTGAGGGCAGCGGCTACGACATGATCTACGACCGGCTGTTGTCTCAGGGCCGCCCGGTCCCGGCAGCGTCGGAAGGCCCGGACTCGGTCCACGTCGTCATCCAACGGCGGATTCTGAAGCCCGAGGTCATCCGGCTCATGACCGACGCCGACGCTCGGTTCCAGTTGGGCCAGCGGGAGCGGATCGCGCTTGGCGTGCTTGCCCAGTCCGAAGGCATGACCGCTCGGGAGTTGTCAGAAGTCCTCGACACCGGAAGCGTTGATGCACTCGGCACCTGGCTGGGCCGCCTGCCGGCATTGGGACTTGTGGCCACGGCCGGTCGCACAAAAGGTACTCGGTACTTTGTCCCGCCGGCCCTGCTCCAGACGGCGGGCATTACGCTTCCGACGTCGCTGCGACGGATCGAACCGCACCGCCTGTCGGAACTCGTGCGGGAAGACCTGCGGCGGTACCCCCGATCAAAGATGGGCGACATCAGCGCGAGAATTGGCTCCGAAGTTCCGCGGGCCCAACTGCGGCGGGTCATGGCGCAACTGGTTCGAACGGATACGATCGTCATGGAGGGGCGAAAGAATGGTGCCCGCTACACCCTCCGGGAGCCCTCGTGAGCCTTCCGCTTTGGATCAATATGCGCGGCAATTGTTGTCAAGAAGTCCAAACGGACGGACGGCGGGCGGGAACCGCTAGGCCTAACTTGTTGCCCGTGAATGGTTTATGCTCCAGTTCACGTACGGCAAATGATCCAAATGTGGTCCAAATATTCGAGCCAAAGACCCGATGGCGCTGACCGGCCATGACTGCCGCTCGCAACCCTCGAGTGGAACAGGCGCGTTGCCCTTCGCATCCGGCGCTTCACGGTAGAAGTGGGTGACCGTCGCTCACCAGTGGCCCCTTCAGGATCCGCAGCCAAGATCCGCCGGGGCCGTCTATCTCCCGCTACATCTCCAGTTCCTCCGCCGGCGGTGGCGGCGGCGGTTCGTCTGCTTCGATCCGCCCGTGGCGGTAGACATCGGAAGCGTGACGATGTCCTCTGGCGGAGCGCCTTCCTCCCGTGCATAGACCGCGAGGGCGTCGTAGTCCACGCCATGTTGTCTCGCCACCATGACGGCTTGTCGGAGTGCTCAGCCTGGTCGCTCAATGTCAGACAACGGAATCGGAACCTCGACGCCGTCTGCAGAGCGCGCCGCGAGCAGCACGGTCAGGGCTTCTTGCGTTAACCCCGGGGCCTTTCGAAGCTGAGACAGATCGGGATGAAGATCATCAGCAAGTCCTCGGGCCTCTGCCTCGATTTGCACTCGCGTTTCCGGCTTCATCCGGTCTTTGATCGACGTCCACTTCTGGCGCGTCATGTCGATTGGGGTGTCTGGCTCGCCCGAATAATTACTCGCGGACGCGCGTCGCAGCCTGAATCTTGAGGACCGTCGCCCAGTTGCGCGTGGTGATCAGGTCCTTGCCGGCGGCGTCGAGCGCCTTGAGCGCCTTGCTCGTCAGAATGCCGGTTGGCGTCCACACGTAGGTCGCACGGCTGGTCACAGCGACCTTTTCCTCGCCCCACTCCTGCGTGGTCATTGGCCGCGCGGCCGATAACACCTTCGGATCGAGCACGAAACCGACGATGTATTTCGCATGATCGGTGGCGACCTTCCCGAGCGGGTTCTCGCGAACAATCGAGTCGAGGTCGGTGGCCGTCATCACGAGCGTGTTGGCGGTGAAACCGTGCCGGGTCTCAAGGGCCTCCTGAATTCGGTCGGCAATGGTCCGCTCGGCCGCCTTCTTGCCACGAAACACGACGTTGCCGGTGTTGAGGACGGTGCGCACATCCTCATAACCGAGACGCTCGATCAGGGCCTTGAGGTCCTCCATCGAGATCCGCTTGGCCGTGCCGACGTTGATACCACGAAGAAAGGCGATGTAGTAATTCATCGATCGACATCAATTATATGGCACGGCGTGTACAGGCGCTTTTACTGGAGCCAGGCCCGGGCCGTCATGTCCAGGACCTTGGATGCGCCAATCCCGCCATTGGAGGTCAACACCACCCCACGGTCGGCCGCCGGATCCAGCATCAGGATGGCGTACCACATGGTGTTTGACCCGTTGTGCCAGATGATGCGGCGGGTGGCCGGTGGCTCGGTCACCCACCCGAGCGCGTACGAACCGCCCGGAAGGGACGTGTGTAGGCGGGCGAAAGTGGCTGCCTTGAGCAGGGTCCCGTCCTGGCCCCGAGCCCCGCGCAGGTGCTCCTGCCCCCACCGAGCCAGGTCCGTCAGAGACATATGCAGACGGCCCGCCGGGCCCATATACGGCGGATTGTCGGCAAACGGCCCTGGTTCCACGGGTGTTGTGCCGTTTCGGTGGCCCCGAGGCTGGGTCAACTCGTTCAGGACTCCTGGCGGGCCCATGCCGGCGGTCTTGAGGCTGAGCGGGTCCAGCACTTCCGTCCGAATCAGCTCCTCCCAGGGCTTACCGGTCCGTTCTTCAAGAATGGACGCGGCGATGACGTAGCCGAGATCGACATTCTGGAACCAGGCCGCGGCAATCAC
>CAYZLT010000132.1:1980-9240 GCA_964479175.1 uncultured Solibacteraceae bacterium | reverse complement strand
GATCCACCGCTTCGGTCCGGAGCAGCGCAATGGCGCGCGCCGTCTCGAGTTTGATTTCCTTGTCGGCGTTTTTGACGATCACGGCCGCGTCTTCAATCGCCTTCTTCCGCATCTCCTCGCGGAAGCGATCGGCGTCAGCACGGCTGCGCGTCACAATACCCGCCGCTTCCGCCCGGGCTTCAGAGAACAGTCGCGCCGACTCTTCCTGGACGCGCTGCAGTTCCGCGGTCGCCTTTTTGGCGTCCTCGACCGACTTCTCGATCGTGGCCCGTCGCTCTTCCAGCGCCTTGAGCAGCGGTCCCCAGGCGAACTTCTTCAGCAGGAAGACGAGCGTCAGGAACGTGAACAGCGTCCAGAAGTAGAGACCAGGATCGACTTTGACGAGAGTGTCCACCCGTCTCCTCCTTTTACTTCAGGAAGACGATGAGCAGGCCGAACACGAGCGCCAGAATCGTCGCGCCTTCCAGCAGGAACAACGGCAGGTTGGCCGCCGCCGTGATCTGCGCCGCCGCGCTGGGCTGCCGTGCCACGCCTTCGGCTGCCGCCGCGGCGAGCTTGCCGATGCCCATGCCGGCGCCAAGCACCGTAAGACCGAAGCCGATCGCGGCTCCCATGTAGTGCCACACGGGCTTGAGGGCCGTAAGTGCTTCTGGGCTGAGGATAACCACCTGATTCAGATCCATGACCTTTTCCTTCTCCTGAGAGTTAACTACAACGACCTGACGACTGACAACAACCGTGGCCCCTTGACGCGCCGTCGTACCATTCCGCCGCCAGGCGGCCACGATCACGACGGCGGGTCAAGGGCGTCACGGCAAAATTAGTGGTGCGCGTGAATGGCCATGCCGATAAACACAGCCGACAACAACGTGAACACGTAGGCCTGCACGAGAATGACGATGATCTCGAGAGCCGAGATCGCCACCGCGAGGGGCAGGGAGAACCCAAAGCCGATACCGGTGCCGACCAGGCTGCTGGCGGTCATCTCCGCAAAGATGAACACAAACGACAGGATGGCGAGAATCGCGATGTGGCCACCGGCCATGTTCGCCGCAAGTCGCATCGTGAGCGCAAACGGCCGCACCAACATGCCGATGAACTCAAGCGGAATCAGCAGAAAATACAAGGGCCACGCAAGCCCGTGCGGGACAAGATTTTTCCAGTGCTGGATGAAGCCGTGGGCCATCGTGCCGGCGAAGATGATGGCAAGGAACGTGATGGTCGCCAGCGCCGCGGTGACGTTGAAGTTGGCCGTCGCGGTGGACCCACCGTGCAGCAGGCTCTTGAGGAACGAGTGTTCACCCGTGTGCAGCACAAACTTGTCGAGCAAGGCGAGGGTGTCGAAGATCGGAATCAGACCGACCGCGTTGGCCACCAGAATGAAGAGGAAAAAAGTCAGCAGGAGCGGGGTCCAGGCCATGACCCACTTTTTACCGACGTTGGGCAGCACGATGGAGTCACGGACAAACTCGACACCGGCCTCAAGAGCGTTCATGCCGCCTGTGGGCACGAGCCGACCCTGTGCGAGATAGCGGCGGACCATCGCGGTCACGACCACAAAAATCACGGTGGCGACGACCCACACCATGAACACGTGTTTGGTGACAGAGAAGTTGATCCCGAATGTGTAAATGTCGGGAATGTGAATGATGGGGTGATCGAGTCCCGTATTGGCGACGTGGCCAATGATGGTGTCAGCGGCGTTGAACTTGCCCTGCGCGGCGCCCGGATCGACAGCACTCATATCAGTCATCACTCTACGTCTGCATCAGCCGTTTGAGGTGCCATGCTTCGATGAAGTGCAGCACCAGAAACGACGCGGTCAGGCTGGCCACAAACGGCTCGGGCCGGACCTCAAACCCCTTCAGCACGATCGTGACCCAGGCGACAAAGAACACCGCCTTGACCGCGAAGCCCCGAATCAACACCGCCAACGACGACGCGGGCGCCGTGGCCCACGCCCGTGTCACCGACACCCAGGAGACCGCCGTCGTCACGACCGGCGCCACCACACCGAGCAACACTTCGATACCGCGGCCGGTCACGGCCCACAGGCACCCTGCGGCCACCGCCACGCCCATCGCCCACCACAGCGTGCGTCCGTTCATTTCGGGCGCATGGTCGACTTGACGATCGCGTAAAACCCGGCGGCAATCCCGACGAACAACCCGGTCAGGAGCCACCACGGCGAGGTGCCCCATGTCGCATCCGCCCAGTAGCCCAGTCCCCCCAGCAGCAAGATGCCGCCGATCAGGGTGTAACTGGCCGTCGCGGCCGGACCCGCCCGGTGAACGTTCTCCTGGAACGCCCGCATGGCGGATTGCAGACCGCCCTTCCGTGGAACTTCAGGCTTTGCCAAGCGGCCAATTCTAAACCGTCCGGCCCTCGGCTGTCGCCTCCCCGGGCGGTCAAGCCTTGGAAATATACCACGGCCTTGTGAATCTGTTCACTAGCGACGGGACATCCCCGGGCACCCGCCCACGGCCCGGGCGGTATACTGCGGACATGGCAACTTTCCTGCGGATTCTGCTCCTGGCCGCGGTGGCGTGTACGGCGGTCACCACTGACCTGGCCGCCCTCCAGCGGGCCCTGCGGGACCAGACCATCTTCATCACCGTGCAGGATAAACAGGGCAAACCGCCGGCGACCCTGCCCCTGACCGCCGTGACCGTCCGGGAAGACGGAGTCGCCCGGGAAGTGCTCAAGATTGAGCCGGCCACCACCCCCCTCCAGATTGCGCTGTTGGTGGACACGAGCACGGCCTCCCAGGCGTCGATTCCCGACATGCGCGATGCGGTTCGGGCCTTTGGAGCGGCCATCTGGGCGAAAAGCCCCGATTCACAGGTCGCGCTGTATACGTTCGGCGAGCGGCCGACCCTGGCCACCGACTACACGACAAGCGCGGTGGCGCTCAATCGCGGTATCGACACCCTGTTTGCGGGTTCCAGTTCAGGCGCCTACTTCATTGACGCGGTAATCGAGTCGGCCGCTGCCCTCGGCAAGCGCCAGCCGGCCCGCGGCGCCATCGTGGCGTACATTGATGAAAACGGTCCGGAGTTCAGCAACCGTCGCCACGAACAGGCGTTTGACGCCGTCGCCGGGGCGCGCGCCTCGTTGTGGACCATCACGCGTCAGGGCTTTAGCAGTGCGGCGATGTCGACCGAAGGCCGGGAGCGCTCCACGATCATCGGCGACGTCACCGCGCGCACCGGCGGCAAGGGCTCGATGATCTTCGCGCCCTCCGCGCTCAAGAGCCGGTTCACCGAGGTCGCCGACCAGTTGCTCGCACAGTTCGCGGTGACCTACGGCCGGCCTGAGTCACTGATTCCGCCCGAACGTCTCGACGTGCGGTTGGCCCTTGAGGGCTACCGGTTGACGGCCCCACGCTGGACGAATAAATAGATGGTGGGCAAATGATCCGGGGGCCACTACGCCTGACGGTC
The DNA here is from genome assembly GCA_964479175.1 of uncultured Solibacteraceae bacterium. Taxonomy (GTDB): domain Bacteria; phylum Acidobacteriota; class Vicinamibacteria; order Vicinamibacterales; family SCN-69-37; genus SYFT01. The sequence continues at coordinate 5,797 of CAYZLT010000132.1, read as the reverse complement.
CTGGCGGCCGTCGTGGCCGCCTCGTTGCCGCTCTCCGCGCAGATTTTTCGTGGGGGCATCGACGTGGTGTCCCTGAACATCACCGTCACCGAAAGCGACAAACTGGTCCCCGGTCTCGACCAGTCGTCGTTTGCAGTCTACGAAGACGGCGTGCAGCAGGACATCTCGTTTTTTTCCCGCGCCGCGCAACCCATCGCACTCTCGTTGTTGATTGACACCAGCACGAGCATGGACACCAAGCTCGCTGTTGCCCAGGAAGGCGCCATCGGGTTCGCCAGACGTCTCACCGGCTCGGACACCGCGCAGATCATCGACTTCGACAGCCGCGTGGAGATCCTGCAGCCCTTTACCAACGACCCGATCCTGCTCGAAAGCGCCATCCGCAAGACGCAGGTCGGCGGGTCCACCTCGCTCTACAACGCGATCTACGTCGCGCTCAGCGAGATGAAACGTGTCCGGGCGACGTCCAAGGCGGACATTCGCCGCCAGGCGGTGGTGATTCTTTCCGACGGCGAAGACACGTCGAGCCTCATCGCCTACGAGGATGTTCTCGAATCGTCGAAGCGCTCGGAAGTGGCCGTCTACGCGATCGGGCTGCGGGCCAAGGCCGACCGCCCGACGCGCGGTTTCAACGAAGCCGATTTCGTACTTCGCACGTTGTCGCAGGAAACCGGTGGTCGCGTGTTTTTTGTGGACGATGCGGCGCAGTTGCCGGCGATTTACCAACTCATCGCCGACGAACTCGCGAATCAGTACGCGATTGGGTACTCGTCGAAAAATCTCAAACGTGACGGCGCCTGGCGCGCGATCGTCGTCAAGGTCGACCGCCCAAGCACGGTCGCCAGAACCAAGCGGGGCTACTTCGCCCCGGCCATTCCCAAAACTCCCCCACGCCTATGAATGACCGGTCATCACATCACGCCTCTCACCCATCCACACGGGGACGTGTCGTCCTCATCGGCGCGGGTCCCGGGGATCCGGGCCTGCTGACCATGCGCGGCCACCATGTGCTGGCCGACGCCGACGTTGTCGTTTACGACCGCGACGTGGCGCGGCTGTTGCGCATGGCGCGTCCTGAGGCGGAGCGCATTGAGGTTGGTGCGCCGGCCGAAGGCCCGATGGCGCAGGATGCCATCGCGATGCTGATTGCCGAAAAAGCGCGCGAGGGCAAACTCGTCGCGCGGCTCAAGTGGGGCGATCCGTTCCTCTTCGGCAGCGGCGCCAAAGAGGCGTTGTTCCTGCACGAACAGCGGGTGCCGTTTGAGGTGGTGCCCGGCGTGCCGCTCGCGATGGGCTCGGCGTATGCCGGTGTGCCCATCACATATCCCGGTGGACAGGATGCGCTGGTGTTTCTGCGCGGCCACGAGTCGGCCGGCGAAGCCGCACCCGACGTGGACTGGAAGGCGCTGGCCTCACTCGACGGCACCATCGCCGCCTACACACACGGCCGTCAGGCGGCCGCCATTATGGCGATGCTGATCAAACATGGCCGGCCCGCCTCCCAGAGCGCGGCCCTGATTTACGCCGGCACACTGCCGCAGCAACACACGATCACGGGCACCCTGACGGAACTGTCCGCCGTCGTCGAGAATCGCGACGATGCCGCGTTACTGATTGTGGGTGAGGTGGCCGGCCTGCGTGGTCACCTGCGCTGGTTCGATCAACGTCCATTGTTCGGCAAACGGATCGTGGTGACGCGATCGCGCGAGCAGGCACGTGATTTGGTGGACCTGCTTGAAGGGCTTGGCGCACAGACAATCGAAGCGCCGACGTTCCGTCTGGTCCCGGCAGAGGATCCCGAAGCGGTGGATCGCGCGGTCGCGTCTGCCCATCAGTACCGCTGGATCGTGTTCGAGTCGGCCAATGCGGTGAGCCGCTTCTGTGCGTCGCTTTTGAACGGATCGCGCGACCTGCGTGCGCTCGGTGGCGTGCGCGTCGCTGCGATCGGACCGTCCACGGCCGATCGACTGGAGTCGTTCGGACTGCGGCCGGACGTGGTGGTGCCGGAATCGGGCACTGAGGCCACGGCGAACGCGATTGAGGCGAACGGCGCGGACGGGGCACTCTCTGGCGCGCGTGTGCTGGTCGTCAGACCGGACCACGGGCGCGTGGAGCAGGCGCGCGAGACTCTGGCCTCCGAACTGGGTCGTCGCGGCGCCGATGCCACGGACTTGATCGCGTATCGCACGGTAGCCGGGTCGTCGGAAACCGCCGCCGCGCAGGATCTGTATCGACAGTTGCTCGACGGCGTTGTCGACGCGGTGACATTCACGACGCCGACCGCCGTGCAGCGATTTGTGGATCTGATCGGCCGCGACCAGGCCGCCGATCTGCTCAATCAGACGGTGGTCGTCGCGATCGGCCCCGTCACCGCTGCGGCGGCCTCCGCGCTGGGCATCGCGTCACCACAAGTGGCCGAACCCTTTACGGTGGCAGGCATGGTCGGCACGCTGGTGCGGGAACTTGCCTTGAGCCCGAGTCGAAGGGCTAGAACCCGATCCTGACGCCCGCATTGATCGTGCGGCCGTCAAGCGGCGCCCACGCGCTGACCGCACGTTTGCCAAGAATCGTCGGCGTCGGCAGCAACAGCGGGTTGTAGTCGGACTGACGAACGTCTGTCAGATTCTCGAGATTCACGAACGCGCGCACACGTCCGAAACGCCGCTCGGCCAGCATCCCGATAATCGTGTACGGCTCGCTCTCCGTGCGGTAGGTGTTGTCGTCAAGACGCTGCCGGCCCGTGTAGTAGAACTCGAAACCCACACGCGCAGTACCGTGTTGTTCCCAGGCCGCAATGAGTCCGAACGTCTGTCGTGGGGTCAGCGGGACGTCGACGCGTGAGCGATCGGCATCGCCGCCCTCGGTCGCGCTCAGCCACGTGTGGGTGGCAGTGGCGACCCACGGCCCACGGCGTACGCGCGCGAAGGCCTCGACGCCGTGAATTTTGATCGCGCTCTCGGGCCGCGTGGCGTTGAACACCTCAAGGCGCGCGCCACGGTCGGTGACGATCGCCGTGATCACGGGGTCGTGCACGACGGCCGCAAACCCCGTCACCGATACGGACAAGGGTCCAAACTCGCGAGTCACGTCGAGCGAGGCGGACTCGGCGGTTTCCGCCTTGTCCGGCTTTGAATTGCCAACGCGGTGAAGGCCTACCTCCTCGACCTCCTCAACAAAGATCGTCGGCGCAAATGCGCCGCGTCCCACCGAGAGCCGCACGTCCCATGGCGCCGGGCGCCAGCGCATCGTCGCGCGAGGACTCCACAAGAGGCCGTATTCGCTGTGCAGATCGATGCGGCCACTGAGCGACATCGTCGCGTTATCCGACAGGGTCACGTCGTCCTGAACAAACAGCGACGGCGTCGCCCACGTGTAGTCGTCACCCGCCATCTGTCGGCGGTACCACTGCGCGTCGAACCCACCGCCGGCCACGAAGGTATGGTCTCCGCGCGACCAGAGCATCGAGCCTTCCACTGTCGCAGACTCGTGACGGTCGTCATATTCAATGAGGCCGTAGCCCGTCTGGCCGTATCCGTGGCCGTGCGCGAGCCGAACGTAGGTGGCTTTTGCCACCGCGATTCCGCCACCGAGGGGGCGTCGTCCGGTGGCGCCGAAGTCCACGCGGTCGGTATTGATCGACTGACGCCCTTCGATGTCATTGATGAGTCCCCCGCGGCGGCGCTCGGCGGTCACGCCTGCGGTCATGTCCAACGTGCCGGCGCCGGTCGTCAGCGACAACTTCGGCCTGGTCACGAACCGTCGATACCGCGGCAGGTCCGCCCATCCGTCGTTGTCCACATCCTCGGCCACCTGTGCG
>CAYZLT010000132.1:0-1970 GCA_964479175.1 uncultured Solibacteraceae bacterium | reverse complement strand
GCGTGTGCGCCGGTGAGCCAGGTGTACCCGACCGTCGGCGACACCGGGCCCGACGCCCACAACACGGCATCGGCCCCCGATCGCGTCGTGGCGTTGAGCAGCAACTCTCCTTCGTGCTCTGGTGTTGGACGACGAGTCACCAGATTGATGACGCCGCCAAGCGCGGAGGGGCCGTACATCGCCGAGGCCGCCCCCTTGATGACTTCCACCTGCTGCAAATCCATGGGGGGAATCTGCAGAAGCCCGACGGACGCGACCTGGGTGCCATTGATCGGCAACCCATCGGTCAGCACGGCGGTAAACCGGCCGGGCATACCCTGCACACGCACGGCGGCCGCGCCAAGGGCGGGCGAGGTGGGCTGCAGCCGGATGCCGCTCGTTTCATTGAGCAACATCGCGATGTCGCCGGGCGTCATCAGCAACTTCTCTTCGATCTCCTCGCGGTTCACCACTTCGACGCGGACGACCTGATCAGCAGCCAGCCGTCCGGTTCGGGTGGCGGTGACAAAAATCTCTTCTTCTATTTCGACGGGCGGCTGTCCCGAGGGCGGCTGTCCCGAGGGCGGTTTGCCCGGGGGCTGCGGTGGCGCAGGAGGCACCGGGGGCTGTTGGAGGACAAACACGAGCAACGAGGCGAGAAGCCAATCCATAGGTTGAGATAGGATGCCACGATGTCAACGGCAGTGGGTGCATTCCTGGAAGGATGGCGGCGGGCGCTGCGTGCACCAGCGGTGACGACCGGCCTTGCGGCCATGACGATCCTGATTGCGGTCTTGTTTGATCGCTCCCTCGACGAACTCCGGGCGGATCGACCCCAGACCCCACTCACGGGTGACCAGCTCCGATCGCTCAGCGCGTACGTCCTCCTCTGGATGTTCCTGACGGGCGGCGTCCTCGACCGATTCGCGCGCGCACGGCCCATCCGCGCAGCGGCGTTTTTTGCGGCCTGTGGTGAATACGGCGTGCGATTCCTCCGCCTCGGTCTGATCATCGGACCGCTGTATTGGGCGGTGGGTGCGTGGCTGTATCCCTACCTGTTTGGCACGATCTGGGGCCGGTGGGTCAACGACCTGACGACCCAACGTGATGCGATCACGGTGCGTGTGGTGTTGTACGCGATGCTCGTCCTCGTGCTGGCGATGATCGGCCTGATCAGCGCCTACGCACAGGTCCGCACCGTCGTGGAAGATCGCCGCAGCGTAATTGGAACCGTGGGTGCCGCCATTCGATTCATCCGTCGTCGGCCCTTGCGGATCCTGGGGCTGCTGTTCCTGAATGTGTTTGGCGTCGCCGCCGTGGCCCGGCTCTGGTACAGCGCCGCGCCCACACCAGGAGACTCGGACATGTACACGTTTTTTGTCACCCTCCTCTTCGTGGTGCTGTTTGTGTGGGCCCGGATGGCGTGGATGGCGGCGGAGGTGGCTTTTTTTCAGGGAGAACTGGCGCACGCCACGTATACCGCCGCGCCGCTGCCGACATGGCCTGATTCGCCGGCGGCCGAAGCACTGGAAAATCTCACCAAGCGGTCGAACCTGTAATAATTGGGCGGTATGTCCTCCGACCGCGCACACCTCATCGTCGAGTGGCTTCGTGACCGTGCGCAGGATGCCGGCGCGCATGGGTATGTTATTGGCCTGAGCGGCGGGATTGACTCGGCCGTGGTGGCCAGGTTGTGCCAGATGGCGACGCCGAACCGGGTGCTGGGCGTGATCCTGCCCTGCTACAGCCACGTGCAGGATGAGGCCGATGCTCTGTTGCTCGCCAAGACCTTTGGAATTCCGACCGCGCGTGTGGATCTGTCACCGACGTTTGATACGTTGACCGGCGAACTGCATGGCGCGGTCAAGGGACTGCCGCAGTCGGTGCATGTGACCGACATCAAGCAGCAGATGCCCGAGGCGAACATCAAGCCGCGCCTGCGCATGACGTCGCTGTATTTCATCGCCAACTCGCTGAACTACCTGGTCGCG
>CAYZLT010000131.1:7249-9266 GCA_964479175.1 uncultured Solibacteraceae bacterium | reverse complement strand
GCGTAGATGTCTTCGGTGTTCTCGCGGAAGATGACCATGTCCACCAGATCAGGGCGTTTGACCGGCGTTTCCATCCCGCGGAAATACCGGACGGGCCGCAAACAGACGTAAAGGTCGAGCTCCTGCCGCAGCGCCACGTTGAGGGAGCGAATGCCGCCACCGACCGGGGTGGTCAGCGGGCCTTTGATCCCAACGAGATACTGACGGAACGCCGCGAGCGTCTCTTCAGGCAACCACTGGCCGGTCTGTTTGAATGCTTTTTCGCCAGCGAGCACTTCGCGCCAGTCGATCGCTCGCGTCCCGCCGTAGGCCTTCGCGACGGCCGCATCAAAGACGCGCACGCTGGCGCGCCAGATGTCCGGTCCCGTGCCATCCCCTTCAATAAAGGGAAGGATGGGCTGATCGGGAACGCTCAGTGTCTTGTCAGTGCGTGTGATGGCGGAGGGAGTCATTCGTGTCGCTCTTTTCCGAAAGAATTAGGTCACGTCCCTGCCCAATTGGCACGGACGTTACGAGATCTTCACAGGATCTGTTGAAAACCGTGTGGAAAAGTGGACGTCACCGATCGTTTCCCCGCGTGTTTCCTGCCGCATCAGCGCATTGCACCACTCGTGTGCTACCCGCGCGATGCGACCAACACGACATTATATGGGGTGATCGGCGATCGGGTGATCGCAGATGGCTATCGGAGTGTGAGGGTGCGGAGCGCCCCTGTGGGTTCGTGCCGCAGGTCGAGTGTGGTGCCCGAGATGGTCACGACGCGGAAGTCCTTGAAGGTTCCGCCCGCTGTGAGGAACTCGATGGTGTCGCCCCAGGCGACAATGGCGGTGGTGCCGGTGGGGTCGACCATCACGGCCGCCAGCGAGGGCCACAACACGGCGGGCGGCAACTCGGCCAGCAGCTCCACGGGAGACTCGGCAACGATCACCGGCAGTGCCTCGCGTGGGGCCGGGCGCCAATCGCCGAACGAGAACGGGTCCCGTCGAGGTTCGGGAGCCTTCGGCACCGTCGCCAACTGCGCGCGCAGCCGATCCACTTCCTGATCAAGCTCTCCGGCCAGAGGGGCCAGGGCCTCGATGCGCGACATATCCTCGACCGACACCGGTGTCGGCGGCGCGGTTGGCGCGGCCGGCGCCGACACCCAGGTCGTCGCCAGCACGCCGACGCCCAACAGAAGTGCGATCCTGAAACGTGGCATGTGCTTGAACGTCTGCGATCCTAACACCCGAACGTCACAGCCGCATAACGCTCGACTTGGTTCTGAGCTTGCGCTAAGATTCCTCGTGCCAGTAGTTGTTCCCGCTGGGCTCGGAGTGCACGGCCGGATCGTCGCCATCATCCCGGCCAGATATCAGGCCACTCGTCTCCCTGGAAAACCCCTCGCTCTCATCGCCGGGAAACCGATGATCGCGCACGTGTACGCCCGCGCGGTCGAAGCCCGGCTCGTGGATGCCGTCCTGGTCGCCACCGACGACCCTCGCATCGCTGAGGCAGTGGACGGTTTTGGCGGCACCGCGGTCATGACCCGCGCCGATCATCGGTCGGGCACCGACCGCCTCGCAGAGGTCGCCGCCCACCTCTCCGCCGACATCATCGTCAATCTTCAGGGTGATGAACCGATGCTCGACCCGGGCTCGGTGGATGCCGCGATCGCGCCGCTTCTGGCCGACCCGACGATTCTGATGGGTACCTTGCGCACGCCGCTTGCGCCCGGAGAGGCGGATAATCCGAACGTCGTCAAGGTGGTCGTCAACCTTGCCGGAGACGCCCTGTACTTCACGCGTGCGGCAGTCCCGTACCATCGGCCTGGCGCGACACCCGCGCCGGCCTGGCGGCATCTGGGACTGTACGTGTACCGCCGCGACACCCTGCTGCGCCTGGCGCAACTGGCGCCGACGCCCCTTGAACAGTCGGAAGGGCTCGAACAATTGCGAGCCCTCGAACACGGCATCCGGCTGCACACCGTCGCCGTCGCTGCCGCCTCCCCGTCGGTGGACACGCCCGAAGACCTGGCCCG
>CAYZLT010000131.1:0-7239 GCA_964479175.1 uncultured Solibacteraceae bacterium | reverse complement strand
ATCCTCTTATGCGTAACCTCGTGATGTCCCACTCCAACCCTGAACGGCCCGTCAAATACATCTTCGTCACCGGGGGCGTGGTCTCCTCTCTGGGCAAGGGCCTGGCGGCCGCGTCCATCGGCTGCCTGCTCGAGGGCCACGGCTACAAGGTCGCGCTGCAGAAGTTTGATCCCTACATCAACGTCGACCCCGGCACCATGAGCCCCTTCCAGCACGGGGAGGTCTACGTGACCGACGACGGCGCGGAGACGGACCTTGACCTGGGCCACTACGAGCGATTCACCAACATGGTGGCGACACGCAACAACAACTGGACCACGGGCAAGATCTACGCCTCGGTCATCCAGAAGGAACGCCGCGGAGACTACCTCGGACGCACGGTGCAGGTCATTCCGCACATCACCAATGAGATCAAGGACAGCATCCGATCCGCTGCGTCGGGCGTCGATGTGTTGCTCGTGGAAATCGGCGGCACGGTGGGCGACATCGAGAGCCTGCCGTTCCTCGAGGCCATTCGTCAGTTCCGTCAGGACGTCGGCAAAGAAAACGCCCTCTTTGTCCACCTGACGCTGGTGCCGTACATTGCGTCAGCGCATGAACTCAAGACCAAACCCACGCAGCACAGCGTGCGCGACCTGCGGTCCATCGGCATTCAACCCGACGTGCTGCTCTGCCGGTGTGACCGTCCTCTCGACCCGGACATGAAGGGCAAGATTGCGTTGTTTTGCGACGTGGACGAAGAAGCCGTCATCACGGCGCGTGACGTGGACAGCATTTATGAAGTGCCGCTGAGTTTGGCCGGTGAAGGCCTCGACCGCATCCTGCTTGAACGCCTCCACCTGCCGCAGACCGAAGCCAACATGGACGCGTGGCAGGAGTTGGTCGGCCGCATCCGGCAGCCGCAGGATGACGTCGTTATTCACTTCATTGGCAAATACGTCGAATACGAAGACTCCTACAAGAGCATCAATGAGGCGCTGTATCACGGCGGCTTCGGGCTCCAGCTCAAGGTCACGTTGAAGTTTGTCGAGGCGGAGGCACTCGAACAGCCGGATGGCCTCGCGTTGCTCAACGATGCCACGGGCATCCTGGTCGCGCCCGGATTTGGCGATCGCGGCAGCCGCGGCATGATGGCGGCCGCCCAGTTTGCGCGCACCAACAACATTCCCTACTTCGGGATCTGCTACGGCTTCCAATGGGCGGTGGTCGAGTTTGCCCGCAACGTCGCCGGGCTCAGCGACGCCGATTCGACGGAAGTGGTGGAAGACGCCGAACACAAGGTCATCTACAAACTGCGCGACCTGCTCGGCGTGGACGACATGGGCGGCACGATGCGCCTGGGCAGTTACGCCTGCCGACTCGCACCGGATTCGTTGTCGTTCAAGTTGTACGGCGACGAGATCATTCACGAACGCCATCGCCATCGCTACGAGTTCAACTGTCAGTACGAAAAGGCCCTGACCGACAAGGGCCTGCGCATCGTCGGCCGCTCGCTGGACGGAAAGTTTGTCGAGATCGTCGAGTTGCCGGATCACCCGTGGTACGTCGCGGTGCAGTTCCATCCGGAGTTCAAGTCCAAGCCGCTGCGCCCACATCCGCTGTTTGCGGGATTTGTGGATGCGGCACACCGATACAAGCTGGCGAAGCAGGGGCAGGCCACCAACGTGACCGCCATCGGCGACCGGAGACGATGAGGCAATGAAGACGGTGGTCAATAAGGTCCGTATTTCCGACAACGTCATCCTTGGCGGGCGCGAACTGGTGCTCATCGCGGGGCCGTGTGTCATTGAGAGTCCCGCACACGTGATTGCGTTGGGCGGTGCCATTGCGGCGCTTGCCACACGGGTGGGCCTGCCCTACGTGTTCAAGGCGTCGTTCGACAAAGCCAATCGCACGTCCGCCTCGTCATTTCGTGGACCGGGACTGACGGAGGGCCTGAAGGCCCTCCAGGGTGTCAAAGACGCACTCGGTGTGCCCGTGCTCACCGACATTCACTCGCCGGAGCAGGCGGCTCCCGTGGCGGAAGTCGCCGACGTGCTCCAGATCCCCGCATTTCTGTCGCGACAGACGGACCTTATAGTGGCGGCTGCCAAAACAGGCCGGGTGGTCAACATCAAGAAGGGCCAGTTCCTGGCGCCAAAGGATATGAAACACGCCGTGGCCAAGGTGGTCGCGGCGGGCAACCCGAATGTGTGCCTCACCGAACGCGGGTTCTCATTCGGCTACAACAACCTCGTGGTGGACATGCGTGGGTTCCCGATGATGCGCGAACTCGGCGTGCCCGTGATCTTCGACGTCACCCACAGCCTCCAACTGCCGGGTGGCGGGGATGGCGTCACGGCGGGTCTCGCCCAATACATCACGCCGCTGGCGCGTGCCGGCGTCGGCGCCGGTGTGGACGGGATCTTCCTGGAGGTCCACGAGGATCCGACCAAAGCCAGGAGCGACGCACAAAATGCGTTGAAGCTCGACCTGCTCGAGCCCCTGCTTCGCCAACTCGTGGCCATCCACAACGTGGTACGGTCACACGACGACCCCTCATGACCCCTGAACCGCACGATTCCCTGCACATCGCCCGTCAGGTCCTGGAAACCGAGGCGCAAGCCATCCTGGGACTGATCCCGCAGCTGTCCGAGTCGTTTGTGCGCGCGGTCGATGTCCTCCACGACTGTCAGGGGCGCGTGATCGTGTCGGGCATGGGCAAGTCGGGGATCATCTCGCACAAGATCGCCGCGACGCTCTCGAGCACGGGCACGTCCGCATTTTTTCTGCATCCCGCCGAAGCGATTCACGGCGACCTCGGCGCGGTCCGCAGGGAAGATGTCGTGCTCGCCCTGTCGCACAGTGGAGAGACCGCGGAACTCGTGCGTCTGGTCGAAGCCATTCGGCGCATCGGCGCGCAGCTGGTGGTCATCTCCGGCCACCCTGGCTCCACACTGGCGCTCGCGGCTGATGTCTCGCTGAGCTGCCATGTCGCGGAAGAAGCGTGTCCGCTCAATCTCGCACCGACGGCCAGCACGACGGCATCGCTGGCACTGGGCGACGCGCTCGCCCTGGCCTTGTCGCGCCGCAAAGGGTTCAGGGAAGAAGACTTCGCGAATCTGCATCCGGGCGGACGCCTCGGCAAGAAGCTCATGCGGGTCGAATCGCTCATGCATGCCGGCGACGCGTTGCCCGCCGTGTTTCCGGACACGCGCATGCCGGACGTGATTCATGAGATCACGGACAAACGCCTCGGCATGACCTGTGTCGTGGACGCCCAGGGCGTGCTCCTTGGCCTGGTCACCGACGGCGACCTCCGGCGACACCTCACCGCCGGGTCTGCCCTGCTCACCCAGACCGCCGGCGACATCATGACGCCACGACCTGTGACCATTGCACGAACCGTGCTGGCGGTCGAGGCGCTGCGCCTGATGGAAGAACGCAAGATCACCTCGGTCATCGTCGTCACCGGCGACGACCGCGCCGAGGGCGTCGTCCATCTGCACGACTTGTGGCGCACGGAGATGATTTGATGGCGGCCACCACCGACCAATTGGAAGCGCGCGCGAGAAACATTCGTCTCGTCTTGCTGGACGTGGACGGCGTGCTGACCGATGGGACGGTGGCGATCGCCGGCAGCGGCGACGAGTGGAAGGCCTTTTCGATTCGCGACGGCGCCGCCATTGTCTGGGCGCAACGGGCCGGCCTCGAAATCGGGCTGCTCAGCGGCCGTGCGTCAGACGCCACCACCCGACGTGCGAAGGAGCTGAACATCACCCTCGTCCTGCAGGGTGAGGCCGATAAACGCGCCGCCTACATCCATCTGGTGACCTCTTTGGGCCTCAAGGATGACCAGGTCGCCTACATGGGAGATGACCTGATCGACCTGCCGGTGCTGCGCCGCGTGGGGTTGTCGGCCGCGCCCCGGGACGCGTGTGAAGACGTGCGGTCACGGGTGCACTACGTCACCGACTCGTACGCCGGTCACGGGGCCGTCCGCGAGTTCCTCGAACTGATCCTGCGCGGTCGAGGCCGCTGGGACGCGCTGCTGCGTGCCCATCTGACCTGACGTCTCCGGACCATTACATGGACAGTGCGTTTATCCTCCCGGCGATTCTCGTCGCCCTGCTGCTCGGCATCGCCGGCGGCAAGGCGTGGGAGCGCTACAAACTGGTGCAGGGCAAGTGGGTCGATCGTCGACGCATTCGTCAGACACCGCACTTCATCGTGGGCCTCAACTACCTCGTCGCCGGTCGCGTGGACCTGGCGATCGAACAATTTGAAGCCGCGCTCGACCTCGATCCTGATGCGCTGGAACTGCGACTGATGCTCGGCAACCTGTACCGCGAACGGGGCCAGGTGGGACGCGCCATTCAGGAACATCAGGCTCTGCTCCAGCGCCCACGGCTCAACCCGATGGAACACGCCAACGTGCTGCTCTGCCTCGGCCTCGACTACCGCCAGTCCGGGTTTGTGGATCGCGCGACGGAAGCGTTTTCAGAGGTCATCAAACTCGACCCGCAGAACGAGGCGGCGCTGAGCAACCTCGAGAAGATGCAGGAAGAACAGCATCAATGGCAGGACGCCTATGCCACCCGGCAGAAACTGGCCGCCATCGGATCACCCGCGGCCCAGGCACGGTCCAATACCATCCTCGCGTTTCTCGAACATGAGCTCGGGATCGAGGCATCCGGGCGCAAGGACTTCACCGAAGCCGCGCGGCGCTTCGAAGCCGCCATCGCCCTCGACACCAAGGTGATTCCGGCCTACCTCAGCCTCGGCGACGTACGTCTGCAGCAGGGTGACGCCGAAGGAGCGGCGCGCATCTGGGAGAAGGCGATCGACGTGTCGCCGGACCGCGCACATCTCCCCCTGGAACGTCTGGAAACGCTGTACGTCCAGCAGGGCAAACGGGATCGATTTGTCGCGCTCTGTCAACGACTGACCGCGCTGGCCCCACGCGAATGGCGGGCACGCACCGCGCTGGCCCGACATCTTGTGGCGCACGGCAACCCGGCGCGTGCGCTCGAGCTGCTCTTCGGGGCCCTGGAACACAACCCACACGCCATTGCCATTCACCAGGCCATCTGGGCCCTGCTCTCAGCTCTGTCGCTGCCGCTGCCGCTTGTGGCGCGGTACATCGACATCACGCGCCAGTCGGTCTTTTATCTCGACCCGCACGTCTGCACCCGCTGCCGGTACCGCAGCACGGGGCTGCTCTGGCAGTGCCCGCAGTGCCACGAGTGGAATACCTTCGTTGAGGAGCGCATCACCCCAGCCAGCGACGCGGACTCGGACGGTCCGGGAGGAGCGTCAGCGTAGTGCTTCCAGTCGCGCTGACCGGCGGGATCGCCACTGGGAAGTCGCGCTGTCTGGCGACGATCGCGGCCCTTGGTGTGCCCACCATTGACGCCGACCAGCTCGCGCGTGACGTGGTCGCCCCGGGCACCAGCGGCTTTCAGGCCATCGTCGACCGCTTCGGACGCGACGTGATCCACCTGGACGGATCGCTCAATCGGGAGTCGCTGGGGTCGATCGTCTTTGCCGACGCCCTGGCGCGACACGACCTCGAGGGCATCATTCATCCACGTGTGTTTGCGGCCATCACGCAGTGGTTTGCCACGCTGCAGGCGCCCGCAGGTGTGGCCGATATTCCGTTGCTGTACGAAACCGGGCGTGAGGGTGACTTTGATGTGGTGATCGTGGCGGCCTGTAAGCCGGCCCAACAGTTGGAACGCCTCGTGGCCCGCAATGGACTGTCGGTCACAGAAGCGCAGGCCAGGATCGGCGCCCAGCTGCCCCTGGCCGACAAAGTCGCGCGCGCGGACTACGTGATTGATACGTCGGGGACACTTGAGCAGACCGATGCCCACACGCGCGCGGTCTGGGAGCGTGTCAGCCGCGCTGTTCGGCGGCCGTCACCGTGTTCTTGAGGAGCATCGCGATCGTCAGTGGTCCGACACCGCCGGGTACCGGCGTCATCGCTGATGCGATCGACGCAACCGCCGGGTGGACGTCGCCGACCACGGCACTGCCCTTGGTGTCGAAGGTCGCGACACGCGGATGATCGGCACCAAACAAGCCCACCATCGCGGCGCGTGAGTCGACGCGGTTGATGCCGACGTCGATGACCACCGCTCCAGGTTTCACGAACGCCGGTGTGACAAACCCCGGGCGACCGATCGCCGCCACGAGGATGTCTGCCCCGCGGCACGTCGCCTGAAGGTCCGGCGTTTTTGAGTGGCAGATCGTGACCGTGGCGTCGCGTTGCAACAGCAACAGGGCCATCGGCTTGCCGACAATTTCACTGCGCCCGATCACGACCGCATGTTTGCCTGCGATGGTTAGACCGAGGCGATCCATCAGCTCGATCACGCCTGAGGGGGTACACGGCTTCAGCGCCGCACGGCCCTGCACGAGCAGACCGACATTGTGCGGGTGGAAGCCGTCGACGTCCTTGCGTGGATCGATCGCATCAAACACCCGCTCGGTCCCGTGTTTGCCGATGCCGCTCGGAAGCGGGGCCTGCACGAGAATGCCGTCACACGAGTCGTCGGCATTCAGAGCCAGCACCTTCGCGAGCACCTGGTCCACGGTGGACTCCGCAGCCAGGCGGTGCACACGCACAATCAGTCCGGCTTCAGTGCCCGCACGTTCCTTGTTGCGGACGTAAATGTGTGATGCGGGGTCATCGCCCACCAGCACAATGTCCAACCCCGGGGCGCGACCACGGGTGGAGACAAACGTCTCCACCCGTGGCCTGACTTCTGCGCGAATCGCCTTGGCGACTTCCGTCCCGTTCACTATTTCTCCCCGGACACCTTCGATAACACGCGACCGGCGATGAAGATGGCGACGGAAACCGCCAACACCTGCAGACCGAAGATGTCGGCCTGTTCCGCCGTGACCCCGATCTCATGCCACTTGGCGGTCGTTTCGTTGGTGATGCCCCACTCGGTGAAGAACCCGAGAATCGTCATGGCAAATCCGTTGAAGATGGCCAGCCCGCCGAAGGCGGTCGTAAAGTTGGCCAGCGACTGCATAGACGTCCGGCGGGCACGTTCCTGCGGATCGGCCAACGTACTGTTCACACGGCCATAGGCCCAGTAGATGATCAGGCCGAGGTCGAGCCACACGAGGAACCGCACCCACGTGAGGACCGGCAGGCTGAGCATCAGCCAGAAGCACGAAATGATGACGAGCATCGGCAACACGGGTCCAAACGGGACGCGGAAGTTGCGCTTGGCATCGGGTCGC
>CAYZLT010000130.1:0-9277 GCA_964479175.1 uncultured Solibacteraceae bacterium | reverse complement strand
TCCAAATCGCGCGCGGCGCCTGCAACTGGCTGACCAGCTCCGCGAGCGACGCCGCTCCGGTGGCTCGTTCGTTCACCAGCTCCTCGACGGCCGTGGCAGACCGGTCGAACACCACGCACTCGTGGCCACCTTTGAGAAGACGCCGCACCATGTTGGCGCCCATTCGTCCAAGACCGATCATCCCGATTTGCATTGTTCCTCCATGGTGTCACTCTAAATTCTACGGCGACTGTCCGCCATTGCACATCCGAACTCCCCGGGTCGCGATGAGTCGTAGAACGCGGCGTGAAGCGGTTTCAGGCTCAGCGTTCCAATGGGACGTGCCTTCGATTGTGACGGAAAGCTGCAGAGGGGTGATGACCACTGCGGCGACGACTTGCCGCCAGAGCCACCGCCTCGAACGTCGGCGTCCAAACTCCTCGAAGAGGTCACCCACGAGGGCTTCATCGTGCAACAGAAAACGCTTCAGCAGATAGGCCGCAATACGCGGTGGAGCGATCGAGGTCATGCGGGTTTCTCCTCTAGTTGCGGGATGTCCTCCCAAAGCGCCATCAGCGCCCTCTGGGTTTGCTTGACCGAACGCAACCCACGTGGGGTCACCGTGAAAAAGCGTTTCGCACGGCCGCCGCGCTCGGCCGTCGGTTCACCCACAGCGGATGAGAGCGCCCCAGTGCGCTCGAGGCGATCGAGCGCCGCGTACGCCGCCCCCATCAACACTTCCCGGCCACCGACGCGTTCAACCTCGCGCGCTATTTCCACCCCGTAGGCGCTCTCACCGCAGCGAAGTGTGGCCAGCAGGAGCATCAACTCGAAGTCCGTCAATAGGTGGCGCGGCATTTATTCACAGATTGTGAAAATTATGACCGTGGCTGTCAAGCGCGACAGCCGTTGGTGAAGGTCGAGATCCCCGACAGTGAGAGCAGCGGCCGGAACTGGTATTCTAATGCCATGCAAACTACCATCGATTCTGCCGGTCGAATTGTCATCCCAAAGTCCATACGGGTGCGTCTGGGACTCGAAGCCGGCGGAGTGGTGAACGTGCGGGAACGGGACGGGTTGCTGGAACTTGAACCCGCCGGCACGGCCATGACGCTCACCAAGCGCAATGGCGGGCCTGTGGCGGTGCCGGACGAGCCACTGCCCCCCCTGACTGATGCCCTGGTGCGGGCGACGATCGAAGGCACACGCCGATGATCGCGGTCGACACCAGTGTGGTGGTGGCGGCGTTCGCCAGTTGGCACGAGGGGCATGCGTCGGCAGCCGCGGTGTTCGCGCGAGCCCCCAGGATTCCCGCACACGTGGTCATCGAATCGTTCTCGGTCCTCACTCGCCTGCCGCCGCCGCATCGTGCACCGGCGGACGTGGTGCGCGCCTTTCTGACGCAGCGCTTTCCCGGGGCGCCGTTACATTTGCCCGCGAGGGGTTATATGGATTTGGTGGCGAGAGTGACCCGCGAAGGCATCACCGGTGGCGCGGTGTACGACGCGTTGATTGCCGCCACAGCGCACCACGCTGGTGCCACACTGGTCACGCGGGACCAGCGCGCGCGTGTCACCTACGATCGTTTGCGGGTGCCCTGCGAGTTCCTGGGATAGGCGTCGCGTCTCCGCGCGGTGCCCCCTTCTCGTGCTCCAGGTAGTTCCGCAGGAGTGTGATGTTCCGTGTGTTGGCTTTGAAGACGATGTCGAACAGATCGCCCACCACCGGTACCGCGCCAATCAGCAGGTCCAGAAACATGTTGCCGACCATGCGTGCCACGAGCGCATTCGGCACGCCGTACTGCAGGCTGCGGTAAATGAGTGAACCCGTGACCAACGCCGACACGGCATCGCCGACATACGGGACGAAACCAATCACCGAATCCACGCCAATGCCGCCGACAATCGGCAGCGGGATGGCCGCGTCCATGAGCCGCGCTGTGCGCTCCAGTCGCTGGAGAAAGACTGTTCGGGCGGCGTTCGAGTCCAGCCCTCGAGCTGTGCCGCGATCGCGAATCCGCTTGGCGACCCGCAGGAACACCATCCGGACGACGACGAAGGCCACGACCACGATGATCGCGAACAGGACGAAGCCTGCCAGGAGGAACGCGAGGATGGCGTCGATCATCGACACACCGAGTGATGCACAGAACTTAAGTGTATGCTCGCCGTGATCATCGCCGCCGTGGCCGCTCTGGCAGTCGACATCCGTCGACGAATATCCCTGAACAAGAATTCAGGTAGTCTTCGGAGAGGACCTGTCACTCTAGGTGTACGGACGTTGACTGCCCATGCGCGCACTCATTGTTGAAGACGACGGCAAGGTGGCCGGCGCCCTGAAGGCTGGCCTCACCGCCGAAGGGTATGAGGCCGTCGTGTCGCGTACGGGCGAAGACGGCTATTTCCGCGCCAGCACCGAACCTTTCGACGTGATCGTGCTCGACCTCGGTTTGCCCGGACGGGATGGCCTTGAGATTCTGTCGGGCCTGCGCAGCCGCGGACTGACGGTACCTGTGCTCGTGCTGACGGCGCGCGATACCGTGGAAGATCGGGTCTCCGGTCTGGACCACGGCGCGGACGACTATCTTGTGAAGCCGTTTGCCTTCGCGGAATTGCTGGCGCGCCTGCGATCACTGCTTCGGCGCGGCAAGTCTGAACACGCCCTGCGACTGGCATTGGCGGACCTGGAACTCGATCCCATCACACGCGTCGTGCATCGAGCCGGTGTGGCCGTCGACCTGACGGCGCGCGAGTTCGACCTGCTGGCCTACCTGCTGCGGCATCAGGGACAGGTGGTCTCGCGGGAGATGCTGGCCCGCGACGTGTGGAAAGAACCGTCGCGAGGCACACCGCTCGACAACGTGATCGACGTGCATATCACCAGACTGCGCAGAAAAATTGACGCGGAGGCGCCGCAGAAGCTGATTCACACGATGCGGGGTGTGGGGTTCACGATGAAAGTGAGCGCCTCGTGAAACCGCCCAGGCTGCGCACGCGGCTCACGCTCTGGTTCTCCGCCACCATTCTGCTGATCCTGCTTCCCGTGCTCGCCGGCGTCGCGCTGATTCAGTGGCGGTCCATGCGCGCGGCCCTCGATCACCATCTTGAGGAAGACATGGAGTTCGCTCTGCAGATGCTCGTACGGCGGGGCGGCGAGGTGACCTGGCGCATCGATTCTGAACGAGATCCGGGCTACGACGCGGGGGCGCGCCGGTGGGTTGAGGTGTATGGCGCGGATGGCCGCCCCCTGTTTCTGCGAGGCATCCCGGAAACTCCCGATATCCAGCGGGCCCTGCCCGACGTGCGGGTCGACCCCGCGGGCCCGTACACGCGTGAAACGCCCTCTGGCGCCCATGTGCGAATCCTGACGGTTCGGCGCCCGATCGCCGGTGAGCCGCTCTGGATCCGTGTGGCGCGCAGCGAAGACGACCTGCGCGCAGACCTGCGGACACTGGTGCTGGTGTTCGCGATTCTCGGTCCGTTGGCGGTGGCCACGGCCTCAATCGCGGGGTACCTGATCTCCGGTCACGCGCTGCTGCCGTTGACCCACATGGCGGAACGGGCGCGTTCCATCAGTGCCGACCGCCTGTCCGAGCGCCTCCCTGGCGCGGATACCCCGGACGAGCTGGGACAGCTGGCGACCGTCTTCAACGACACCTTTGCGCGCCTGCAGGACTCATTCGATCGGCTCAGGCGGTTCACGGCTGATGTCTCCCACCAATTGCGCACGCCGCTGACCGCCATTCGCAGCGTCGGCGAAGTGGGCCTGCAGGAGTCACAATCGGTCGAGGATCACCAGGAGGTCATCGGCAGCATGCTGGAGGAAGTGGACCGGCTGGCGCGGGTGGTCGAAACGCTGCTGACGCTCTCGCGCTGGGAAAGTGGCCACGTGGTTGCCAAAGCCGCGCCGGTGGATCTGGCCGACGTCGCGCGCCATGTGGTGAACCAGTTGTCGGTCCTGGCGGACGAACGCGGCGTGGAACTGCTGGTCACGGTGCGGCCGCCCCTTCCGGTGACGGGCGACGACATGATGATCCGCCAGGCGCTGATCAACGTGATCGACAACGCGATCAAGTTCTCGCCCCCAGGCAGCCGCGTCGCCATTTCTTCGGTCAGTACGCCCACGCAACACCATCTCATCGTGGACGACCAGGGTCCCGGGATCCCGGAGGACCAACGCCATCGGGTGATCGAACGGTTCTACCGTCTCGATCGCGATCGCGAGAGCGGCCCCGAGGGCACGGGCCTGGGCCTGGCGATCGTCCAATGGGCCGTGACGGCCAACCGCGGCCGCCTTGAACTGGCGTCGAACCCTGACGGTGGAGCCCGGGTCACCATCACGCTGCCACGTACCTGAACGCAAGTTCAGAATCTCTTCAGTTCCAAATCGTTCAGCGGCTCCTAGACTCGCCTGTAGTCAGGAGTTCTCGTTATGACACAACACCGCTGGATTTCGATTGCCGCCGTCACTGTGCTGTTTGCCGTGGCCTTCGGCTGGAACGCACACGTCGCCACCGCACCGATGCGGCCCGTGGACTGGGTCAAGATCAACCCGGCCTTTGACGGCGCCACGTTCGTCAAAGACGCTGAGACGTGCCTCACCTGTCACGAGGCCAGCATGGCCAAGTACCAGGGGACGGCTCACGCGCATGCGTTGGCGCTGTCGGGCAGTACGACCGCAGGCGACTGCGAGAGCTGCCACGGTCCTCGAAGCAAACACATCGAGAGTCCGTCAGCCGAGCTGGCGATCACGGACGCGAAGTTGCAGTCCTCGGTCTGCCAGCAGTGTCACGCAGGCGGCAAACAGTTCGCGTGGAAGACCGGCCCGCACCAAGGGGCGGATGTCAGCTGCACATCCTGCCACGTGGTCATGGAGAAGAAGAGCGACCGCGCCCTTCTCAAGGCATCCACGATGAGCGAGACCTGCTACAGCTGCCATGCGGACGTGAAGAGCGACATGAACAAGATGTCTCACCACCCTGTGCGCGAGGGCAAGCTGGACTGCGCCAGTTGCCACAATGCCCACGGCTCCACACCGAGCCTGCTGATCAAGCCGACCTTGAATGAGACCTGCTTCACGTGCCATGCCGACAAACGTGGTCCGTTCGTCTGGGAACATGCGCCGGTGCGCGAGAGCTGCGCGAATTGTCACACGCCCCACGGGGCGAATCAGCGGAACCTGCTCAACGGAAAAGATTCGTTCGTGTGCCTCAATTGCCACTCGTACGGCGGGCACATCAACCTGCCCCGATACAACCGTGTGAGCAACCCCTACGGCAGCGGTTGCACGAACTGCCACATCACGACGCACGGGTCGAACCACCCGTCGGGCGCCAAGTTCACTCGCTAGGAGAGGCTGCCATGAGAACCATCGGTGCACTCGTCATTTCCTGCGGACTGGCTGCGTCCGCGTCTGCCCAGACCACTCCTGCTCCCCTGCAGGTGACCGGCAGCATCACGTCGGCTGCTCAGCAGGTGGACAACAACACCAACTCCAGCAAGTTGTCGGAGTACCAGGATCTGTCGCGTCGGTTTTTTCTGCCGAAGGTGACGTTTCTTGTCAGAGACTCAGCCTCCGGCTGGCTGATGGACTTTGCCGGCACCAACGTGGGTCGGCGAGACCAGACCATCCTGCTCAACGCCGGCCGACCTGGTCGCTGGGCCCTCCAGGCGCAGTGGGCCGAAACACCGCATCTGTACAGCAACAAGGCGCAGACCCCATACATCGATCGCGGCAATGGTCTCTTCACTGTGCCGTCCACCGTGCCGATCACGTTCAAGAAACTGGCGACTGGCGCGGCTGATGCCCCGGGTGTGCTGGCCAGTGACCTGCTGATCGCGGAGTACCAGTCGAAGACCCTGCACCGGACACCCCTGGGCACACAGACCGAACGCGGGCACCTCTCGGCGTTCTGGAAGCCATCCTCGGCGCTGGAACTGGGGGTGGCGTGGGACCGCAAAGACACCACCGGGTCCAAGTCGACCTATGGCCCCATCGGAGACCGTCCCCCTCGCACGCTGAACATCCAGATCGCGGAACCGGTCGACTACCAGACCAATGACATCACGCTGTCGGCCGAACATCTGGGCCGCCGCTATCAGGTGAGAGCCGAGTACCTGTATTCGGATTTTGCCAACGCCGTGGATACGCTGCGGTGGCAGAACATCTACGCCAACGCGGCGCCCGGTGCGGAGTTCGACACGTGGGACCGCATGGTCGGCACGTACGGAGCCCGGCCCCTTTCGCCGGACAACCGGTACCACAACGCCCTCGTCAACGCCGGCGTGGACATCCCGGCGGCAGGACACCTGAGCGCCAGTGCATCGTTCGGACGGTTCGAACAGGACGCCCAGTTGTTGCCGTACTCGACGGCCGCCAACTCCATCGCGACCAAGACCCTTCCGCGCACCAGTGCCCAGGCCGAGATCACCACGGCCAACCTCTCCGCAGACTACGTGGTGACTCCCCTGCCGCGGCTGACCTTCCGCGCGTTCGTCCGCAGCTCCGCCATGACCAACAACACGCCGTCAGGCCGATGGCAGTACGTGACCCAGGACACGGCCAACCTCAACGGTACCGTGAACTACGTCAACAAGCGCGTGAGTCTCCCGGTTGCGTCCGACCGCCTGTTCGGCGGAGGCGAACTGACGTGGCGCCTTCCGGTGAAGCGCACGAGCGTGGGCGTGGCTTTTGAACGCGATGAGATCTCCCGTGATTTCCGTGAGGCGGATACGTCCGAGAATCGCGTGCGCGTGTTTCTGCGCACGCGACCGGTGGCCGGCGTGTCGATTCACGCCCGGTATCTGTTCGCCACGCGTGATGGCAGCGATTACCACTACGCGGTGACGCACGGGGGCTACTGGTATCTCCCCACAGAGGCGACCGACCAGAACAACCCTGGGATGACCTTCGACAACCACCCCGACATGCGACGATACGATGTCTCCGACCGCGTGCGTCATCAGGCTGACGTCACCATTAATCTGACCAGGAACGATGTCATCGCGCTCTCGGGCTACGTGCGGTACCGGACGGATGACTTTGATTCAGACGTCACGTCCGTGCAGCCACTACTGGGCCTCACCTTGGCCGACGCACAGGCTCGCACGCCGGGGGATCAGTTGGGCTGGTTGAAGGACGCCCGACTGCGGTACGGATTGGACCTGTTCGTGCAGCCGAATCCGCGCGTGACGTTCACGGCGTTTGCCGGACTGGACCGCGGCACGGGCCTCGAGCGATCGCTCGAGTTCAACGAAAACAACAGGCAGAATCCCAGCGCGGTGGCCACGGCATCGCTGGGCCCCTGGACTCGCGGGTCCAGCCAGTGGACGGCCGACTTCACGGACCGTACCCTGAGCGGCGGCATCGGCGCACGGCTCGACCTGGTGCCGGAACGACTCCTGTTGTCGGCCGATTACGGATGGTCTCTGGCGAAGGTCGAACTCGTCTACGGCGGATTCGGCTTGAACACCTTCGATGGCGTGCCGTTCCCGGCGAACAACGAGTTCGCGTTCTCGTCGCCGCCCGACGTGCGCGAAGACCTGAAGACACTCAACATCCGGTTGGATCTGCCCTGCCGTCAAATCACGTTCATGGCCGGCTATCGCTATGAGTCGTATGACCTCGATGACTGGCAGCAAAGCTCCACCCAGCCCTGGGTTGAATCGGTTGGTGCCGACACCCTGCTGCGCGACACCTCCAGGTCGCACCAGTGGGGCAATCGTTTGTTCAACCTCGGATCCTATCTCGCACCCAGTTATCGCGCCCATGTGGGCTGGCTGGGCCTGCGCGTCGGCTTCTGAGACATTCAAATCGATTCATTCCCGTCAATGTGTTTCATAGTGCACATGGTGCCGCAGCCATCCCTGCGACACTCCTATGGTTGAACAACATTCAGGCAGGAGAGAGCCATGAGACTTGAGACAATCGTGAGAACCGCCGCAGTGAGTTGTGCAGTGTTGATGATCGGGGCGTCCGCCAGCGTCGCATCGCAGGTCCCACCAAAACCCGCGCAGGCTCCGCAGACGATGACCCACCCAATGACACCGCAGCCAGCGATGTCGGCCAAGTGCAAGGCCATGATGGCCGAACACGACAAAATGACGGCCGGGATGAAGACCGCCGATCAACGGCTCGATGGCCTCGTCGCCAAGATGAACGCCGCGTCAGGCGCGGAGAAGACGACGGCGACCGCGGTCGTGGTCACTGAGCTGGTCGCGCAGCGCGTGACGATGCGCGATGGGATGATGAAGATGCAGGAAGGCATGATGACCCACATGATGGAGCACATGCAGGAGGGCAAGGACTCCATGGCCATGTGCCCGATGATGAAGCACAAGGGCGACATGAAGCACTGATCGGGCCGCGCCTGACCGAGGCTACTCCTGTCGGGTGGCTGTTCGGCGCAGGCCACGGGGACCGCTCGCATCAACCGCGTGACGATGACGCGGCGGTAAGCGCATACGCGGGATTCGTAGGGCTGAGGTTGATGAAATCAAACACCACGGTCGTCGTTGTCGTCGTCGCACTTGTCGTCATCGTCGCACTGTTCCTGGTCTTCGGCGGCGGCGCGATGCGTGGGTGGGGAGGGATGATGGGGTGGCGATAGCTGTCCCGTACGGGTTCGAACGACATCTTGCGCACGCCTCCTTTGAGGAAGCGATCGAACAGGTGACCGTTGCCCTCAAGGGAGAGGGGTTCGGTATCCTGACGCCGATCGACGTGACGGACACTCTGAAGACGAAGCTGGACGTCGACTTTCGTCGATACACGATTCTCGGCGCCTGCATTGCGGACCCGCGGTCGCTGTTCACGCTGGTCAAGAATCGGGACCTCACGCCAGTCGTTGAGGAAGCCGACACGCGGCTCCGCCCAGTCGCCTCGGCCCTCGCATGATCGCGCGTGCAATCATACGGATTGAAACACGCGTGGACAGAACACGATTTTTCTCCGAACTCAGTGAGGGTAGCAATGAAAACGAGCGTTATCAACGTGCACGACATGCTCTCGGTATGGAGTGCGGATGAAGTCGAAAGGCGGATTGGCGAGGTGCCGGGTGTCGAAAGCGTCACGGTGAACTTCGCTGCGGAAAGCGCCACCGCGCGCTACGACGAAACCCGGCTGGAGGTTGCCGATATCAAGTCGGCCGTGCGCCAACGCGGGTATGAGTCTGCCGCACCCGCGGCCGAACCAGACACAGCGGCGCCGACATCACCACCGAAGCCTTCCCCTTCCACACCAGCGCCCACGCCTCCCACGCCTCCCGCGCCGAAATTTGCCCCGTCAGCCTCTGCCGCCA
>CAYZLT010000129.1:0-9298 GCA_964479175.1 uncultured Solibacteraceae bacterium | reverse complement strand
GGACAACCTCGCCGTGTACAGCGATGCCGGCGCGACGTTCAGCGTGAGTGCGATGGCAGGCGGCGGCCGGGGTGGTGGTGGCGGAGGCGGTGGTCGCGGCGGCGGTGCCGGGCCTCGCGCGACTGGCCGCGGATTGCCCGATGAGCAGGACCAGCCGCAGGGGCGTCCGGCCATTGATCCGCGCTTCGAGGCGACAGCCGCGCCGAGGGTCGAGCCCTGGGAGTACGCGAAGCCGACCGACGAGCAACTGCGCAGCCCGCTGAGCATCATTCCGCCGCAGTATCGCCCGCGTGTGGCATTGCGGTTCGCCGAGCAGAATCAGCTCCTCGCGAGTGGACTCCTGCAGGGCGGCGGCGACATCGCGCAACGCCCCGTCGTCGTGGATGTGCCGGTCGAGAAGGGGCACGTGGTGTTGTTCGCCAACAACCCGCTGTATCGCGGCACCACCGTCGGCAGTTACGCGCTGGTGCTCAACACGATCATCAACTTCGACTCGCTGAATGCCGGCCGCAAGCCCGACGACAAGTAGCTACGAAAGCACCGCCTGCGCCGCGCGGCGACCGGAGACCATCGCGCCATTGATCGACGCGTTATCCATGTGGTCCCCGCAGACGAAAAGTCCGGGCGCGCGGCGCACGTCGCGCTCGGGCGTGGCCAGCGCCGGCGCGGCTTGATTGGGCAGGGCATAGGGGATGCGATAGGTCCGCAGGTGGTGCCAGTCAGTCACCTGGGATCCGAACCACGACTGAAGCTGGTCCAGCACGGCCGGGGGGGCAAAAGCCGCCTGTGTGAGGTCATCGGCGGGTGGACAGCCGAGCAGGGTGGCCGAGATCAACGTCTGTCCTTCCGGGGCGTAGTCCGGCGACACCACCGACGGTACACACAGGTTGTTGACCGGGCCCGTGCCATCACCGTTGAGCACGAGCATCGGGGCGGTGCTGGGTGGGCGCGGGGCGGAGAAGTACAGACACGTCACGCCCTGGCCCTCCGCGCGGACGTGCTCGCCCAGCAGCCGTGCCGCCGCCGGGCCCTCGGTGGCGACGATCACCGCGCGCGCACGCAGGGTGTCTCCGCCGTCCAGTCGCACCTGACCGGGCGTGACCTCAATGACGCGGGTGTTGAGGCGGATGGTGGCGGGCGGCAGGGCCGCGGCGAGCTGCTTCGGGATTTCTCCCATGCCGAGCGCCGGCAGGACCGCGTTGCCCGTGGAGAACATGCGGAAGACAAACTCGAACATCCGGCTCGACGTGCGGAGCTCCGGTTCGAGGAAGATGCCGCCGAGGAAGGGCCGGAAGAACCGGTCGATGATCACGTCGGAGAGCCCCGCCTGTCGCAGCGCGTTGAGGGTGGTGGTCTCCGGGCTGCGGAACCGATCCTCGAGGGTGCCCTGAAGTGCGCGTCGTCGAATCGTGGCGACTTTCAGTTTGTCGGTGAGGGTGCCGATGGGATTGCCCAGTGAACCGATGGCGGCCAGGGGCCGGCGCCAGGGGTCGTTCAGCTCGTGGAAGCGTCCCTCGAAGTGCACCATCGCTCCAGGCAGGAACGCCTTCAGGTCCAGCGCCGCGTAGTCGAGCACCGTCGCCGCTTCCGGGTAGGCGTCGAGCAGCACCTGAAAGCCGCGATCCAGGCGGAAGCCGTCCACGGTGTCGGTCCGCACCCGGCCACCCACCGCGTCACCGGCTTCAAGGATGGTCACGGTCCGCCCCGCCGCGTGCAGCGTGCGCGCCGCACACAGACCCGCGAGGCCGCCTCCAACAATCAGGACATCGGGCGTCATCGAAATTCTTACGCACCCCTTCGGGATTCGGATGCAGCAGAGCAGGTACAGTTTGTGGAGATGGAGTCGGAGTGGTGGATCGCCCTCGGCGCGGCTGTCGGCGTGGGGATGTTGTCTGGCGCTGTGCCAATCGCGGCGGCGGAAGCCACCGCACTCGGGGCCGCGGCCGTGCCCTCTCCCACACTTCGCATGGCCGTGATCGTGGCCTTTACCGCTGGACACGTCCTCGGCAAGGGACTGTGGTACTGGCTGGGCACACTCGAGCGGCGCGTCACACGGCCGTCCCTGCGGGCCTGGATCGACCGCGCGCATACGCTCGCCGCGCAACACCCGACCCTGGGCTTGAGCGTCACCTTCAGCAGCGCCACCATCTCACTCCCGCCGTTTCACCTGATGGCCGTGACCGCCGGCCTCGTTCGGACACCGGTCGCGCCGTTTTTTCTGGTCGCCTTCGCCGGGCGCCTCGTGCGCTTCAGCCTAATCGCCGCCTCACCGGCGGTGTTGCAGTGGCTGTGGCCCTGGTGACCACCATCGACCCACGTCAGTCGCGCGTGTACCACCACGCCCATGCGATCAGCAGTCCCTGCATCGGGAGGCGCAGCCAGAGGAGCACCGTCGGCACGGAAGGATAAAACTCCTCGGGATTAAGCGCCATGTGCAGGTTGGCAGGGACGATGGCGACCAGCAGCGCCACCAGCCCCCAGGCCGCGAGGCGTGACCACCGCCGCCTCAACAACATCCCGCCAAGCACCGCCTCTGCCACGCCGCTCAGATAGACCAGCGCCAGATGCCAGGGCAGATACGGCGGCATCATGCGGACGTAAAAATCCGGATCGATGAAGTGGTTGAGGCCGGCGAGCACAAAGGCCGTACCGAAGACATAGCGGGTGACGGTCTTCACGTGTCCACCATACCGCAGGCACGATCTTTGCGCTTGCATTCCACCCGACGACGATGCCACCGTCGTCGTCGGGGTACTCACATGGGGCATGCACACGTGCGGAGGCGTCGTCTGGACGGGCGACGAGAGCGGATGACGTTATACGAGTATTTTCAGACGCCGGAAACGGTGACGCCACAGGAGCTGATCTATGGCGCCGTGCGGGTGGCTGAATCGCCGTCGCCGATTCACCAACACGCAGTCGGCTCGTTGTTTCTGGCGCTGCACGCGCATCTGGCGAAGGCGGGTGCGGGCAAGGTGTGGCTGGCCCCGTTGGACGTGATTCTGGATGCCGACGCGGCGTTGGTGGTGCAGCCCGATTTGTTCGTGATCCTCAAGGGTGGGGCGGCCATCGTGGAGGATCGTGTGTACGGTCCGCCCGATGTGGTCGTGGAGGTGCTGTCGCCACGGCCGCGGATCGGCGAACTAGCCGAGCGCGTGGCATGGTTTCAGCACTACGGCGTCCGCGAATGTTGGCTGGTGCACCAGATCACCGGAACGGTCAACGTCCTGGGCTTTGAGGGCGGTCGACTGGTGTCGGAAACGACCCACCACCGTGAGGAACCCATCGCGTCAGCGGTGTTGCCGGATTTCGACCACAGCCTGACGTCGATCGTGGGCTACATGGGCTAGGTGTGTACTGGGCGGACCACTTACGACACGCCGCCCTTGTCCTTGACCTTCTCGGGCTCCTGGTCGTAGCCAACGCCCGGACCGACGCGGTCGCTCACCTGGTCGCCTTTTGCGCCTTCGTGCACATCGGGATTGGCGCGCTCGGGCGCCTCCGGGTCCGGCACGTCGGTGTCAGGCACGTCTGGCACGTCGGTGGGCGGCACCTCGGGCGGATTGACGCGTTCGTCGATGTTCGGGTTGTGGCTCGGATTCGTCATCACTTGAATCTACGAGATGAGATCCATGGTGCGCTGTGCACTTTGATTCAGTCGGAGCGAAGGGCGTCCTGGGGGCGGACCGCGCGGGTGCCGATGGTGTCTCGCGTGAGGGTCAGCGCCCCCTGAGGAACACCAGCCCTCCGGAGACTGAACCGGAGACCACGTCGATCTTGCCGTCGCCATCGAGGTCCACAAAGCGGGGGACCGAGACGTGGGGCAGGTCGAGGGCGAAGCCGTCGTAGGGTGCGAACTTCGGGTTGACCTTGGTGCCGGTGTTGCGGAAGGTCAGCGTGGGGCTGGCCTCCTGGCCGAGCACGATGTCGAGCAGCCCATCGCCATCGATATCGAAGAGGACCGGTGCACTGCGTCTCACCGCCTTCACGTCGTCGAGCCGTTCGGTCACGAGTTCGAAGCGGGCGTTGGTGCGTGAGCCCGTGTTGCGGTAAAAGATGACCACGCCGTTGGAGGTGCCGAGGAAGAGATCAAGGTCGCCATCGCCATCGATGTCGGCGAGCGTGGGGATGACGTTGCTGGCACGCGGCGGGGCGATGGTGCGCTGCGGATCCTGCACCCAGGAGGGTACGGCCTTGGTGCCCTCGTTCCGGTAGAACAGGACGTCCTGATTCCAGGTGCCGAGGAGCATGTCGAGGTCGCCGTCGCCATCGAGATCGCCGAGGGTGGGCGCGAGGTGATACGCGGCGTTCATGTCGACCGAGGTGGTCTGCCGGAACCGAGGAGTCTTGGCCGTGCCTTCGTTGATGAAAGTGGTCAGTCGACCAGAGTCTCCTTTGACCGGGTCGATCTTGTTGCCGACGAGCATGTCGAGGTCACCGTCCCCGTCGATGTCGCCGAATGTGGGGACGGTTTCGCTGCCGAGGTCGATCACGTCGAGGTACCGCTTCGATCGCAGCTCGAAGGCATTGGTCGCGGTGCGTTCCCAGAAGTAGAGGTTGTCGGCCGACGTGCCGACCGGATTAAACGCGCCGCCGAGTACCCCCATGACGAAGTCGAGATCGCCGTCGCCATCGATGTCCATCGGCATCGGGGCGTTGTAGCCCGAGGTCAGGATCGATGACGCCCACGGCAACATGACCGGGTCGACGTCAAACGAGGGAGAACTGCACGTGCCGCCGATGTTCTCGATAAGCAACACCCCTGGCTCGAAGAAGTCGCCCCAGAAGAGATCCTGGTCGCCATCGGCGTCGAAGTCTGCGAACGAGATGGCGTTCGCCCCGTGCCGCGTGGTGGGGCGTGAACCATTGCCTACCCGGCCGACGATTTCGATGCCCTCGAAGTTTTCGGTGATGAAGTCGAAGCGTGTGGAGCCGGGGGCGACGGATTCGAAGCGGGCGAGGGTGCCCTCGACGCGGCCGACAAACAGGTCGAGGTGTTTGTCGCAGTCGAGATCGACCAGCCAGGGGATGTTCTGGCGGTCCATGAAGATGGGTTCGTCGCTGCTGTCGCGGAGCACGTCCACGTACTGGAATGTGGCCGCGGTCCTGGTGCCGACATTTTTGTAGAAGTGAATATTGCTGTAGGGCTTTTCGCAGATGAGGTCGAACAGGCCGTCCTGGTCGATGTCCACAAATCGATACCACTCGCCGATGTTGATGCCCTGATAGTTGTTGGTGCGCCACTCGTAGCGTGGCGCCTTCGCCGACCCGACGTTTTCGAAGTGCCAGAGTTGGCTCGAATACTCCTGCACGAACAGGTCAAGGTCGCCGTCGCCGTCGATATCCACAAACTGCGGCCGAGGCACGTCCATCCCCCCGACGAACGGCAGCGCATACTCGCGGCCATCAGGAGCCACGACGGGGAAGGGGGAAACGACGCGTTCAAAAATGACGTCGGGTGTCTTTGTCGTCTGAGTGTCCTCTACAAAGACACCCGACGTCATTTTCGCCAGGACGACGGCGACGGCGAGACAGCGGAACACCACGGCTTAGCGGGCGATGCCCATGCCGGTGAGGTTCTTGCCGAGCGCCTCTGCCTTGATAGTTTTGAGGGTACTCGTGTCGATGACGACCAGCGCGGCGGGCGCGTCACCACCGGGCATGGCGTGGCCGGCGTGGGCTGGGTCGGCCATGTGGTCCATCTTGTTGTTGTTGCTGACAAACGCCCGGCGGCCGTCTGCAGAGAACACGATCTGATGCGGCTGCTTGAAGGCGTCGCTCGTGATCCGGTTGGTGACCTCCCAGGTCGTCGTGTCCACCACCGCAATCTCGTTGTCCATCTTGACCGCGACCCAGACGGATCGGCCATCGGGAGTGAACACGGGATCGAACACCATCTTGCCAAGGGCGATGGACTTCTTGAAGACAGGCTTCGACAGGTCGCTGATGTCGAACACCATCAACTGCCCGGACACTTCGGTGGATCCCACCAGCGTCCGCCCATTCGGCGAGACGGCGAATTGCACAAACGCGTGGGTCGGACCGGCCACTGGCACCAGCGTCACGCGATGGGTGTCAAGCGAGATGCTGGCAATCTGATTGGTGCCGAGGCTTCCGGTATACGCGTACGCCCCCTGGACCGCGAGTGGATGGGGACGAGGGAACAAGACGTCCACCTCTTCGCCCTGCATCGTGCTGCGTGTGATGATGCCGATCCGTTTCGGCGGATTGACCGCGCTCATCGACCGCGTCACCACCAATTGATCGGCGGCCGACAGCGCAAGCATGCCCGGCGTCTCCATCTCGAACGTCGCCACGACCTCGTTGGCCGCGTTGAACTTCACCACGGTGTTCGCGCCGATCAGCGACACATACCAATACTGCCGGTTCGGCTCGACCACGATGTAGTGGGGCTTGGCGGTCGCAGGGAAGCCGATCTTCTGGAGATCAATCGTCTGCACCACCTCGGTCGTCGTGGTGTCGATGATGGCGATCTTCGCATCGTCCTGGACACACACGAACAAGTGGCCTGCGGGGATGAGGAGTTGAGGAGAGGGGGCGCTCGCCGGCAGCGAGCCCCCCATCAGTCCAAGTGCCAGAGCAAACGCAGCGAACATCTTCATCGGTTTCATCGATCCGACGCCCGCACGATGAACAGCCCCTGCTCGATGCTGTTGACGATGATGGTGCCCGACTTGAAGTACGGGAACACGCTCCACGCGCCGTTGAAGCCGGGACCGTTGTCGCCGTACGGCGCCGTGTCAAAAAACGCCACCTCCCGTGGATTCGCCGGATCACTCACGTTGAGGATACGCAGCCCCGAGCGGTAGTTGGCCTGATACATCAGGTTGCCCTTGATGTAGAGGTTGTGATCGATCGACGCCTCCACGCCCATATGTTCCTTGATGAGCTTCGGGTTTTCGAGATCGGTGAAGTCAAAGACCATCGTGCGCGTCTTGTCGATGCCGGGACGACCTTCGTCGCCCTCGTCATTGAGGAAGAAGAACCGATGGTCTTCCGTGAGCCAGCCCTGATGCGCGTAGGCCACGTTCGGATAGGTGACACGCGAGACCCCCTTGGGCGCCTTCTTGTCGGTCACATCCGCGATCGACACCGTGGTCTCGTTTGAGCCGATGCAGATTTCTTTGCCGCGATACCGCTTGTCCGGTCCCTTGTAGTTCACGCACTGCGCGTCATGCGAATACCCCGTGCCCGCGCGGCCGGTGCCGGCGTCGGAGAAACATCCGGCAAACACCGGCTTCTTCGGTTCACGAATGTCGATCATGTGCAGCCCACCACCGCAGGTCGTGCCGCCGCCGGAGGAGCCGACCGAATAGGCAAATCCGCTCTCTTCGTTGATGACGATGTTGTGGGCGCTCGCGATCTCCGTGTACACGGAGTCCTCGGCGACCTTGACGGGGAAACCGGTCGCCTGGGGCTTGAGCGTGCGGAGGCGCGTGAGGTCAAACACCTGCATGCCGTGCTGGCCGGCCGAGTCGGACACGATGTATGTGTGGTCCTTGTAGATCTTCATGTCGCGCCAGGAGGCCGGGCGTGCGCCGGTCGTCAACGGGAGGTCGGCCACGACCACGGGACGTGTCGGGTTGGTGATGTCCACAAAGGTGGTGCCGTCACGACGGCCGACCAATGCCCATTCCTTCTTGGTCTGTGCGTCGGTCCATCCCCAGATGTCGTTCATCTCGATGTAGTGGCCGTCGTGTGTGAGTTTCGACGGGGGCAGGAACGCGAGCAGGTCGGTGGCGCCACAGTCGAACCCTTCGACCTTGCCGTCACCGCTGCAGCGTTTTTCACTGCCGGTGATCGGCGCGATTTCGTCGATGGGCGTCGTGAGCATCGGCTGTTCGTTCCACTTGCCGGCGGCATCGCGTTCGTAGATGAAGAGCGCGCCACCACGGTTGCGCGCGTTGGTGGCGCCCACGGCGGCGAGGTCACCGTGCATTGAGACACTCTGACCGGCGGCTGCCGGTTCGTCGAGGCCGGGGCCCACGAGCTGGAGGCCGTCGACCTTGAAGCCCTGTTCGTTGCCGTTGAACACGAACACGCGGCCTGCACCGCCGGCACCGGGGGCGCCCACCCAGACTTCCTTGCTGTCCGCTGCGAGTGCGGTGCCGAACCGATCGAGGCGAAGCCCCGCAGGCGCCGTGAGACGCGCGACTTCCTGCCAGGTGAAATTGCCCGAGACGGGAGCGGCAGGCGCCGGCGTCGCTGGCGCGCCTGCAGCGGCCGGTGGCGCGCCACCCGCGCGTCCACGTCCACCCTGTGCGATGCGGCGGTACACGTAGGCCGCGCCGTACCCACCCGCGTCGCCGGGCGCGGTGACCACGACCTGCGCGCCGGTGAGCGCGAGGCGCGTGCCGAACGCGTCATTGGGTGTCGCACCAATCGGCGCGAACGTACGCTGGCTGGTCCACACGTTGGTGTCGAGCGCAAATTCGTGAACGATGCCGGTGCGGTTGGTGCGCCCGGTCGCGCCGATCAGGACGATCGGCCCTTCGACCGCGATCGACGCTCCGAACTCGTCGGCCGCGTTGTTGGCGTCGGCTGATTGAATCGTGGAGTGATACGCGTACTGGCCGTCCGCGCCGCGACGGAACGCAAAGACGGCACCGCCGGGCACGGGCGGCGCATCGGCGCCGGCCGCGCCAGGACCACCGCGGCCTCGACCTGCGCCGACCACCTGCTTGCCGACGAGCAGCCATTCTCCAGTCGCGGCGGTCGCGGTGCCGAAGTTGACGACCGCGTCAGGCGTCGCGGCCGGGATGGCGTTCGACGCCACGGTCCCGGTGTGCGTCCAGTTCATGCCTTGTTTGGTAAAGACGTGGACGCTGGACATGCCCGCGCCGACGAACAAGGTGTTGCCATCGCGCGCGAGGGAGGCGCCGAACTGGTCGAGTACCGCCGCGTTGGGTGCCGTCAGGACGGCGGCCTGCTGCCAGGAGCCGCTCGTCTTCCGGAAAACGTAGACCATGCCCGGACGGAACTGATTCGCGGCCTCTGCCGAAAACACCTCGCCGTCACCGACCAACACCGTGCCGCCAAATCCCACGAGCGACACGCTCCCGGCGCTCGTGGCGGCGGCGACCGGGGACGAGCCGAACTGGCTCAGCAAAAACCCAGCCGCAACCACGGCCGTCAACAGCAGACTTCGTCGCACAACACGCATGGGATCGTCCTCCGGGACCTAAGGGAAAGTGCCCGGATTCTAACAGATCACCCCGGCGGCTAGTGTGCTGCGGATGACGCTTTAGTACACGGCTTCCGGTGCGCGGCGCCCGGC
>CAYZLT010000128.1:5196-9336 GCA_964479175.1 uncultured Solibacteraceae bacterium | reverse complement strand
ATGCTGGAGCTGGCCGGGTATTCGCCGAACATGATGTACGCGGCCGTGGTGGATCGAGACCGCGTCATCCTCGCGCACATCGACCGGACACGCGTCGGGACGACGCTGGACCCGGCCGACGATTTCCAGTCGTTGGTCGAGGCGAGTCACTGGGAGCAGGCCCGCGCGATCTACACCCGGGGTGGCACGGCGCGTGAGTGGCGGGTCCCGCTCATGCTCGATGTGGGGGGCGGGCCCCAGGAATTCGGGAGCATTCGTGTGGGCGTCACCACGCTCCTGCTGCAAGATGAACTCGAAGCCGCGTTAACGCCCGCGTTGATCACCGCCGGGGTGCTGCTGCTGGGCGCCGTGCTCGTCTCGACCCTGCTCGCCCGGTGGATATCGCGCCCTATTCTGCTGCTGCGCGCAGGCCTGGCCCGACTCGGTCAGGGCGAGACTGGTGTGACCCTCGACTTCACCCAGCAGGATGAATTTGCCGACCTCGGCGAATCCTTCAACGCGGTCAGCGCCAGACTCGCACGCGAACACGCCGAGGGGGAGATTTCCAGGTCCACGTTGTCACGAAAACTGGCTGCGCTCGGTCGGGTGTCTTCGGGGATCGCACACGAAGTGAAAAATCCGCTCAACGCGATGCGGATTCATCTTGAGCTGCTGCGGATGAAAACGGCCGAGGTGCCCGGCACCCACGACCATGTGCAGGTCCTGGCCGACCAGATGCGTCGGCTCGACGAGGTCGTGCTCGGGTTTCTCTCCTTCACCAAATCCGAAGATCTCGTCATTGCTCCAGTGGCGGCGCGGGAATTGTTTGACGAGATCGTGCCGGTCGTCACGGCGGAGGCCGGCAAAACCGGTGTGCGGGTGGACGTCGACGCTCCCAACGACCTGCCCCCCATCGCCGGGGATCGTACCCTCCTGGCACAGGCCCTCCTGAATCTCGCGATCAACGCCTGTCATGCGATGCCCAAGGGCGGACGCCTCCGCCTCATCGCTCGCCGCAAGGGCGCTGCGCACATCGAACTGATTGTCGAGGACACCGGGACCGGCATCGCACCGGATCACCTGGAGAAAATTTTCAACCTCTATTTCACGACAAAAGCTGAAGGATCGGGCGTCGGCCTCGCGTTGGTCTATCGAACCATCCATCTGCACGATGGCGACATCGATGTGCAGTCAGTCCCCGGCTCCGGCACCACGTTCACGATCACGCTTCCTGCGGCCTGATGTGCATAATGGAAAGGTGTTTCCAAGACTCGCCATCGTCGTGCTCGCGCTGGGCCTGACGGCCTGCGCGGCCAAGGCTGAGGTGGACATGGCCACGGGCGCTCCGGGGCTCGTGCCGCCCACCCCGCCCGCGCGACTCGTCGTGCCGATTGCCGAGAAACCCACACTGCCGGACGTGGACGCCGAGGCGAGTCAGCCACCCGCGCCAACCACACCGAACCGCCCGCGTGAGACGAGGCCGCCTGTGCCTCCGACTCCGCCACCAACTCCCCCGGCCACCCAGGTCGAAACGCCGCCGCCGGCCGTGTTGAGCACCACCGCAAACACGGCAAATTTTGAGCGCCGGATTCGTGCGCAGCTCAGCAAGGCCAGTGGGGATCTCGCGCAGATTAATCCGCGGGCGCTGGGCGCAGATGCGCGGGCGCAATACGACGCCGCGCAGGGTTTCATCCGTCAGTGCGAAGAAGCCCTCAAGGTGCGCAACCTGATGTTTGCCGGTCAGCTCGCCGACAAAGCCGCCACCATGGCCGCCCTGCTGCGCCGATAGAACACGACCTCAGAGGTCGTTTTAGCGCGTCCAGCGTTGTTTGATCGACGCCCACTCGGCGGCCAGGGCGACCTTCAAGGCTTCGGGGTCGGCCGGCGGGGCGGCACGACGTGCGCGCTCGGGGATGATGGCCTCACGCATCAGCCGATCCAGGTCATGCTGAAGGGTCGTCCCCCGGTCACCGGGCACCATCGTTGCCCCCTGAATCCAACCGGCGACCGCCACCGACCACGCGCGGTCGAGGTCCTCGACGCCGCGGCTCGCCGCCGCCAGCCAGTACACGGCCACTGACGACGAGGGCGTGCGGGTCAGTTCACGCTCGGCACCTCTGAGGAGACGGGCGTACCGGCGCTGGCGCTCCCCGTCCGGCGCCAGTTGCGCGTGACGGTCAAGCGCCGACGCCCACCAGTCCAGCACGCGCTCCCGATGGACCGCCTCGACCGTGCCGAGTGCCGCCTCGAAGATTTCGGCCGCGGCGCCAAACTGCTCATCCACAAAGAGGAGCTCCGCCGTGCCCAAACGAAACTCCACCGTCTCGGACGGTGAGAGCCGCGCGGGATCAATCGAGAGCAGGGCCTGCCGCGCGGAGGCCACATCGGCCACATCAGTCGCCTGACGGAATCGTTCGAGTGACGCACGCGCAAAGACCAGCGACGCCGCATGTGTGAGTCGCTCAATACCGCGGGCTTCCGCAGCAAGTGTGATTGCCTCATCAAAACGCTGCGCGTTGTAGGCCTGCCTGGCGCGCGTCAACACGTCGGCCTGGCTCGGCGCCACCAAAAGGACGGACAGAAGGAGCGGCGCCAACATGCTCACGATCTTACCTTTGGGTGGCCAGCGGGAGTAACTCTTACATGGTCCCCAGGGGGCAAACACTCGTTTCCCGGCCAGGAAAGTTGGCAAGAAACTTGAAGTAGGAGGGAGCGTCATGCTGTTTCGACTCCCTGCCGCTCTCGTCATCACTGCCATTGCTGCGGGGATCACGACCGTGGCTGCCCAGCAGGCGCCGGTGTTTTCCTCGAAGACACAGTTAGTCACGGTCGCGGTGGCCGTATTAAAAAATGGAATGCCGGTCAGCAACCTGACCCAGGACGATTTTGAGGTGCGGTCGGACAACGAGATCAGGCCGATCGTGCAGTTCACCCGTGACCCGGGTCCGATCACCGCGGCGCTGCTGCTGGATGCGAGCGGGAGCATGGAGGTGAACGCCGCGATGGTGCCGGCCGAGACGGCCGCACGTGAGCTGCTTGATGATCTGACGGTCGGTCAGGATCGCGCCGGCATCTTTTCATTCGACCGCACGCTCTCGACGCGACACGCGTTTGGGCCCGTCGCCCCCACTCACCGGGTGGCACTCTCGGGCACGCGGGCGTTTGGGTCCACCTCGCTCTACGACGCGGTGCTCTCGACCAGTCGCGCGACCGCCGAGGACGGCGCACCACGACGAGCCGTCATCGTATTCACGGACGGGTTGGACAACAGCAGCGAGCACCAGGCCGTGGATGTGCGTGCGCTTGTGGCCGCCATCGATGTCCCCGTCTACATTCTGGCAATTGTGCCCGACGCCGCGCTCCGCAAGTCTGCCATCGTCGCCGGACATCCGCTTGAAGCACTGGCCAGCGGCACCGGTGGTCAGCTTTTTACGGTGAGTCCAGGGCCGTCACTGGTCGTGGCCCGCGCGACCATCGTGTCCAGTCTTCGTCAGCATTACCTGTTGGCGTTTGAGCCGGACGTTCGCCCCGGCTGGCACAGCCTGTCGGTGCGCACTCGACAGAACCACCCGGTGCGCGCACGCGCCGGCTACTTCCGTGTCCCCTAGGTCCTAAAAGGAGGATCCCATGCGTCGACTGATTCTTGCATCCACTCTCGCACTCGTCACCACGGCAGGCACGGCCTGCGCCACCAAGGGATTTGTGAACACCCGCGTGGACAACGTGGATTCCAAGGTCACCACACTGACCGGCAGCCTGGAAGAAACCCAGGCCCGCACCAAGCAGGTCGAGGGCCGCATCTCGGAAGTTGATCAGAAGGCCGGCGCAGCCCAGGCAGCGGCGTCCAGCGCGGCGACAGCCGCAGGCACGGCGACCGAGCGGGCCGCAGCGGCGGAAAATGAAGCGAAGGCGGTTGGCGCCAAGACCGACGCACTGGCCGCGGCATCGCGCAAGCTCGTGTATGAAGTGGTCCTGAGCGAAGACTCAGGCAACTTCAAGTTCAACGCCGTGGCCCTACCCGACCAGGCCAAGGCGAAGATTGACGCAATGGTCACCCAGCTGTTGGCCGATCCCAAGGGTTCGTTCTTCGAGATCGAAGGCCACACCGACAGCACCGGTTCGGCCGAGCTCAACGAACGCATCGGCCTGGAGCGCGCCGAA
>CAYZLT010000128.1:0-5186 GCA_964479175.1 uncultured Solibacteraceae bacterium | reverse complement strand
GTTGTTGGCACCGGCCGGCTTTTCCTCGCCGAAGCCGTGAAGCGGTATCTCTACGAAGCGCACAAGATTCCGCTCCACAAGATGAACGTGATCAGCTTCGGCGAGGAAAAGCCGGCCGGTGCCAACAACACACGCGACGGTCGCGCGCAAAACCGCCGCATCGTGATTCGGGTCCTTGGCTGAGTTTGTAAAGTTACTTAACAAAGGTAGTAACATATAGGGACTCCTTGGAGGGAGTCGAAATGGCCAAAGCCAAAGGCAACCAGACCATCAACGAGGCCGCAGGCAAGATCGGCGCAATGCTCGGCCGAATCGCCGCCAAGGTAGATCACGTCAAGCGCCAGCGCGCGGAGATCGCGGCGGAACTCGACCACGTGATTTCCGTGGCCCAGCAGATGAAGAGTGACATCGGCGCGGCCGGTCCAGACGTCCGGCGCGCGGGCAAAAGCGTCGCCTCCGCGTTCGGCAAGGCGCGACGACGGATGTCGCCAGAGGCGCGGGAACGGATTGCCGATGCCGCGCGCAAGCGATGGGCGGCGTACCGCAAAGCGAAGGCGTCCGGCAAGAAATAACAGAGACGTCGGCCCGTTGGTTAGTCGTTCCGTAACGACACCAACGGGTCGACCGTCGCGCACCGCCGTGACGGGATCCAACACGCGACCGCCGCGACTGCAAGCATCAGCAGCGGCACCCCAACAAACGACGCCATGTTCGACGTGGCCGACGGCATGATCGCGGTCACGGCGGCAAACGCGATCATCCAACCGGTCACCGCGCCAGCAATCACCACCCGCATGTTGGACGCCACCGATTCGGCCACCAGTCTTTTTGGCGTGGCGCCGAGCGCCAGACGGATGCCGATCTCGGTGGTGCGCAGGCTGGTGGCATACGACACCACGGCGCAGATCCCGGCGGCGACAAGCACAAGAAGCAGCGGTCCAAGGATCACGAACAGCCGTGCCGGCACACGCCGGAAGACCAGGTTGCTGTCCACGTGCTGGGTCATCGTGCGGACGTTGAACACCGGCAACTCCGGGTCCACCGACTGCACGGCACGACGCACCTCACGGATCATCGCCATCTCGGCGCCGGGCCTGGTCCGCACATGAATTTCGCCAAGTGGCGGCGCACCGTCGCGGTACGAGAAGTACAGCACCGGAGTCGGCGGCTCCCCAAACGCATTCGACATCGTCGTGGCCACCACGCCGACGATGACCTGGGTGCGGCCGCGGGCCTCAACCGTTCGCCCGATCGCGGCGTCGGTGCTGCCCAGATAGCGACGCACAAACGCCTCATTGACCATCACCTGCGGAGGAGCGCCGGTGTCAGTCAACGGCGCAAAGTCGCGACCGGCCAGCAACGCAATCCCGAGTGTCTGGAAATATCCGGGCGTGACGATGTTTGAGAGCGCTTGATCGAGTTCGCCGTCAGCGCGCGCGCGGCCATCAACCGTGAAGTCCCGACTGGGCAATCCGTGGATGTCGAGCGGGATCGAGGACGACACGGCCACGCCCTCCACCCCGGGGACCCGCGACAGATCCTCGATGATGCGGCCGGCCATGACTCGGCTGCCCTCGAGCGCCGAGGGTCGACCACTCATGTCGAAGGCGGCAAGCAAGACACCGTCCCTGGCAAATCCCGGATCAGTCGTGCGAGTCTCGCGGAAACTCTGGAGAAACAGCCCGGCCACCACCAGCACGACCACGGCCAGCGCGACCTGCGCGGCCATCAGCCCATTACGCAAGCCGCTGCGGCCCGACGTCTTCACCGACGCGCGAAACACCGCCTGCGCCTGCAGTCGTGACAACTGCCAGGCCGGTCCGGCGCCGACGATGAGGCCCGACGCCACGCCCAGCACCATGGCAAACACCAGTCCCCCGCCATCCATCTCGGTTTGAAATCGAATCGGCAGGCCCGTCATCGGCAACACCACGAGCACGCGGGTGCCCCAGACGGCCAGCACCGCGCCAATGGCCGCGCCCGCCAGACCCAGCAACAGCGATTCGGTGAGCAGCATCGTGCGAATGCGGCCGGGCGTGGCGCCCAACGCCAGACGGATACTGACATCGCGATACCGTCCACTGGCCTTCGCGAGCACCAAATTTGCCGTGTTGCCGCAGACGGCCAACCAGAGGACAAGCATCACGGCCTGCAACACCACCAAGGCCGTCGCCATCATGCGCTGCGGCCCACGAGGACTCTCCCAAAACGACAACACCGAGGCCGTGATCGTTTTGTTGGTGTCGGGATGGGCCTGCGCCAAGTCCTGCATCACAGTCACAACCTCCC
The DNA here is from genome assembly GCA_964479175.1 of uncultured Solibacteraceae bacterium. Classification (GTDB taxonomy): domain Bacteria; phylum Acidobacteriota; class Vicinamibacteria; order Vicinamibacterales; family SCN-69-37; genus SYFT01. Next base: position 2,897 of record CAYZLT010000128.1, on the reverse strand, counting down.
GTTGGGCGTCGTCTGCCGACGCGCCCGGTGCGAGTCGGCCCATCACCGCGTACCCACGCGCACTGCGGGAGCGATCCAGCGGCGCCGGCATCCACACATCGAAGTTCAACCCGAGCGTCGTGCCCTGGAAGACGTCCGGCGTGACCCCGATCACCGTCAGCGGTTGCCCGTTCACGCGAAGGGTCTGGCCCACGACATCGGGCGTGCCCTTGAAACGCGTCTGCCATACGCCGTACGAGATCACGACGACCGGCTCACGACCATCGGCGGCAAGGTCCGACGGCTGGAACGCACGCCCAACGACGGGCTGCACATCCAGCGCGGAAAAATAGTTCTGCGACACGAGCACGCCAAACACGCGCTCCACGGTGCCGGCCTCGCCGATGTACGCCGGGATCATCCGCGACGCGATCAGATCAGGGAGTGTGGACAGGCGACTGCGCAGATCCTGGTATTCCGGCCACGAGGTGCCGACAAACATGCCGGCGTCGTTCTGCGGTTCCACCAGTTGCAGGGAGGCCGAGTCGGAGACGCCGGGAAGTGGCCGCAGGAGCCGCGCCTGCACCCACGAAAACACGGCGGTGTTGACGCCGATGCCCAGGGCCAGCGACGCCACAGTCACGATGGCGACAATCGGAGTCTGGCGCATCTGCCGCCAGGCCTGCGTGAGGGTGTCCATCAGTGGCGGCCCGCCGGCCGACCGTGCAACTCCGCAAACCAGTCGGCAATGGCGTTGTGGTTGTCGCCGGCCATGAGCCACACCCCGGCGGAGATCACAGCCACGACCACGATGAGGACAACAAGGGAACGGGTTCGCATGGCCACACCGTAGCGGGGTGTGACTGAACCAGAGGTGAACGGCGTGTTCAGCCGCCGTTCAGCCGGCGGTGGGCTAACCTGTGGCGTGCGTGTGCTGGTGGTGGAAGATGAGGCCGCGTTGGCGACACAGGTGACGACGGCCGTCGCTGCGGCCGGCTACGTCGTGGACCACGCCGCGGACGGGGCGCGCGCCGATTACCTCGTGACCACCGAACAATACGACGCCATCGTGCTGGACCTCGGCCTGCCCGTGGTGGATGGGATGACGCTGCTCTCGCGCTGGCGGACCTCCGGCGTGCTCACGCCGATCCTGGTCCTGACCGCGCGCGGATCGTGGCACGAAAAGGTCCAGGGCATTGACGGCGGCGCGGATGACTACGTCTCCAAGCCGTTCGAGATCGAGGAAGTGCTTGCGAGGCTGCGGGCGCTCATTCGACGTGCGGCGGGACAAGGCTCACGTGAACTGCGCAGCGGATCGATCACGCTGGACCCGCGGTCAGCGCGGGTGACGCAGGCGGGCACACCAGTCAAGCTGACCAGTTACGAGTTTCGCGTGCTGGCGTATCTCATGCACCAGCGTGACCGCGTTGTCTCACAAGGTGAGCTCACCGAACACATCTACGCGCAGGACTTTGATCGCGACTCCAATACCGTTGACGTGTTTGTCGCGCGGCTGCGACGCAAGCTCGGGGCCTCCGCGATTGAAACGGTGCGTGGACTTGGGTACCGCATGGGGATGACGTCATGATGTTTACGCGTTCACTCCGGGGCCGCGTCATCATTGGTGTTGGCCTCTGGACGATGGGCGTGATCTCAGTGGTCGGGTTGGCTGTCACCTACCTGCTCGCCGCGCGGCCAGCCCACATTCTCGTCTTCCACTGGGCGGAGGCCCACGCCGCGTCGGCCATTTTGTTTGCGGTGGTCCTGCTGATCGCCGGCGTCATGTATGTGCGCCGTGGTGTGTCGCCCATCACGCAGCTCCGTCACAAGTTGTCGACCATCCACGCCGGGCACAGTCGGCGCGTCGAGGGGGAGTTCCCCACGGAGGTCGAGCCCTTGATTGCGGATCTCAACGCGTTGCTGGCGCATCACGACGAGGCGATTACGCGAGCACAGGCCAAGGCCGGCGACCTCGCCCACCGGCTCAAGACGCCGCTGGCCGTCTTGAGTAAAGAAGCGGCAGATTTGGAGGCGGCCGGCCATCACCTGGAGGCCGAGGCCATCCTCCAGCAGGTGGATCGGATGTCCCGGCAGATCGACTACCACCTGGCACATGCCCGTGCGGCCGCCTCCGGTGCCACTGCGCATGCGCGGTGTGTGGTGGCCGAGTCTGTGCACGGCCTCGTCCGGACCGTGACCCGCATCTACGCCGACCGGGGCCTGACGATCACTGCGGACGTGCCCGACACGCACGTCGTGCGTGTCCAGCGCGAGGATCTCGACGAGATGCTCGGCAACCTGCTCGACAACGCCTGCAAGTGGGCCCGCCATCGTGTCCACGCCTCCGTCACGTCCTCGAACAACCTAGTCCAGATCATGGTGGATGACGATGGGGGTGGGGTGCCGGAGGGGCGTCGGGAGGATGTGCTCAGCCGGGGGGTGCGTGCGGACCAGAGCGCCCCGGGATCAGGGTTTGGCCTGGCGATTGTGCGGGACCTGGCCGAGCTGTATGGGGGGACGATTTCGCTGGACGAATCGCCCCTTGGCGGCACCCGCGCGACGTTGACCCTGCCCCGCGCGGGCGAGTGAGCGCAGGCCTGGCGCGTCACCGGGCAGCGCGGTCGCCCATGACGTGGTGACGCACGCCGCGTTCGACCTCGGCGAGGACGTCTGCTTCGAGCCCGGACAGTCCAGCCGGGTCGGGGGATCGATCAAAGTGTTTCACCCACACATGCCTGCCATCGTCGAATCTGATGAGCTGGGCGGACAGGCGCAGCCCGGTGTCGGTCACCTGGAGTTGGGCCAGAAGCACGTAGCCCGCCCCCGTCTCTTCACGAATCGCGCTGAGGTCGTGGTCCGATGACGGCATGTGGGCCGCCATCGTGTGGCCGACGACGTCGAGGCGTGTGATGTCGATT
>CAYZLT010000127.1:0-9414 GCA_964479175.1 uncultured Solibacteraceae bacterium | reverse complement strand
TTGGGTCGGCAGGAATGATGTCTCTGGCTCCGGGCACCCGTCTCGGCCCCTATGAGATCCTCGCGGCCATTGGCGCCGGCGGAATGGGGGAGGTGTACCGTGCGCGCGACGCACGGCTGGGTCGCGATGTGGCGATCAAGATCTTGCCGGAAGTGTTTGCGACCGATCCTGACCGCCTCGCGCGATTTGAACGTGAGGGCCGGGCGGTGGCAGCGCTTTCGCATCCCAACATCCTCGCGATCTACGACTTCGTGCGAGAAGGCGTCACGGCGTACGCGGTCATGGAACTGCTTGAGGGCCAGACGCTGCGCGATCGCCTGGCGCAGGGCGCGTTGCCTCCGCGAGAAGCGATCGCCTGCGCGACGCAGATCGCGCATGGGTTGGCCGCGGCGCACGACAAGGGCATCGCGCACCGCGATCTGAAACCCGAGAATCTGTTCGTCGCAGCCGATGGGCGCGTGAAGATTCTCGACTTCGGACTGGCCAAGCTGCTGGATCCTGGCGGCGACCTGCTGACCGGCGGCGCCGGCACGTCCGCCGGATCGGTCATGGGCACGGTCGGCTACATGGCACCCGAACAAGTACGCGGTCAGGCCGTGGACCACCGGGCCGACATCTTCGCGTTGGGCGCCGTGTTGCACGAGATGCTGAGTGGGCGTGGCCCGTTCCACGGCGACTCGGCCGCCGACATGATGACGGCGACGCTCACCGCGGACCCGCCGGACCTCGACCTGTCAGGAGCGACCGTGCCCCCCGCGCTCACGCGGATCGTGCGGCGTTGTCTGGAGAAGCGCCCTGAGGCGCGCTTTCAGTCCGCGCACGATCTCGCGTTCGCGCTCGAGACCAGCAGCGGCAGCACCAGCGCGAGCACCGATGTTGCGTCGATGGATGCGGGCCAGCCGCGTTCCCGCCGGCTCGCGGCCATGCTCGGCATTGGTGCGCTGCTGGCTCTGGCCGCCGCCGCAGGATGGTTCGCTGCCAGCCGCCGCGCGCCCGCGAGTCAGCGCGCGCTGCAGTTCACCCAGATTACTGACGCGGGCGGCGAAGAGACCGCGCCAAGCCTTTCGCCCGACGGTAGCACCGTGGCGTACTCGACCAGGGTCAACGGGTCGTGGGACATCGTGGCGCAACGCGTCGGAGGCCGCACGATCATCCCGATTGCTACCGACCCGGATCGCGACGAGACCGCGCCGGCGTTTTCCCCCGACGGACTGACCGTCGCATTTCACGTAGCCGGCGATCCTGGCGGCATCTTCATCGTCGGTGCCACGGGCGAATCGGCGCGGCGGCTGACGTCGTTCGGGTACCACCCCGCGTGGTCGCCTGATGGTACCGAGATCGTGCTCAGCTCGTCCGGGCAGGGATGGGGCCCGCGCGCGCCAGGAACGCTCTGGATTGTCTCCGTGGCAGGTGGCGCGCTGACGAAATTGGAGACAGGCGCACAGGGATGGGGAGACGATGCCGCGCAGCCCTCCTGGTCGCCGTCCGGACACTGGATCGCCTACACGGGAGTTCCAGGCACAGGCCAGAGCGATATCTATACCGTGCCGGCACGAGGCGGCGTCCTCGGCGACCGCGTCGCCGTGACCGACGACGCGGCGGGCGACTACGCTCCGGTGTGGGCGCCCGACGGCAAATACTTGTACTTCTCCAGCGGTCGCGGCGGCACGATGAACCTGTGGCGCGTCGCCATGGACGAAGCATCAGGAAGGGCCGCGGACCTGCCCGAGTTGGTCACGGCCGGCGTTCAGGCCTCGGCCGACCTGCCGAGCGTGTCAAGAGACGGCCGCCGGATCGCGTTTCGTTCCTCCATCCGCGCGATCAATCCGGTGATGCTGCCGTTCGACGCTGAGACCGCGCGCCTCGGCGTCCCCGTGATTCTCGACAACTCGAACAGCGTCCGCATCCCGATTGATGTGTCTCCCGACGGGAAGCTGTTGAGCCTCTCCAACGTGGGCGAACCGCAGGAAGATGTGCTGGTCAGTGCACTCGATGGGTCCAACGTGCGACGGCTCACCAATGATGCGGCGCGTGATCGCCGCCCGGTGTGGGCTCCCGACGGACGCTCCCTCGCGTTCTTCAGCTCCCGGGAGCCCAATTGGGAGATCTGGCGCGTCGGCAGCGACGGTGGAGGCCTGACGAAGCTCATGTCGGCCGACGACGCGCTCATAGGACCGATGTTTTCACCATCAGGTGATCGCCTTGTGGCGCCAGGATCCACCTCGGACGTGTATATGACAGACCTCTCGAAAACGCCCGGCGACGCGAACGTCATCGTGTTGCCGGGCACGGTGCTGGACGGCGTGCGGTTCTTGCCGACGTCATGGTCACCTGATGGGCGCACGCTCGCGGGTTATCTTCGCGCGCCTTCAGGTATGCAGGTCGGCGTGGCGGTGTACGACGTGGCCTCGGCGGCGCTTCGCAAGATCAACGGCGACGGCACGTCACACGTCGAGTGGCTCTCCGACAACCGCCGGGTCGTCTACTTCGTGAATCAAGGCCGCGCGCTCGTCGTCACCGACACGGTGTCGGGCCGTCGCGTGCGGTCAACCACCCCGCTGCCACTGCCCGCCACATTTCAGGGGTTCGCGATCTCGCCCGACGGCCGCCGCATCTACTACGGCGGCATGCGATCAGAAGCGGATATCTGGATTGTCGAGGTGAAGCGTTGAGCCTTGCACCGGGCGCGAAGCTCGGCCCCTATGAAATCCTCGGCGGGTCCGCCGTAGCCCAGATGAGGATCTGGCTGTGATCGGTCAAACCATAGGTCCGTACCAGATCCTCGCCGAGTTTCCGAAGGAGCACAGATGAGCATGTCAACTCGCGTGGCAATGGTGATGGTTCTGGTCGCGATCTCCGCGGGCTTCTCCCTTGAGGCCCAGGACGCGCGCGTCAGGCAGGTCCTCGATCGTGGCCGGCTCGCGCTCGCCGGAGGAACCGAGCGCACGCTGCCGAACACGTTTGCGATGACGGGACGCAGGACCGTCAGCGGCGATGGGGGCAAGACGTACTCGTTTGAGATTTATGCCCAGCTCCCGGACAAGTTTGTTTGGAAGGAAGATTCTGCGAGGCGCGGCGTCACGGCCCGTCGAGGTTTCGATGGCAACCGCCTGATTACAGATGTGCCGCAGGATCTCGCCCTGAGCATCCCCATGTCAGAAGGCGCAACCCCCGCCCAGCGGGCCGACGTCCCGCGTGACGCCGATCAATTGAAGACCGTCCGCGCGCAGTTTTCGGCCCTGACCCTTGGGCTCTTTGCCACCTCGCTCCGATCGGTTCCGCTGACCTTCGCTGACGTTCAAGGCGGTGAGACCGCTAACGCGATTGGAGTGTCGGGCCGCGACGGGTTTGGGGCAACGCTCGCGTTTGATCGCGCCACCGGTCTGCCAGCTTGGCTCGGATACCGGGAGCCCTCTCAGCAGGGAAGCGTCTCTCGCCGGTGGGTCTATGGACACTATCGGAATGTTGAGGGCCGGATGGTGCCCCACGAGCTGACGTGGATGATGAGCTACTCAGAGACAGGTCCACTGCTGAAGAGCGCTGAGTACACGGTCACTGAATATCGCTTCGACCTTCCGATCGACCCGAAGGTCTTCAAGAGGTAAGGCGTGCTCGGGGGCTCGCTTGATCCCGCACCCGATAGCCTTGGAACGCGCGTTGCTCGCCGATGAAGCCGCGGAGCGCCGCTTCGATTGGCAGTACTGGTTGCCGTTGTGCGCGGAACTGGAGGCCTTGCGCCACGCCAGATCCTGATAGAGTCACCGCGGTCCACTTGCCCTTCCCCTTTCCTGTGCCCTCATCCGAGGCTCGGCGTTGAGTCTTGCGCCGGGCGCGAAGCTCGGTCCGTACGAAATCCTCGCTCCGCTCGGTGCCGGTGGGATGGGCGAGGTGTATCGCGCGTGTGACGCGCGGCTCGGTCGCGATGTGGCGATCAAGATCCTGCCGGAAGGGTTTGCGACCGATTCTGACCGCCTCGCGCGATTCGAACGTGAGGGCCGGGCGGTGGCCGCACTCTCGCATCCCAACATCCTCGCGATCTACGACTTCGGGCGAGAGGGCGTCACCGCGTACGCAGTCATGGAACTGCTCGAGGGAGACACGCTGCGCGATCGCCTGGCGCAGGGCCCGTTACCACCGCGAGAAGCGATTAGCTGCGCGGTACAGATCGCGCATGGGTTGGCCGCCGCGCACGACAAGGGCATCGCGCACCGCGATCTGAAACCCGAGAATCTGTTCGTCGCGGCCGATGGGCGCGTGAAGATCCTCGACTTCGGCCTGGCGAAGCTGGTCGATCCTGGCGGGCCTGGCGGGCCTGGCGGCGACCAGATGACTGGCGGCGCCGGCACGTCCGCCGGATCGGTCATGGGCACGGTCGGCTACATGGCGCCCGAACAGGTGCGCGGCCAGACCGTGGACCATCGGGCCGACATCTTCGCGTTGGGTGCCGTGTTGCACGAGATGCTGAGTGGACGCGGCCCGTTCCATAGCGACTCAGCCGCCGACATGATGACCGCGACGCTCGCCGCGGACCCGCCGGATCTCGACCAGACAGGGGCGACCGTGCCCCCAGCGCTCGCGCGGATCGTGCGGCGCTGTCTCGAAAAACGTCCTGAGGCGCGGTTTCAGTCAGCGCACGATCTCGCGTTCGCGCTCGAGGCGAGCGGCAGCACTGTCAGTGGCTCGACACCGGCCGCAGAGCAGCGCAGTGCAGCGTGGCGACGCGCGCTTCCGTGGGGCCTCGCCGCCAGCCTCGCGGTCGCGCTCATCGCGCTCTCTGCTGTCGCGTCTCTCAATCAGGACTCCGACACCGGGCCGATCATCCGCCTCAGAGTGGAGCCGCCCTTCGGCGTCACGCGCCCGGTGCAGGGCGGATTTGCGATCTCACCCGACGGACAGGCCCTGGCGTTTTCGGCAACCGCGGCGGATGGCCGGAGCCGGATCTTTCTTCGCCGCGTGGATCACGTAGAGGCGCAGCCGATCGCCGGCACCGAGAATGGGGTCTTGCCGTTCTGGTCGCCCGACAGCCAGTCTCTCGGATTCACGAAGGAAGGCGCGCTGTATCGCACGGACCTCGGCGGCACGGACCCGCGTCGCCTGTGCGAGATTCCCGGGAGGGTTGAAGCCACGAATTTTGCCCGCTCGGCAGCCACGTGGGGTGGGCGCGGTGTCATTGTGTTCGCGTCGCCGGAGGGACGTCTGTTTCAGGTGCCGGACGGGGGTGGCACGCCGACACCGGTCACGTCGCTCGATCCTGCCCACAACGAGGCATGGCACCGCTCCCCGTCATTTCTGCCGGATGGCCGCCGTGTCCTGTTTCTGGCTCTGGGCGCAGGAGCGACGCGGGGTGTGATCTGGGCCGTTGCCGTCGACAACCCGGCGCGCACCCGCGTGACCGAGAGCAGCGGAGGCGCCGCCTATGCGGCGGGCCAGCTGTTGACGACGACGGAGCTACCGCGCCGCCTGGTGGCGCAGTCGTTCGATCCGGATCGCCTGACGCTGAGCGGGGCGCCACGACAGGTGCAGAATCAGATCGAGTCTGCGAGCACGAGAGGGGACCCAGGGTTCTCGGTGTCGCTGAACGATCTGGTGGTGGAACCTTCCAGTCCGCAAGTGCATCAGTTGGTGTGGATGGACCGGGTCGGGCGTGTCCTGAAGACCATTGGTCCTGTCGCCAGAATTTTCGATTTCGCCCTTGCGCCAGACGAGCGCCGCGTGGTGGCCAACATCACCGATATCAGCGCGCGAAAGAACGACCTCTGGCTGTTCGACGATCAACGCACTGAGGGTACGCGTCTGACGTTTCAGCCGGATACGAGACGACCGCTGTGGGCGCGCGACGGTAACCACGTCTATTTCACAACCATGCCCGGCTTCCAGACATGGTCCCTGCGTCTGTCTGCGGCCGCTCAGCCAGAACCCTTCGAGAATCCAGGGAAGTTCTCGCACTTCGAGGACGTGACCCGGACGTCCGCGTACGTGCTGTTCAGGTCGAGAGAACCGGCGACCATCTGGATGCAACGAATCGGCGATCCGTCCGAGCGTCGGGAACTGGTGCGAGTCGGCGTGCACCACACCTCAGGTCCGCGCGTCTCACCAGACGGCCGGTGGCTTGCGTATGCGCTGACGTTGCCAGCGGGTCCGGAAGTGTTCGTCCAGCCCTTCGATCGTCCGGGCCGCCCGCAGCAAGTCTCGACCTCAGGCGGGATCGGCCCTGTCTGGCGCGACGATGGCCGCGAGCTGTACTTCGAAGCGCGAGGCCAGTTCATGGTCGTGACGATGTCCGACGTCGGGAACACGCTCAATATGGGCACTCCACAGAGACTGTTTGACATCCACACGCCGTGGTTCGCACCCAATCAACCGCACAACGTCGAGGTCGCGGCCAACGGGCAGAAGTTTCTGGTGAACACGATTGTCGGCAACAGCGACAACGCGCCGCTTGAGGTGACCGTGAACTGGGTCAACGAGCTCACACGGCGTGTGCCGATCAAATAGATACAGTCTGGGCCTCGCCACAGTAGACTCAACCGCCCATGTCCCTGGCTCCCGGCACCCGGCTCGGTCCCTATGAAATCGTCGGCGCGATTGGCGCCGGTGGCATGGGCGAGGTGTATCGTGCGCGCGACGCACGGCTGGGTCGCGATGTGGCGATCAAGATCCTGCCAGAGGGGTTTGCGACCGATCCTGACCGCCTCGCGCGATTCGAACGTGAGGGCCGTGCCGTCGCTGCGCTCTCCCACCCGAACATCCTCGCGATTTACGACTTCGGGCGAGAAGGCGTCACGGCCTACGCAGTCATGGAACTGCTCGAGGGCCAGACGCTGCGCGATCGCCTGGCGCAGGGCGCGTTGCCTCCGCGAGAAGTGATCGCCTGCGCGACGCAGATCGCGCACGGCTTGGCCGCGGCGCACGACAAGGGCATCGCGCACCGCGATCTGAAACCAGAGAATCTGTTTGTCGCCGCAGATGGGCGCGTGAAGATCCTCGACTTCGGACTGGCGAAGCTGCTCGATCCAGGTGGCGACCAGATGACCGGCGCCGGCACGTCCGTCGGGTCGGTCATGGGCACGGTCGGCTACATGGCGCCCGAACAGGTGCGCGGCCAGACGGTGGATCACCGCGCGGACATCTTCGCGTTGGGCGCCGTGTTGCACGAAATGCTGAGTGGCAGCAGTCCGTTTCACGCTGATTCGGCCGCCGATACGATGAGCGCGACGCTCAACGCGGACCCGCCGGACCTCGACCAGCTGGGAACCGGCGTGCCCCCCGCCCTTGCGCGGATCGTGCAGCGCTGTCTCGAGAAACGTCCTGAAGCACGCTTTCAGTCGGCGCACGATCTCGCGTTCGCGCTCGAGTCCAGCGGCAGCCGCAGCCGCGCGATCGAGACTCGCGGCACCGGCTGGCGTCGTGCGCGACCGTGGACTCTCGCCGCCGGTCTCGTGATCACGCTCACCGCACTCTTCTGGTGGTCCCTGAGCAAGCCCGCACCACCGACGGCGACGTCAGCCGAGGCACCATCGCGTCTGGCCATCGCGGTGCTGCCCTTCCAGAATCTGAGCGCAGCGGAGTCGAACGCGTATCTGGCGATCGGCCTCCATGACGAGCTGCTGACGCAGCTGGCCAAGGTCGCGTCGCTGACCGTGATGGGCCGCACGTCGGTCATGTCGTATGCCGACACGACAAAGTCACCTGCGGAGATCGCCCGCGAACTCTCGGTGGGCAGCATCGTCGAAGGCACGGTGCAGGTGATTGGCACACGCCTGCAAGTCAACATCAAGCTGCTCGCCACCGACACCGGGCGTTTGCTCTGGACGGAAAGCTACCCTCGCACGCTGGACGATGTGTTCGCGATTCAGCAGGATGTGGCGCAGAAGGTGGTGGCGGCCCTCGGCGCAGCTCTGGCCGAAGGGGAGCGCGCGGCGATGCGCTCGGTCCCAACGGCGCATGCCGAGGCGTACAGGCTGTACCTGCAGGCGAATACCTACCGCAGTTCGTCGCTGCGCGAGGATGTGGAGGCCATGCAGCTCCTGTACGAGCGGGCGATCGCCCTCGATCCGAGATTTGCGCTGGCGCACGCCGGGTTGTCGCACGCGCATGGCACGATGTTCTGGTTCAAGCACGATCCGTCACCGGAGCGCATCACCCTGCAATTCGCGTCAGCAGAGACGGCGTTGCGTCTGGCGCCAGAGGCGCCGGAAGCGCATTGGGCCATGGGCATGGCGCACTATTGGGGTCACCGGAATTATCGGCGGGCGCTTGACGAGATGACGATCGCGTTGCGCGGCTTGCCCAACGACGCCGCGCTGGTGTCGCAAACCGCCTACGTGCATCGCCGGCTGGGAAACTGGACGGAGGTACTCCAGGCCTTCGAGCGGTCCCACATCCTCAATCCGCGAAGTGACCGTATCTTGTACGACCTGGGCGGGCAGTCCCTTGAATTCACGCGCCGGTATGCCGAGGCCGTGCGCGCGTACGACGAGGCCCTGAGTGTCACGCCGTATCGTCGCCAGGCGGCTCTGGCAAAAGGGCTGGCGTACGCGCGATGGCGAGGCGAGCTCAACGAACTTCGCACCACCCTCGGCGGCCTCGCGCCGGACGCGGACCTGGGCGGCTGGTCGCTCCCACTCGCGCGGTCCATGCTCCTGTTATGGGAACGACGGGCTGACCAGCTGATCGAATCGGCGGAGCGCGTACCCGGGGCCGTGATGGAGGACCAGCAGGCATACGTTCCGGCATCCCTCTTCGCGGGCTGGGCCTACCGCCTGCGAGGTGACGCACCCTCGGCGCGGACGGCCTTCAGTGCGGCGCTGGCGCTGCTTGAGGCCGTGCCGGCGGCCCTCCTTCAAGACGACCGCGTCCGCAGTTCGCGGGGGCTGGCGCTGGCCGGACTGGGACGACACGCGGACGCGCTCGGCGAAGCGCGCTGGCTGCAGGAATCCGTGGTGTACCGGGACGACGCCTTTGGCGGACCGCGCCTCGCCGAAGCGCGCGCCATGATTCTGGCGCAGGCAGGCCGACCGGAGGAGGCCCTCGACGAAATCGAGCGCCTGCTGCATGGTCCATCCCTCTTGACTGTGCACACCCTGCGATTGGATCCGCGTTGGGATCCCCTCCGGGATCACCCGCGCTTCAAGGCATTGCTCGTGAAGTACGCCGACCCTGCGGCCCACCCGCGGTAGTGACTTCACCGGCGGCCGCCGCCAGGACCTTGCGAGCCTCCAAGGCCCGTGACAGACTGCCGCATCCATGCAGCTCTCAGTCGGCACCCGTCTCGGTCCCTATGAAATCCTGGGCGCCATTGGCGCCGGCGGCCCGCCTACGCTGGCGGCGGCCTTCGGCCGCCAGCTACGGCGAGGTCTCGCCGTAGCCCAGATGAGGATCTGGCTGTGATCGGTCAAACCATAGGTCCGTACC
>CAYZLT010000126.1:0-9416 GCA_964479175.1 uncultured Solibacteraceae bacterium | reverse complement strand
GTGCATGGACTACCTGGCGTTCGGCGACGTGCGCCGGGTGTGGATGGCGATCACCCTGCTGCCGGTCGCACTGGTCTGTGACGTCCTGGATGGCTACGTCGCACGGCTGAGCCGGACGCGGCCGTCTCTGCTCGGTGCGGACCTGGATTCGCTCGCCGATGTCATTTCGTTTGGCGTCGCGCCCGCCGTGCTTGGCTACACGCTCGGCCTTCGCGGCGGGTGGGACATGCTCTGCCTGGTGTACTTCGTCGTGTGCGGCGTAAGCAGGCTGGCGCGCTTCAACGTGACGGCCTCTGCGCTGACCGATGCGGGCACGGGGAAGGTGAAGTATTTCGAGGGCACGCCGATTCCTACGAGTATCGTCATCGTGGGTCTGCTCGCCGTCGCGCTGGCTGGCGGACATGTACAGGACGACGTCTGGTTCGGCAGCTGGCGCATCGGTCCGGCGTGGCTCCATCCCTTGGTGCTGATCTACGTCGCAAGCGGCAGCGCGATGATCAGCACCATTCGCGTTCCAAAACCGTGACGCATGGCCTCTGGCCCTAGTACCGGAAGCGCACCGCCAGCTGCAGCGTCCGCGGAATGTACAGCGTGTTGAGGGCCGTGAGCTGGCCGAACGTGGCACTGGAGACGTCGGTGACCGGGAAGCCGTACTGCACCGTGTTCAACACATTGAACGCTTCGAAGCGGATGCTGACCGTGCGCTGCTGACCCAGGTTGAAGCTCTTGTAGAGTCCAAGGTCCATGGTGTTCAGGCCATCGCCGTAAAAGGCGTTGCGCGGCACGACCATGTCAGCCGTGTCGCCGATGGTGTACAGCCGGAACGCGCTGGCCGGAAGCAGTTGTCGCGACGTCGCCGGGTCGTTAATTGAGCGACCGAGAATCGACTGGTCCAACAGGACCGGCCGGCCCTCGGCAAATCCGTCGAAGTTCAGGTCCAGTCCCGTCTGCGTCACCGTGAACGGCGTTCCACTCGTGAGCTTCACGACGCCCGAGAGCTGCCATCCACCCAGGACGTGACCGAGCAGGTCGGTGCGGTCGCGCCAGAAGGGGACTTGATAGGTGCCGTTGAGGGCGAAGCGGTGCGGGGTATGGAACCGGGAGTAGCCCTTGGCATACGCCGAGTTGGGACCCTGCTGATTCGAGTCGCCGGCGCCGACAAACGTCGCCTCCGAAGTTGTATCGAGCGATCGGCTTCGTGTGTAGCTGGCCGAGACCTGGAGACCATGGCTCATCCGCTTGGCCAATTCAAACTGCACACCGTCGTACCAGGATTCCGCGTCGTTGCTGACCATCAGATTCGTCGAGTACCGCGGATCGGGGCGACGTTCGTTTGTGCGCGGGACGCGGAGGCTGATCTCGTTGTTGGCAATCGGCACGGCCACAGGGCACGCGGCGGTCACCGCAATGCCGGGCAGGCCGGTACCTGCGCATTGGATATTGCTGGCCACGCGATCAATCACTCGTCCGCGCAAATCCGGGAAACCCGTGCCGGGCGCATTATTGGGATGATCGACCACCAGGACCGGGCCAACCAGCGGGGAACGCGGCAGGTTGTCCAATGCGTATTTGAGGGTGCCGACGACGTGGTTGCCGTTGTAGTTGACACGCAACGTGGAATCAAACGGGAGCCGTCGTTCGTACGACGCGCTCCACTGGTGCGTGTACGGCATCTGCAGATCCGAATTCGCGATCGTGATCGAGTGCCGGGTCGTCTGTGGTCCCGGCGTGAACACAAATCCGAGACTCGGGTCCGACACGTTGAGGATGCCTGGCTGCGTCGAGACCACACGGGAGATGGCGTTGGGCGGGTTGGTCCGCAGGCTCGCGCCCGACTGCGAAAAGACCGACTGGAAGATCCGGCCATGCGTAATACCGTACCCGCCTCGCAGCGAGGCGTTCCCCGTCTGCCGTCCGGTAATGACCCCGAGCCATCCTGACGTGCCCGGCAGGGTCCAGGCCGCTCCCAGCCTGGGCTCGTAGTTGTCCGAGTCGGCCTTGATGCCGTATTCGATGCGATCTTCGGCCTCCTTGGGCGCCGACACGTATTCGTACCGGAACCCGAGATTGAGAGTCAGCGTCGGGAGCACCCGCCAATTGTCTTCGACGTAGAAGTTCGCTTCGTTGATCCGGTTCTCCAGGAAGAACGGGCCGTAGGCCTTGGTAAATGACGCAATGCAGCCGTCAAGAAACGCGTCATAGGCGGTGGCGTAGGTCACCCCGCCGCAGACCCGGTTGAAGTTCCAGAACCCGCGCGAGTTGTTGTCGGCGAAGTCGTCGAGCTGCTGGCGCCGGATGTCCGTGCCGGCCTTGATGCTGTGATTGCGGGCCACCATCCAGGTGACGTTGCCGACAAATTGATTGTCGCGCTGATCGCGCAGAATCGGGAAGGCACCGGCGTTGCCGATGATCGTGCCAGACACCGGTGAACCTGCGAACCGCACGATGGGCGTATCGTTGCCCGCACCGATATTCACATTGGTGTCACGGATGCCGAGTCCGTATCGCAATTCACCGACGATCCGATCGGACACGATCTTGGTCCACGTCAGCCCGAAATTTTGCTGCCGGTTGTCCTGGCGCGCCTGCTCGCCCTGGATCACATCGTCAGTCTCACGAATCTGGTGGGTGAACTGATAGCGGCCGGTAATGCTGTCCTGGCCGCGCTGCCAGTCGAGGCGACCCGAGTAGTCTTCGTCGGGCCAGTTGAACCCGACCACCGTGGAATACGTGCGGGTGCTCCTGGCGTCGTTGGGAACCGCGTCGGCGGGGTAGCGGGCGATGATCGAATTGATCCAGGCGCGATTGGCCGGGGTGTCGTTGCCGCGTGTGAGTCGGGGTGTGCGTTCGTTGGGCAGCAGGAGGTCGCGCGAGTAGTTTTGCGAACCGTCGAACTTCGTGCGGTCGGCGCTCACAAACGCGAACAGACTGTTGCGGCGAAGAGGGAAACCGGCCGTGGCGCCGTACTGGTGGCGCTGATTGTTGGGCTTCACGGTGGCAAACTTCCGGAGCGAGGTCAGGTCGTTGCCATCCTGCATGAACTCAAAGACGTCGCCGCGCCACTGATTGGTGCCCGACTTGGTTTGCACCAGCACCACCGCGCCGTATCCGCGGCCAAACTCCGCACTGTAGGTGTTGGAGATTACCTGGAATTCCTTGATGGTCGAGAGCGAGACGCCCTGCCGGTTCTGGTTCTCCGACGAGTCGTCGTTGTTCACCCCGTTGATCTGAAAGGTGGTGCCGCGAGTACCTGTGCCGTTGAAGTTGACCGACGAGCCCGACGACGCCGTCGGATTGTTTTGCCCCGACGTGGGATTTTCCTGGAAGCCGGGGAAGATCTCCGCCAGCGACAGGAACGACCCCGGGTTGATGGTCGGCTTGTCCAGGATCTGCTGCGACGTCAAGGAGCTTTTGACCTCCGCATTCACCGTGTTGATGGGCGGCGCGGCGCCCACAACGGTCACTGTCTCCGCGCGGCCCGACGGGCTCAGTTGGAAGTTGGCGATTCGGGTCTGGTTCAGCCCGACCTCGACATTCTCGCGAACGCTGGCGCCGAATCCGCTCATGGTCACCGTGACCGAGTACCGGCCCACCGCGAGAAATGGCGCGCTGTAGAAGCCGATCGCGTTCGTGAGCACTTCGCGCGTGCCCCCGGTCTCCACATTGAGGATGACCACCGTGGCGGCGGGCAGGACCCCACCCGTGGCGTCGGTGACCGTCCCTTGCATGGTGCCGGCCACGGTCTGCGCGGCAGCAGGTGCGGTCCAGAGGCACCACATCGTCAGGAAGGCCGCAGTCAACGGGAGAAAGCGATGGCGCATGGGAACTCCTTGTGAGGAACGAGAGCGGGCAGAGAATAGTCCCTCTGCGCCCGCCCGTCAAACCGCCGGGCGCGCCAGGCGCGCAGGGGCTCGACTGTCGTTCTGGTGCGAGTCTCGGCAGTCGGATTACAGTAGTCCACATGCGACTTCCGATTGTCCTCGCCGTGTTTCTGTGTGTACCGTTGGCCGCCCAGCAGACGCCGTCCCGGCTGACCGCCGACGATTACGCACGCGCTGAGCGTTTGCTTGCGCCGGCCGTCACCCCCTTGGTGACGGGAGTGGCGAGCCAGTTCAACTGGCTGCCAGACGGCCGGCTCTCGTACCGCACCACCACTCCAGAAGGTCCTCGCCTCGTGACCGTGGACCCGGCGACAGTCGCGCGGACGCTGTCGCCCGTGCCGGCGCCGGCGGCCACTGTCACAGGGGGAGTCACGGCGCCACCCAACTCGGTCGCCTCACCAGACGGCCGGTACGCGGCGTTCATCCGCGAGTTCAACCTGTGGGCGCGTGACCTCACGTCGGGACAGGACCGTCAGCTCACCACTGACGGCATCAAGGATTTTGGCTATGCCACCAACAACGCCGGCTGGGTGCGGAGCGACTCGCCGGTGCTGCTCTGGTCGCCGGATTCGAAACGGATCGCAACGTTCCAGCACGACGGCCGCGGCGTGAGTGAGATGTATCTGGTCTCCACCAACGTCGGTGCACCGCGACTCGAGTCCTGGAAGTACCCGCTGCCGGAAGACGCCAATATCTTTCGCATTCACCGCGTCATCATCGAGGTCGAGACTGCGAAGGTGGTGCGCCTGCTGATGCCGGCCGATCAACATCGGTCCACCATCAACGATCACATCGCTGACGGCACCACGTTCCTTGATGTCGAGTGGTACCCCGACGGACAACGCGCGGCATTTGTCTCGTCCTCGCGCGATCACAAAGAGGCCATCTTCCGCGTGGCCGATCCCACCAACGGAGAAGTGCGCACGCTCTTCCAGGAACGCGTGCAGACGCAATTTCAGAGTGGGCTGGCGGCCGTCGGGAGTGTGAACTGGCGCGTGTTGCCCGCGTCGCGCGACGTGTTGTGGTGGTCCCAGCGCGACAACTGGGGCCATCTCTACCTGTACGACCTCGAGACCGGGGCGCTCAAGCGCCAGATCACCAGCGGCGACTGGAACGTGGCGAGCCTGCTCCGTGTGGATGAAAAGACGCGGACACTGTATTTCATCGGCGTCGGGCGCGAGGCCGGGCGTGACCCGTATTTTCAGCATCTGTACCGCATCCAGATGGACGGCAGCGGCCTGACGTTGCTGACACCGGAGGACGGCAATCACACCGTGGCCTTCTCCCCGGACGGTTCGTACTTTGTGGATACGTACTCGACGCCGGTCACGCCGCCAGTCACGGTCCTGCGTCGCGCCAACGGGGACCGTGTGGCTGAACTCGAACGTGCCGACATTTCACGACTCGTCTCCGCCGGATGGAAGGCGCCGACGCCCATCGTGGTCAAAGCGCGCGACGGCCAGACGGACCTCTACGGGTTGATGTTCACGCCGACGAACCTCGACCCGGCCAAGAAATACCCCATCGTCAATTACATCTATCCGGGACCGTGGGGCAGCAGCGTCGGCAGCCGCAACTTCACGCCCGCGCGCAGTGATCACCAGGCCCTCGCAGAGCTCGGCTTTGTCGTTGTGGCCATCGACGGCATGGGGACGGAGTGGCGGTCGAAATCGTTTGCCGACGCGTACTACGGCAACATGGGTGACAACACGCTGCCCGATCAAATTGCCGGCATGCGCGAACTCGCGACGCGACACCCGTACATCGACATCGATCGCGCAGGCATCTGGGGCCACTCGGGCGGCGGTTATGCGACGGCCTCCGCCCTGTTCCGCCATCCGGAGTTCTTCAAGGTGGGCGTCTCGCAGGCGGGCAACCACGACAACCGGAACTACGAAGACGACTGGGGCGAACGGTTTCAGGGACTGTTGTCCAAGCAGGGCGCGCGCGACAATTACGAGTCGCAGGCCAACCAGCTCGTCGCCGCCAATCTCAAGGGCAAATTGCTGCTCGCGCACGGCGCGATGGACAACAACGTGCCGATCTACAACACGTATCTCGTCGTGGATGCGCTCATCAAGGCCAACAAGGACTTTGATCTGATTGTGCTGCCGCAGCAGCGACACGGTTTCGGCGTGGACAACAACTACATGATGCGTCGCCGCTGGGATTACTTCGTCCGACACTTGCTGGGCGCCGAGCCGCCGCAGCAATACCAGATCGGGCGCTGATGCCTCATCAGACTGGAATGCTGGCCGTCGCTCGATCACGCCACTGGGCAATCTCAATCCGCCTGGCCACACCCCACCACGGGTGTGGTGCTCTACAACATCAGCCGATCCAACAACGGTCCTCCCAGGCAGACTGCAGAGCACACGGCCGGTGGATTTCACCACCAACGCACGGACGTTCAGTCGTTGACACAGGCCGAGACGTCAGCGCGGGCGAATCAACTGCGCGAAGCCGGTGATGTTGACGTCACGGAACATCGGGGTTCGGGGCGGCAAGAGCGCAGGCGTCAGAAAGTCCGCATCGAAGTTGTAGCCACGTGTGGGCGGTGAATAGACATCAGCGCAGCACTTGTACGTGCCCACCGCCTGGCGGCTGATGAACAGGCTGGCGATGGCCCCGCGGAAGTGCAGCGTCTGACCGCCCCAGTCTTCGAGATACCGCAGAAAATTGTGCGCCCCGCCGTCCGTGCCAAAGTCCTGGCCCGTGCCCGCCGGACGCGGGAAGGACAGACCTTTCCCCGCAATCACCGCAAACCGATACCACGTCGTCGCCGCGGGCCGGCCGTTCCGGTCGTGTGGATCAGTGAACGAACGCCGGTCGTTCCAGTTTCTCGAGAGCAGCGTGACCGCGTCCGCCAGGATCGCAGACGCCGCATGCGGCTGGTTGAACCCGCCGGCGTCCGCATTCCAGTGGCCTTGCACATAGACAGGATTTTCGGAGGCCACGGTCAGCCCTGGCAGCACGAGAGAATTGCCGCCGCCGTTGACAAGCTTCAGTGCGCGCCGAAAAAAAATCGGTGGATTGCGACGCGCGATCGCCATCTCTTCTGTCGCGTCAATCGCGTTGCCGGGATCCACGGTCGTCCACGGCCTGGCAGTGCCGAGCAGTGGGGCGGTCATGCCCGTCCGCAGCGTCGGCGTCTGGCCGTACACATCGAGCGTCAGGTTGCCATTGAGGTCTTCACCCACATCCAGCCCGCCGTTGGCTGCACCGATGCCTGACGCGGGGTTGACGATGTCCTCAAAGCCGTATTCGCCGGTCTCGGCGTTGATCGCATTGCGGTTGCCGCGACGGTCTGAAAAGTAGAGGACGTAACCAGTCACGTCAATCGCGGAGGCGCCGCTGGTGCCGATTTCACCGCGAAACCAGCGTGAGAGATTGCGCGCGTCGACTTCGAGGTAGTGCATGATGCCGCCGAAGCGGACCGGGGCGGCGCTGGGTTCACCGTCGCGCAAGACCCCTTCGCGGGTGTCATACAAGACGTTCGGCCAATAGTCGGTCGCGGTCGCGCTCCCGTTGAGACAGCTGCCGCTATCGCGGAGTCGCTGCAGACGAAGCACGGCGTCCGGAGCCGGCTCGGCGCATCCCGGTGACCCGGTGCTGGGACTGGGCCACTGCCGTCCGGCAATACCCAGATTCAGGATCTCGAGCGTCACGTCGCGCCACGTGCCGCCGCCATCCTGCATCTCGATCTTCAGGAATCCCCCATGCAGGGGCGTTCCCGTCGGTGTGCGCACCCCGGTGGATGATGGACCGGCTGACACGGCAAACGGTGAGGCGATGTATCCCGCCACCGGCGTGACGGCCAGGTTGCCCAGCGCCACCGGTGGCACAGCGGTCACGCCCGGCAACGTCAACAAATCCTCGGCGGTATCCGAGAGCAGAATCCGCACACTCGCCAGCGAAAAAAACCGCTGACTCAACACCCGGGGACGCACGGTGTCCTCGTTGGCGACCGGTCGGCGAATCAGATCGATCGGGGTCGCGCCGAAACTGACGACGGGCAAGTCGAGTCGTCGCGCGCCCGTGCGTCCATTGACCAGATTACTGTTGTAGATCCCGGTCGAGAGACTGGTCCACGCGGGTTCATTCTGCGCGGTACCGGGTCCTCCAAGCAGTGACCCTTCCGTACGCAGCAAATTCCTGAACGCATTGGGAGCCGTGATGATGCGGACATTGCCGGTGTAGTTCGAATTGGTATTCCACCCGTTCGACAGCTCCGTCCGGACCACTTCACCCACCGCTGTCACCCGGTCCGCCATCGTCAACGTACTGTCGCTGGCCAGAAACAAATTGGCGTTGGTGTGCACCCGGCCACCGAAGTTGAACGTCGGTCCGGCGAAAAAGCTCAGGTTGTTGTCGTCGAACATCCCGAACTGAAACACCGGGATGCCCACGGTCTGCAGGGTGCGTGTGAGCGTGACTTCCGACAGATCAGCAAGGCGCGCGGTGACCTGCATGCGATAGGGCGTGGCCAATCCGACAAATCCCTGATACGGACCAGAGGCAACTGTTCGCGCTTCCGCGAGTGGGTTGCCATCGGGATCACGCGGGAACGTCACGGTGTACCCGGATGTCTCATCGGGCTCAAGCCAGGAGACCCCCGCCAGGGTCGGGCCGGCAACCGTGATGGCATCAATCGCCCCACCAGAGGGGGCGTAGGTGGCGGCGAACAGATCGCCGAGGTCCGCGGTCAGTTGTTCCAGTCCGGCATGTGCCGCATAAAACGCCTGTGTGCGCGCCTGGTCGATACTCCGCACACGGGCATCGGACATCGCCAGGGCGGTGAAGCCCACAATGAGTGAAGAGAGGAGGAGCAGGACCATCAGCGCACTGACCAGTGCGATTCCAGAATCCGACGCGGACTTATGCATACGTCACCGGTATCTATCGAGGAATGAAAGACTGCGAAGGCTGACGCGCGTGGCGACGGTGCGTGAAAACGCCGGGCTGTCCGGTGTCGCGCCTGACCGCGCCTGACCACGGAGACTGAGGCTGATGAGCCGAATCTGATGGGGACTCTGCGGTGCCACCAGCGTCGCGACGCCCGAAGGGTTGGTCGCCCCATCGACCAAATCGAACGCAATCGTGAGCGCATCCACGCCGAGCGCGATGGCCAGCCGGTCACCCATGTTGCGCTGACGAATCAGACGAGGGAGTGCCGGGTCGGTGGCCGCGTCAAGGTAGTAGCTGATGAGCACCACGCGCGTGGCTGTCATGGGCGGAAAGGTATCCGGGGCCGTTTGCAGCGTGAGGATCGTGCCCTGGGCGGCCGCGCGTTGATTGACGTTCAACGGATCCCCGGCCGCAAAAAACATCGTCTGTCCCCCGACGCTGGTAACCATTTGCAGCGCATTGCCGAGGGCGCAACTGAAGAGAATAAGGTCACCTGCGCGGACCGCGTCCGGTCCGGTGTTGGCGGTGCGCGCGTCGATGGTCGCGCTGCCGCCGTCAGCTGCCACCGCGGCCAACGGCCAGTCCGACAGCGGGAGCGTCGGGTCCGCCATGAGCCGGGCCAGCATG
>CAYZLT010000125.1:0-9478 GCA_964479175.1 uncultured Solibacteraceae bacterium | reverse complement strand
ACAGATACCCGAGGCCCACGAGTACCACCGCGCCGATGGCGAGCTTGACGAACACCTTCGAGCGTTTCCTGCCGGGCATACCCTCAGATGTTACCTCGACCGCTCGATGCGGCCCAGTCGCGATCCATGAAGTCCCGGATGCCGCGCTTCGCCATGACTCATTGGACCGCGCAGCCTTCCACCAGGGCTTCCACCACCACGCGGCCTTTTTCGCGCGTGGCGAGGGTCGCGTCGCCGTCGATCCCGGTCGGTGGAGAGCGGCCGGTCTGGGCATGACGGCATCCTGGCGACGGGGCAGGCTGGCGCCCGGGCGAGCGGTAGACGTCGCAGACGAGCCCGACGGGCTGTCAGCCGGGCTAAAGCCCGGTTGCTCCGAAGGCTGTCGCTGCTCAGCGTCGCGCGATGGTAGTGACGCGCGCGGACTGGGCCGCGACGGTGCCATCAGCGGCCAGCAGCCTGACCCGCACGATGTAGTCGCCGGGCGGCAAGTCCCGCGTGTCCACCAGCGTCGTCGCCGCGCGACGGAGCGCCTCAGGCGGACCGGAGAGTCGCGCAGGCGCGGTGAGTGCGGCTGCCGTGTCCCCGACACGCGTGAAGTCGAACCCAATCGTGTACATCTCGAAGGTGCTCGCCGTCGTCGCGTGCGCTTCGACCCGCACCGCAATGGCATCGAGCTCCGGGTCGACCCGCGCGATCGGCCTGAAGGCGTTGCCGGCCAACTCGCCCAGGACGATCTCACTCACACGGAGCGGTCCCGCCGGCCACGCATGGGCGGTAAACGTGTGCGTCACCTTGCCCTGCTGCCCGTCGGGAGTCCTCACGCCAAACATCAACGTGTACGTGCCGGGGACGACGACGGAGGTGATCGCGTACCGTGCGCGTCCGGGACCGTTGGGCAACAGGTCGGTGTTGCCATCAAACGAATCAGCGACGGCCTTGCCCGAGGCGTCTCGAATCTCGAATCCCACGTCGGCCTGACGCCCGGAGGTCGTGATTTCGGCCACGATCATGACGCTGACGCGTGACGACGTCGCATCAAGTGGAACCGCGAACGTGTCGACATCGATCGGCAAGCCTGACGCAGCGGGACCATTGAGCAAGGTGCCCATCGCGGCTTTTGGATCAGGCTTCTTCCTCGGGTCGGTTGCCGCGGCTGGAGCGGCCGTCGGCGTGAACTCCCGTCGTGCGCGCACATCGAGACCGGGGCGGCTGACCCGGACGTCAATGCGCACGTGCCGGCCGTCGCGGTCGTCGGGGCTGCGTTCAAATGCGAGCAGGTAATAGCCGGAGAGTTCCGTATCGATCCGCTTCAACATCGCTGCAGGGTGGGACACGACACGCAGGGCGGTGCCGCGGGCGGCGAGCGCCAGATCCGCCATGCCATCAAATCCCTGACGGTCGTCGAGCACTCGTCCTGCCGTCGTGTTGCCCCGTGTGCCCGCCTCCATCAACGGCGCGTCCAGATGGAGGGCATACAGCGCCACTCGTGTCCGCTCCGCCACAGAGGCGAACGCGCGCACGTCGTCTCGCAGTTGCGGATCGGTGTAGAACCCTTCCGACACGAGCACGATGGCCTTTTGGCCATCAAGGGGCGCCATGGCGTCGGCCAGTGCGCGCAGGGAGTCGAGACGATTGCGTGTCTGACGGCGGTACACGTCGAGGGTGCGGTCGGCTTGTGTCTTGCAGCCCTCGGGCACGGACGTCGGCTCGACGATGGGAAGGCGGTCAGGTTTTGAACAGCCGCGGTTGATGCCGACGACCGGTCGTCCGAGGGTGCGTTCCCACCACGCCACCAGCGCCGCGGTATCGCCGACGTTAATGGCTGCCGCTTCTCCGGGATTCATGTCGGCGTCGGACGAGCGGCGCGATGCACCGGTGATTGTGCCGGCGGCCTCGCTGATGAGTTCTCGATTGGTGGTGAAGTCGACGCGGGGTGTACCGTAGGGCAGAGCGACGAGGCCGACGCGGTCACCAGCCGGCAGGTTCTCGGCGTAGTCCGCAATCGCCCGCATCGCCAGACGGCCTTCACCGGCGCGAATCTCGTCGACATCCACCACAAAGAGCAGTGAACGACCCGACGGCGTTGTGCGCTGATTGCTCGACGGGGCCGGCAGGTCCGGTGGTGGCGTGACGATGGCGTCAGCGCCCCGCCGAGGTGCCGCGATGAACTCGGTTGAAACGAGCCGTCTCGGTCGCTGACCGGCGGTGACCGTGAAGTCGCCGGCCGTCAGATCGGTGACGGGGCGGCCGTCGTTGTCGACGACCACGACGTCGACCACCACCAAATCCACGCCCGCGCGAAACGTCGGCTGCGCCTGCAGCGTGAGCGCCAGTGCCAGTGCGACGAGCGTTCCCGTGTGCAACACGGGGCGATTCTATCTGGTGACAGGGAGGCGCTGAGACACAGAGTCGTCAAGTTCTTCAGGAAAACCGCGGACGGGATCGCCGGTGGAGAGATCCGGACTGAGCACCTCCCACGACTGACCGCGGCCGGCGTGTGCGGAAGCGGCGCGTACGACGGCACGTTGTCGGGCACGATCGGCCGACTGCTGGCGATGCGCATGCTGCCGTTATCCTGCTGGCTGCCGCCGCCCCTACCTCCGGGGCCTTGGGCCAGAGCAAATGTCGGAGTCAGAATACACAGAGCGAGGGTGGCAACAGCCGAGCGACGCACGAACATGAGAAATCTCGTGGGACGGGCAGGAGGAGACTACGACCATCGGCAGTTGCTCGCAAGTGAACGGGGCGTGGTCACCCAGCCTCACGCGCGTGCGACGCGCTAATCCAGGTCACCTCCAGCGGCGCCGAGCCCGTCACCTCGACGATGTTCCAGCCCCGTCGCCACGGGCCGGTGAGCGACGTGCCTTCGGATTCGCTGCCCACCTGTGCGTCCGGAGCCGGCGCACCGTTGATCGTGATGGACAGTTGGTCGTTCGTGGTCCTCACGCCCACCAGAACGGTTGCATCGTCCGGATCGACGACGGGCACGAGCAGTCTGACGCTGTGCGTCTGGTGTTCAACCAGGAGCGCGCGACCCTGTGAGCTGTCCATCGCGATTTGCCCGGACCACTCGACTGGGTCGGTTGGCAGTGCAGGCGATGCGCCACGACGAACCACATGGAAGAGACGAAAGAGTGGCGAGGATGGAACGGCCACGTCGTGGAAGCGCCACCAGACGAAGCGATCGATATCGGTGGTCCACAGATGGGCCTGCGGGTCCGCGGCGATCGTGACTGCGCGGTCTGGCGTTGATGGCGACAGGCCGATCACGCACCGGGTACCACCGAGATCCATGGCGTAACGCACGAACGTATGCGCGCCAACGGAAAAACGTTCACCGGTGGCCGGCCGATCAAAGGCGTCGTAGATCACATCGGCAGCGAACGACGCCGCTTGATAGTCCAACCCTTGCACACACGACTCGCGACCAAGCGTGACCGCGTCCCGTTGCACAGGGCGTGGTGACGGCCACGACAACACACACGCGGCCGCCAGCAGCCCCACGGCCGTCAGGTGCACGCGGGTCGTCGCCAGCTCCAACGCGGGCACCAGGCAGATCCAGGGCAGGGGCGCGAGATAGTGCAGGGTCTTCTGCTGGCCACCAAGGACGATCGCGAGGTACCCGACTCCGACCAGTGTCAACATGCGGGAGGTGCCGCTCATGCGTCGCCAGAAAAACGGTGCCAGTAACGGCAGGGCGGCGGTCGAAATGAGCCACTGGACGACCAGTGGCCACTCCGGGGCACGGGTCTGGGCGGTCGCGAGGTCGTGTACAAACTCCCTCTCGAACCCCGCCCACCAGTCAGGGCCCACTCCGGTGATCCACACAGCCGCGACGAGCACCGGCAAAACCACGGCGCCTGTCAGCGTCGTCCATCGCCACGCACGCCTGGCGCGCTCGGGACTCGCGACCCACAGCAGCGGCATCGTCAGTACCGCGAGGGGCGGTCCCATCATCGTCGTCACCGACGAGAGCGCGAGGAACGTGATGCCGACACGCGTGGATCCACGGAGCAATTCACGCGCGCCCGCCAGCCACAGCGCGATCGTCAGCGTGTCTGTCCCCGCATATTCCGCCAGATCGGTCACCGGAGGCTCGTTGCCGACGTAGTAGGCGTGCCACAGGACGTAGAGGCCCGCCATGGCGATGGTGAGCAGCCAGCCCGCCGGACTTCGGTGCGTCGCCAGCCCCGCGGCCAGCGCGGCCAGGATCACGAGGGCGATGACGAAAGGGAGGCGCGCGCTGATCTCGCCGCGTCCGATGAGTGTCATTTCCGCATGCACAAGCGGCGCGCCGGCAAACGACGCGAACACGGGAACGCCGAACGCCCCTGGGCGGCTGGGGTCTTCCAGATCCCAGAACGGCAGCGGGTGGTCCGACAGACTGCGGGACCACTCGTAGATTTCGGTGCCGTCGCCGCTGAAGTGTTCGTGGCGCACCTTCTGCCACAACACGGCGGTCAGCATCGCCATGACGATGAGCGCCGCGCACACGGGCACGATGGGCACCACGGACACCGGCGGCGCGGCGCGCCTGCTGCGCAGAAGCAGGACGAGATTGGGAAGCGCGAGCAGGACGAGGAGCGCCGCTCGGGGCGGGGCGTGTCCAGCGACAAGTCCGTACGCGAGGCTGGTGGCGAACAGATATCCAACCCCCAGACCCAGTGCGCGGCCGAGCAGGGCTGATCCCGTCAGCGTGCCGTTGGTCAGGAGTGCCAGCGCGATCCCGGGGATTGCCCAGCCGAGCAGCAGGCCCAGCAGCAACGCCACGCCGCTCAGCACCGCACCGTCGCCCGCCGCTCCGCCCAGCGGGAACGCTTCAGCGCTGAAGAAGCCGCCTCCGGTCATGGCCGCCGCAGCGGCGTACGCGGCAAGCACGGCCAGAGCGACGCCAGCAATCCATCGGGGAGTCACGCGTCGTTCACCGTACGGCCAGACGCGACCACTTGTCCACGTATCCCCGAACCGGCCGCTGCCGACAGTGTCCCGGTCCGTGACGCCCCGTACGCCGTGACCACAACAGTCCGTTGCCCACCAGTACGACCATCCCGCCGGGGGTGACGGCGATGCTCAGGGGGGCGCGACGATACTGCGTGATCGCGGCACCCTGCAGGCAACGCCAGAGCAGACACGCCTGCACCACTGCAAACACGGCGATGCCCGTCATCAGGTCTGCACGGAGAATCAGGAACGCGTCCGCCACAATGGTCGGCCACGTGGAGTCGGGCGCCGCCCAGCGGCCAAGGTCGAGGGCCAGCGCGACGATGGTGCACAGTGCCGCGAGGACAGTTGACAGCGGTAAAAACCTCATGACACTCGCGGCGATTCTACATCGCTTCCCGGGCCCTGGACTTCGGGACGATGTCGACCGCGACGCGGTCACCGCCTCGCCACGAGGTAGTTCGCACGTCCGTTGAACGTCACCGACGAAAACGCCGACAGGGGCAACAGTCCGTCCACCCGAGGTGCGTCGGTCGACGCGGCGACGTGCGCCGCAACCAGCACAGCGGGCTGGTCCCATAACGTGTCGTTGCCCACGCGCAGCTTCGCGACCATCGCCACCTGCGCCTGGCCGCCGCCAGTCACGGTCCGGGTCCCGACACTGGCGGGCAGCGCCGATGCGGAAATGGTGGTCACCCCTTCATGCCGAAAGAGCACCAGGGTGGACGCTCCGGAATCGGGCACGAACCACGCGACATCCCCACGACGAGAGGACTGCGGCAATTCGACCAACATGCGGCCCTCCCAGCGGTGAAGCACCAGCCGCGTGCCCGCCCCGCTGTCGGTGTCCTCACCCAGCCAAATCAACCGCTTGCGCCGATAGTCGAGGGTATAGTGGGCGTCGATCAGCACGTCCTGCCCGATCAGGCCGTCGGCATGCGGATGAACGGAGCGCAGGCGTTCAGCCGACAGGACGGGCGTGAGCACGTGCGGCGTGTGATGGGAACCGAGCCCGAGCGTCTCCAGGCGCACCACCGGTGTGGTCAGCGATCCACTCGACGTCACGGTTTCGGTGACGGCAACCGGATTGAGCGACAGTCGGGCCGCCAGTGTGTCCGAAATCGCGCTGCGGTTTGAGCCGGTGTCGAGGACGAAGTGATAGGGCCCAGAGCCGTTGACCGTGACTGGCACCAGAATCAGGCCGGTATCGGTGAGGGTGAAGGGATACACGTCTGACGAATCGGCCGCCAGAATCGGCAGGTTGTGCGAGAGAACGACCAGAACAACGGTTGAGACCAGGATTTGAACACGCATGTGGCACCTCCAGTGCTGGAGCCACGGTGCGGTCTGGGGGGCGGTCAGGTCGTGATGGACCGCTGACGGTTTGGCGCGACGCGATGAGGTTTGGAATCGGACCGGTGATGGAATGGTGATGACGTCTGGAAGTTATTCATTCGAAACGGTTTGCGTTGACACCCTCCGCATGTCGGTGCACCGCGACGGCCGGCTCATTTCTCTTGAGCCGAAGGCCATGGATGTGCTGCTCTACCTGCTGGCCCATCGCGATCGGCTGGTGACCAAAGATGAGTTGCTCGATGCCGTGTGGACGGACACGTTCGTCACACCGAATGTGCTGACCCGCGCGGTGGCCCAACTGCGCAAGGCGCTTGGAGACGATGCCCAGGAGGCGCGGATCATCGGCACGGTGTCCAAACGCGGATACCGATTCATGGCGCCGGTGGTGGAGGGACCGCCTCGGCCTGCCGCCGACACGGCCCCGACGCCTGCCGCGCCGGCCCCACATCGCGGGCGCCTCACGTGGGCGGTGCTGGCCGCAGCCGGTATCGTCATCATCGCGGTCGCCTGGTGGTCGCGCGGTCCCGGACCGGCCTCCACCAGCCAGGAGATCGCGGCCACGAGGTTCACGACGAGACAGGGCTACGACAGCCTGCCGGCCATTTCACCCGATGGCCGATCCGTGGTGTATGTGTCGGATCGGACCGGCAGCCTCGAGCTATACCAGACCGGCCTGACCGTCGGCGCGCCGGATGTGGTCCTGACCAACAACGGCGGACGCAACACCCAGCCTGAGTGGTCGCCCGACGGCCGATGGATCGCATTCCGGTCAGAACGCCACGGCGGCATCTGGATCGTTGCGGCTGCCGGCGGCGCGCCCCAGCAAATTGTGGAGTTCGGATCTGATCCGTCGTGGTCGGCCGACAGCGAGCGGCTGGTCTTCGTGTCGGATGGCCTTTCATCCGCGACACCCTCCCGGCTCTGGACGGTGCGCCGCGATGGCACCGATCGAAAAGTGCTGAACATCGCCGCGCCGCTCGTCGGCGTGATCGGCATGCCCGGGTGGTCACACAACGGCCGCTTCATCGTCTTCAGCCTGAACAACGGCAGCGCCTTCAGGGCGGTCTGGGTCACCTCGGCCGATGGCCAGGTCGCACACAAGCTCGCGGAGGGCTTGACGGGCCGTGACATCCGCTGGACGCCCGACGACGACGCGATTTTCTGGGGGGGCGTGACCGAGACGGGGTTGTCGAGACTGATGCGGCTGGGCATCAATCCAGCCACCGGCGAGGTCTTCGGAGTGCCGCAGGCACTGATGCCCATCGATGGAGGTCGTGTGGATGGTCTCTCCCTCGCGAACGACGGCCGCGCACTCTTCGGGATCGCTCGCTCCGACGCCAACCTGTGGCAGATCGATCTGCAGGGCGACACCGTCGGCGAACCGGCGCGACTCACCAACGACGCCGTGCGAACCGCGTATCCGAGGATCGCGCCAGACGGCCGTATCGCCTACATTCAGTTTGTCGAGGGCAGACCCACCGCGACCTGGATCATGGCGCCTGACGGCACCGGGCGCACCCCATTGCTGCCGTCAGGTGTGATGCAGGGCGCTCAATGGTCGCGTGACGGCCGCCGGATGTTCGTGATCCACGACGGCGCACCGGTCTGGGTTGACGTCGAGACACGCCGATCGACTCCAATCTCAGTGACCATAGACGCGCCCAACGGCGTGCAGTTGGCGCCTGACGACTCCGGACTCCTCCATCATCGTCCCGGCCCTGGCGGCGTCGTCAATATCTGGCTGGCGCCGTTCAGTGGCAGTCCCCGGCGCCAAATCACGTTTGATGCCGAGGGCGCCAGCTACGGCGCGTATTCACCAGACGGCAAGTGGATGGCGATGCAGCTGACTCGGGGCTCGGATACCTGGATCGGCATCATGCCGGCACATTCGGGTGCGACAGTCACCCCTCTGGTCACGGCCAAGGGCCAATCCTGGGTCTACACATGGGCGCCAGACAGCACGCGGCTCGCGTTTGCCGGGGAGCGCGACGGTGTCTGGAACGTCTTCGATGTTGAGCGTGTGACCGGAACCGTACGGCAGCTGACGCAGTGGACCGATCGCGAAGGGTATGTGCGTTACCCGGCGTGGAGTCCGCGCGGCGACCGACTGGTCTTCGAACGATCCACCACCACGGCGTCGCTCTGGACAGCCAGACTCTGGTAGCGGTCTCTCCCGCACGGGCGCGCCCAGGAACGCGGGATCGGTCGGCGTCGCTGTTCTGGCGAAGTCCGCGATCGGCATCACGAAGGTCTGCAGGATCACCGTGTCTGATAACTCGAGGTTGTGTCACTGAAAGACCCACGTCATACGGACTATCGGCGTGGAACCATCATTGGCAGCGTTCAGCAGATCTGCAAGCGCCTGGACCCACCAACGTGAATGACGGGGCGTTTGGTCAGCGGTCTAATTTAGTGACGACGGACTGAGAGGCATGAGTCATGCCTTCAAACTCCATCGTCGTGACATTGAGCCGATACCCCTCGTTCCCAAGACCGAGTAACGACCTGACAATCCTCGGTACGGACCGTTCGCGGTGTATCCCGGGGACGGCTTCAATCCAGAGGTTCGTGCGAACCTGAATGTCCGGGCCACCCTTTCCCCGCGAGTTATCGAGAACGTGCCGTCGACCTTGAAGTCATAGACGAACGCGGCGCCACCTTGTGTCACCCCAGCCTGAGTGACGTCCTCACCGTTCCTGATGGTCGCGATAAGCACCCAGCGCCCCACGATCTCCGCCGGTGCCCCTCCCCCCAGTGTCGCCGTCGCACTGGACTGCGCTTGCGCCGAAGTCACCATGGTCAGCGCAATGACAAGCAGCAAGAGCAAAGACCGCCGATCTCCGGACATTCCGTCTCCTCTTCCTGTTGGCCCACCGATACGAATGAGCCGCGCGGTGTACCGCGTCGGCTCCATTCGTAGGTCAGGCATCGCGCTCGGTTGCTGACGCGGCCAACGGACGGACGGATACAAGGTCGTTGTCGCCCACTTCACGCAGGTCTTCCGGGCGGAGCGTCACGAGGGCTTGTGTCCGACCCGACGCCGCGACGAACTCAACCCCGATGGCATCCGGACCATAGACCTCGACGACGGCTCCAAGATCACCGGACCTCAGCCCGTGGGCCAGTAGATCGTGCCTGAGTACGACAACGTCGAGTGGATGCAGCGTCATTTGGCGTCTCC
>CAYZLT010000124.1:0-9528 GCA_964479175.1 uncultured Solibacteraceae bacterium | reverse complement strand
GCCGACGCGACCTGGGCGCCATTCAGGGAGCGGCGCAGGCCCTGACGGTACTCGCGTCGGCGCTGGGGCCGTTGCTGCTCGCGTGGTGCGTCGACTGGACGGGGAGTTACCAGAGCATCTTCTTCCTGCTGACCGCGGTCATCGGGCTTGTCGCGGCGGCATCGTTGTTCGTGCGCCTCCCGGAGCCGGCCGCTCTCACGGTGCCAACGGAATGAAGATCGCGATCTACGGGACGATCTGGATCGCGCTTGGCGCGTTGCTGCTCGGCGAACTCGGCCGCCGACGCAATCGGCAGACCGGCGTCACCACTCGATGGGCGATCGTCTGCTCCGCCATCGGCGTATTCCTCACCGCCACCCACATTCTGATCGCGCTTGGCGTGGCGTACGACTGGGACCACACCCGAGCAGCGACGGTCACGGCAGAACGCGCGGCCGTCGTCTATGGTGTCGCCTGGCCGCTCAGCCTGTACGTCAACTATGTCTTCCTCACCTGGTGGCTCGCCGACACGATCTGGTGGTGGCGCGCAACGCCGTCATTCCTCACACGCGCCCCACTCATCGAGTGGGCCTGGCGCCTTATCGCCTTCACCATGGTGATCAACGGTGCCGTGATTTTCGCCAGCACGGCCGGCCGGGTGGCCGGCGTTCCCCTGGCCGCCGCCCTGGTCTTTGTCTGGTGGCACTCCCCTTCCAATAGACGATCGACCTGAGCCAGGGCAGCGGGCCTTAAGACCACGCCCTACGTTGCAAACCTTTCCGATGGAGTCGTACGTCGACCTGGAAACTGACGACAACATCGCCCGCGGGATGAGTACGTCAATCAAGTCAGCGGCAACTACTTTGAGCTGCTCGACATTCCGATGAAGACGGGACGCACGTTCAGCGAGCAGGACTCAGTGTCATCGCCCACAGTCGTCGTGGTGAACAGCAGCCCCATTGGCCGCACCGTGCACTTTCAAGGACGCGCAGATGATCCGTCGCCGGCCTTGCGCTCACCGGCGCCGCAGCCAGCGCGTTCCCCGCCTGGCGCGCTGCACGCGTTGAGCCGACGACGGCGTTGCGCTAGGGGTAGACCGGCCTTCACAGGGAGGCTTCAGGGGCGCCCGGTCACAAGTGCCCGAGGCGATACGACGGTGAACGTGCCGTCGGGCTGCAGCAGGCGGTAGCCATTTCGCTGAGCGGCGAGCACGCGCGCGTCATCCACCCACGTGCCCAGCGGCTCGAGGGACATCGTCAATTTCGCGGGTCGCGGGTCATCGCGCCACAGGAACGGCGCGGGGTCAATCGGGCCGCGGTCGTAGATGCCCAAGTGCAGGTGTGGCGGCGTGGTGCGCGCGTTGCCGGTGTTGCCGACGTAGCCAATCACGTCCCCCGCGCGCACCTGCGTGCCGGACTCGACCGCCCAGTCATTCAGGTGAGCGTAATAGAGATTCCTGCCCAGACGGGCTTCCCGCAACCAGATCACACGCCCGCCACGTGGCGTCTCGTCGGTGCGCACGTACCCGTCCGAAATCGCGACGACTGGTGTGCCACGGGGAGCAAAAATGTCGATGCCGTGATGGTCACGCGCGCCACCGTCACGCGGCGCACCAAAACCACTCCTCACCGCGTTTAGCGATCGATTGGGAATCGGAAAAATAAACGACGCCAGTGTGCGCTGCGTGATCGTGTACTTGCCGAATCGAAGAAGCTCAGGCTGCAGCCGCAGCACGTGTGGCCCGGACCAATTGACGTCGTGTTCAAAGCTGAATTGACCCGGCTCAGCACCGCCCACGCGACGAGGCTCTTGTCCATCCCTGAGCTCGAACAAATCGATGAATAGCCGGCCGGGTTCATTGGATTCAAAGGACAGATCGATCGCGAGACGTCGTCCGCGCACCAGTTCGAGCCGGTACCCGACGGCGGTCGGCCGATCAGCCGGGAACACGCCGGACTCTACAAACGGTGCCGGTGCCGGAAGTGGAGACGCCAGCGCACGCTGTGCTTCCGAGAGCCAGTCCTGGCCGAGCGCGACGTTGTTCAGACCGAACTCCGACAACGCCGCTGTGTAGCGCTCGTGCGTCGGCGCGTCCTGCAGCGACGGCCGCAAGGCACTGGGCACGCCGCACGCTCCGGCGGCAAGGCCAAGCGCGGCGATGATGGTGAACGTCCGCAGGAGCATCCCTGCGTCAATGCTACCGTGTCTTCGTCAATCGCAGATCCCAGACACGGTCCTGCGTGATGCTCAACGCCACCACCACACCGTCCTTGCGATGGAACGTCACCTGCCCGAGTCCGGCACCTGCTTCAAAACGGTCACGTGAATGTGGCCGCAGCGAGATGCGTGTGTCGGGACGACGAAAGAGCGAGAGCGAGCCGTTGTCGATCCGTGCGATGAACTGCGTCTCGATCTCCACGCTGTCGTACGTGCCGGCAAACGCCGCCAGGTCGTCCACGGTCGGTCGATACGAGGCATCGACTTTGACGCCGACCAGCGGTCCCTCCGCCTCGGGCAGCAGAGTGGATCGAGGCGCGTTCGCGTTGGCCTTGTCGCCAAGATAGAGGTCACTGACCTGGCGCACAAATGTGGCCGGCGCGGCATTGCCGGCGTTGCACAACACCGCGATCGTGAGCTTCGCCGATGGGTAGTCGGTCAGGAACGCGCGATACCCGGCCGTGGCGCCCGAGTGATACACCTCGGGTACGCCTTTGTAGACACCACGGAACACGCCGAGACCGTAGTGCAATTCGCGTCCATCCGGAAGTGTCACGACTGCCTGCTGCGCGTCGGCGACGACGGCGCCCTGGAGCGTGCCTGAGGCCAGGGCCGCCTGCCACTTGAGCAGATCGCCAACGGTCGTCAGCAGACCGCCGTTGCCGTGGACGTTTTCAAACGGCATGTCCTGCGCGAAACGTCCGAAGGACATGCCGTATCCGACCGCACGGCCGGGCACGAGGCGCGTGTAGTCATCGCGCCACGACGTCTTCGTCAGGCCGAGAGGCTGGAATAGCCGTGTCCGGCTGAACTCCGCGAAGGACATCCCGCTCACACGCGCGATCACGACGGCCGCCAGGTTGTAGCCGGAGTTGCTGTACGACCACCGGGTGCCCGGTGCAAAATTGAGGGCGGTCTGACGACTCAACAGATCAACCACGTGACCATGGGTATAGACCCGGCTGCCGCGCGGCATGCCCGCAATGCCCGCAAGATTTCCCCAGTCGCGCAGACCACTGGTGTGCGACAACATCTGCCGAATCGTGACCGGCGCCTGATACACCGGCAACTCCGGCACGTACTTCCGCACATCGTCATCGAGCGACACCTTGCCATCGCGGACGAGGAGAATCATCGCGGCGGCCGTGAATTGTTTGGAGACCGATCCGGCTTCGAAAATCGTGTCCGGCGTGTTGGGAGCCGAGTGCTCAAGGTCCGCCATGCCGTACGCACGTTCCAGGACCGGAACGCCATTTTCGGCGATGCCAATGGCACATCCGGGCGTGGCCGTATTCCACGCGGCAAACACTTTGTCCACGGCCGCGTCCCTGGGGCCCGACTGGGCGGTGGTCGCCTGTGCCACGACGATGGCACCGGCGAACCCGGTGAGCAGGACTGCGATTCGAAATCTCATGCGGCAAATCATAATCCCCATCCCCTCATCTCTCCATCCAAATTGGGTTACCCTTGCCCCCATGACACTCCGCACTCTGGCTGCCCTTGCCGTAGTCGCTACATTAACGACGTCGGTCTCCACCCAGACACCCGCCGATCTCGGCGTCTTTTCAAAAGATGGTGTGGTCGTCTCTTCGTCCGACATTGCATCTGACATCGGAGCCTCGGTGCTCGCCCGTGGCGGCACGGCGGTGGACGCTGCAGTGGCCACGGCGTTCGCGATGGCCGTGACCTATCCCACCGCCGGCAACATTGGGGGCGGCGGATTCATGATCGTGCGCCTGGCTGATGGCACGGCGACGACATTCGACTTCCGAGAGAAGGCGCCTGGAAAGTCGACGCCGACAATGTATCTGGACGGGCAGGGGAACATCGTTCGCAGCCTGACCAACGCGGGGTACCTCGCGCCTGGTGTGCCCGGCACGGTGCGTGGCCTCGCGATGGCGCACGCGCGGTTCGGCAAGTTGCCGTGGCGCGACGTGGTGATGCCGTCGGCCGATCTGGCTCGCAGCGGTTTTACGGTGTCGGCCTCACTGGCCAATGGACTGAACCGTGAAGTGGCGGGTCCGATGAAAGCGTTCCCGGGATCGGTCGCGGCGTACGGCAGGCCCGACGGCAAGCCCTGGACCGCCGGCGACACGATCGTCCTCGGTGATCTCGCAAAGACGCTGGCCGCGATTGCGACCGACGGCCCTGACGCGTTTTACACAGGCTGGATTGCCGACACGATTGACAAGGCGATGGCCGCCAACGGTGGACTGATCACCAAGGCTGACCTCGCCGCGTATCAGGCCAAGGAACGCCAGCCGGTGCGCGGTACGTTCCTCGGGTACGACATCATCTCCATGCCGCCGCCCAGCTCCGGGGGCACGGCGCTCATTGCGATGCTCAACATGCTTGAGGCGCTGGACATTCAGAAGCTCCCACGGCTGTCCCCTGAGGCGATCCACCTCACGACGGAAGCCCGGCGTCGAGCATTTCTCGACCGTGCGCGTCACCTGGGTGATCCCGACTTTTCAGAGATCCCGGTCGCGCGCCTGATCTCGAAGCCCTATGCCCGCGAGCTCACCTCGACCATCGATCGCAAGCGCGCCACGAGTTCAACCGAACTGGGCAAAGACATCGTCACGCTCCCAAGGGAGGAATCGGACGAGACCACACACTTCTCGGTCGCGGATCGGTCCGGCATGGCGGTGTCGCTGACCTACACGCTTGAGGGCGGCTACGGGTCACACCTTGTGATTCCGGGGACCGGGTTCCTGCTCAACAACGAGATGGGCGACTTCAACAAAACGCCCGGCACGACCAACCTCACCGGCGACATCGGCACACCGGCGAACCTGATTGCACCAGGCAAACGGATGTTGAGTTCGATGACACCGGTGATCGTGGCGCGGTCCGGTCGCCTGGTGCTGGTGACGGGATCCCCGGGTGGGCGCACGATCATCAACACGTCGCTGGATGTGGTGCTTGGCGTGACGGCGTGGGGCCTCAACGGCCGCGAGGCGGTGGACGCGCCGCGCATGCATCACCAGTGGCTGCCCGATCGCCTGTCGATTGAGGCGAATGGTGTATCCGAGGATGTGCTCGCGGCGCTGAAGGCGCTTGGCCACGATGCGCGCATGGGCGGGACGCAGGGGTCTGCGCAGTCGATCTGGGTGCATCCAAACACCGGCGCGATCTACGGTGTGGCGGACAAACGCAGTGCCGACGCCAAGGCGTCCACGCCTGTGACGCCGGCAGGTGTGCAGCGCTGACGAGCGCGTTGATTCTTCACAGGGAGACGCAGAGGCACGGAGCCTGCCAGGTTTTTTGAAACATGGGGACCATGGGGTTCCACCGACTGCGTCACACCGCGAGACGCGATGGCGGGTCGTGGCATAAGATGGCCGGGCCAGCTCCGCCGTCCGCGTCGTGCAGGTGTCCGCATGGTAAGCAACCGCGTTCCGCTCGTCCGAGCCTCAGTGGCGATCGCCCTTCTGATCGCCAGTCTGTACGCGGCCTTCCCTGACGCGCAGGTGGTATCCCAACGACAGCTGCCAGAACGACAGTTGCCGGTGTTTCGAGCGGACAGCCATTTTGTCCGCGTCGACGCGTATCCCACCGACACCGACGGCGCGGTCCTTCGCGGCCTCACGGCGGCCGACTTCGAGCTGACGGAAGACGGTGCGACACAGCAGATCGACACTTCTGAATTTATCGAGTACGAACGGTGGAGCCCGGGCTCCGAGCGGCCCGACCCGCGCGACCAGAACGAATCGTTCCGGCTCGCCGCCGACCCACGGTACCGGGTGGTCGTGGTCTATCTGGACCGCCTCACGTGGAACAACGCGCACTATGTGCGACAGCCGCTCATCGACCTGTTGACCAGGGAAATCGGCCCCCGCGATCTCTTCGGCATCCTGCTCCCCAATCACGAGGCCAGCGATCTGGTGCTTGGACAATTCACGCCGAGCATGCAGGCGATGGTCGGTCAGTTCCTCCAGATCCACAACCACCAGGATCCGGTCAGCATGGATCCGGTGGAACAAAAACTCCTCACCTGTTTCGGACAGGCCGGCTTCGGGCTGGTCGAAAATTGGCGCACCGACAACTTGTATCGAGATCTGGAAGGTCTCATCAAGATCCTGGGCACGATTCGGGATGAACGGAAGAGCATCATCCTTGTGACCGAGAGTATGCCTGGGGTGGAGTCGTTCAGTCGCCGTCGAGAGATGCCGCCGGCGATCGGCGGCAGTCGGGGGGCTCCACCGCCATCAGGTCGTCCATTGCCTGGCGCTGGGGGCTTGGCGTCAGGTATCTATCAGCCGGACTACAACAGCGCGGGTGCCTGCCAGATGCTCGCGTCCGGCATTCCCGAGCCACATCCGCAACGCTTCCAGGACCTGATCAAACTCGCGCGCCGCATGAATGTCGCCATCAATCCGATCAGCCCAGCGGGTCTGACGATGAATGTGAACTGGGCCAGTTCGTACTTGAGCCAGCTGGCCAGCGAGACTGGTGGTCTGGCCGTCGTCAACACCAACGGCATCAAGGAAGGCTTCAAACGGATTGCCAACGACATGTCGGCGTACTACGCGCTGGGTTACTACACGACCAACACCAAATGGGACGGCCGACTGCGACGCCTTCGCGTGAAACTGAAGTCCACCGGCAAGGCGGTACGCGCCCGCTACGAATATCGGGCCCCAAGCGCCGAGGACATCGCGGCCATGCGAGCGGCGGCCGATGCGCCCCCACGCCCCGTCGGGCCTACCGCAGAAGAATCGGCCATGAACGTCCTGGCCCGAGTACGCGCGGATGCGGAACTGCACGTGCACGGGGCCGTGCACGGACAAATCCTCGCCATCGCTGTCGAGATTCCCCAAACCACCGCTGCCAATCGATGGCGCAATGGTGGCGAGGTCGAAGTCAACGCCACGGACCAGCAAGGACAGACGATGTCGGGTCGAACGACGATGGCGGCTGGAACGCGCGGCGCGGAGGTGCGGCTGCTCCTGCCTTCAAATCACCAGGGTCCCTGGCAGGTGCGCGCGCGCCTTACGCAATCGGATGACGCGCTTGAGGACCACGTGAGAGTGGCGGCCGACGACGAATCGGTGTTTGGAGAACCGCTGCTGTATCGCGCACTGCCGCAGCCGGCGGCACCGTTCAGACCCGTCGCCGACCCGCAGTTCTGGCGCACCGAACGTATGCGTGCGGAGTGGCTCCTGCCAGGTGGAGGAACGCCGTACACGATTCGCGCGCGCCTGTTGCAGACCAGCGGGCAACCGTTGAACTTTGCGCCGCCCGTCACCACCGACGACACGCCAGACGGCATGCGTGTACGCCTCGACTTGAGCCTGGCGGCCCTGGCCTCGGCTGATTACCTCATTGAACTCATCGCCGAGCGCGATGGCGCCCAGTCACGCACACTCCAGGCGATTCGCATATTGCGGTGACGCGACCTATCGCTTGGCGGTGATCGTGCCGACGGGCGAGGTCACCGTCAGTGTGCCGCCCGGGCCAAACGCCACCGGGATGAGCTGTGGGAGACGATAGTTGAGGTACGCCCAACTCTGCGCTGACTCGGCGGTCAGGGCGACGGGCGTCACCGGCACCGCGCGGAAGCCGACCAATCGTCGAGGTCCCCAGATGTACTGCAGCACCGGGCCTCCACGCGCGAACTTGAGACGCACCGTCACTGCGGGATCACCCTGGACGTTGCCGGTGCCGAGAAGCTCAACGCGCTCGAATTCACGAACCGACCGCCGCCGGGTGTCAACCCAGCGCGCTCCACGATCGCGCCGGCGAGCGAATAGCCTTCATTGGAATATTCGAATCCTTCACCCGGTTTGCGCACCAGTGGCTGCGCGAGCACGCGCGCCACCAGCACATCGCGCTCGATCGGGTCCGCGTCGCGGCCGCCCAGATCGCCGGAAACGCCGGCCGTGTGCGTGAGCAGTTGATGAATCGTGATGTCTCGTTTGTCGTCTGGTACGCCGGGCAGGTACTTCGAAATGGGATCACTCGTCTTGAGTTTGCCCATCATCTCGAGTTTCACAATTGCCGCACCGGTGAACTGCTTCGTCACCGACCCGATACACGACACCATGTCGATGGTGTACAGCTGGTTCGTCGCGCGATTGGCGTAGCCGTAGGCCTTTTTCAGGACGAGGTTGCCGTCAGCAGCGACCAGCACCGCCCCGGAGAATCCGTGCGGGACCAATTTGGTCAGATAGTCGTCAATCCGCGTCGCGGCGTCGCCCCGCCTGCCATCGCCATCGCCACCAGCAGACCGAGCATTCGTCGCATCATGGCCTCAACAGACTCGGAAACTATGAAGGAATTATGAAGGCCGGAATCACCACTGTGAACACGGCGCCACCACTCGAGGGACTGTCCACCGAGATGCGCCCACCACTGGCTTCCACGAACTGGCGTGCAATCGCGAGACCCAGGCCGACACCGCCGGTGGTTCTTGAGCGCGAGGCATCCACGCGATAAAAGCGATCGAAGATGTGCGGCAGGTGGTCTGCGGGAATGCCGGGCCCAGCGTCGCGGACGCTGATCGCGATTCCGTCCGGGACCGCCCGCACTTCGAGGGCAATTGTGCCGCCGGCGGGTGTGTGCGCCAGCGCGTTGTCGAGCAGATTGCCGACAACTTGCTGCAACCGTCCTCGATCCACCCACGCCCGCGCCTCGGGATCCACCGCTCCGATCGCCAGCGCCACGCCGAGTGCGCCGGCTCGAGGTGCGGCTTGTTTCACGAGATGGTCGACCACGTCGGCCACCACGACGGCTTCCGGTTCCAGTGGAAGCTGCCGGGCATCTGCGCGCGCGAGCTCGCCCAGGTCCTCCACGAGGCGTTGCAGGTGGCTGACCTCCGCATGCAGCGTGGCCAACGTCTCTGGTGTGACCTCCACCACGTGATCCTGCAACGCTTCGAGATGGCAGCGGAGATCGGTGAGCGGCGTGCGAAGCTCGTGCGCGATGTCGTTGGTGAGATCGCGCTTGAGCTGCTCCTGACTTGCGAGGGCATCGGCCATCGAGTTGAATGCGCGCCCGAGCGCGGTCAGCTCGTCGTTGCCGGTCACCGCGACGCGTGCAGTTGAGGTCCCCGCAGCCATCTGGTCAACGGCCAGCCGCAGGGCGTGAATGGGGCCGAGTACGAGACGGGCCATCAGCGCGGTCACCAGTGCGGCCCCGATGACCACGACGGAGAATGCGATCAGGAGTCGGCGGTTGAGCCGTGCGACATCCACGCCACGGATTTCTTCACTCACGACCGGTCCGTCGCCAGGCAGTTCCCGCCGCGTTTCGCGCTCAACGACCTGCCCATCAATCACCTCACGGGTCTGCTCCACCACGAGCTGACGGCCAAACTGCTGCGCGACC
>CAYZLT010000123.1:0-9645 GCA_964479175.1 uncultured Solibacteraceae bacterium | reverse complement strand
CCCCTGGACCCCTGGACCCCTACGATGTGCCCATGGTTTTCAAGAATCTTGTGCAGGTGCAGATCGTTCGCGAACTCGAAGGCTTTGTCCGCGAGGTGGAGGCCTGTCCGAATGATGAGGTGCTGTGGCAGGTCGCGCCGGGTGTCACCAACTCCGTGGGTACGCTGGCGCTGCACGTGAGTGGCAACCTGCAGGATTTTGTCGGCCGCGTGCTTGGCGGGTCTTCGTATGTGCGCAATCGCGAACACGAGTTCAGCCATCGCGGTTCGACGCGCGCGGAGGTGGTCGCCGAACTTCGACGCGCGAGCGAGGCCGTGTCTGAGGCGCTTGCCGGGCTCGGTCCTTCTCGATTGGACGCGGACTACCCGATGCCGGTCGGCGGCCATACGGTCAACACGGCGACCTTCCTCGTGCACCTGGGCGCGCACCTCGCCTTCCACCTCGGACAAGCCGGTTACCTGCGTCGGATCGTGACCGGATCGAACAGCAGCACCAGCCCGCTCCCGATCGCCGCGTTGGTACCGTAAGACTCAACATGGGGCCCCTGGGGATCCATGGCGCTTCATGACCTCCATGTTGAATTCCCAAGCGGCTCAGGCTGGACTCTGGATCGTGGTGACTGTTCACTCGTGCCGAGTGTGAGGAAACCAAGCGCGAGCAGTGAGACGCCGGCCATCACAAGGAACGCCGAGCCGTAGCCTGATGAGGCCACGAGCGCACCGCCGGCCCAGGCCGACCAGGATTCGCAGCCGTTGGTCGCGGCCATGAACGTCGTGAATTGCGTCGCGCCAAGACGCGGGTGGGTCAAGTCCATGAAATAGGCGTAGCTGGCGACGGTGAACAGGCCCACCGTGAAATACATCGCGACCAGCATCGCGATGAGCACCGCGGCCGACGCGCCGCCGCGCAGATCGATCCACCCGAGCGCGGCGACCGACGCAACAACGGCGAGCAGGAACACCGTGAGTGCACGTGTGCGGCCCCAGCGGTCCGACAACCATCCGCCGACCAGTCCACCGATGAGTGTGGCGGCCACCACGTAGACGCTGAAAAACACACCGATCGTGCCGCTGGCCACTCCGCGATCCACGAGGAACGGGCCCGCGAGTTGGCCGGTCGCTTCAAACGCTGCAGCGCCCGTCAGGGCGAAGGCGAGACCGATCCACGTCGACCGCAGACGGAAGACCTGGGTCAGGGCCGCACTCATCGGCGCCTCGACGGCCGTCGGCACCGCGAGGCGCGCGGGCTCGCGCACCAGCAAGATCAGGACGAGCGGCACACAAATCCAGGCGATCAGGGCGACGATGATCCCGGAGGTGCCCAAGGTGGTGCCGACAATCAGGACACCGCCGCCAAAGACGCTGCGGCCGACGAGCATACCCGCCTGCATGGCGCCGTTGAGCCGCCCACGTTCCTGTGGCGGCGCGGTGCCGATGACGAGCGCATCAATCGCCACGTCCTGTGTGGCCGCGGCCACGGCGTGCATGAGCAGCAGGAGGCGCCAGGTGTCAAAACTGGCGACCGGGTCGAGCCACACCAGCGGCACCAGCGTGGCGGCCATGCACAGTTGCGACACCACAATCCATGCGCGATATCCCCATCGTGGGCCGCGCAGCAGATCCAGCAACGGTGCCCAGAGGAATTTCAGCACCCAGGGCAGGACCAACACGGCGGTGAGCGAGGTGATCTGTGCCACCGGCACGTCCGTCGCACGCAGCAGTGTCGGCAGCGCCCACCAGATGAAACCAATGGGCGCCCCTTCGCTGGCGTAGAGGACGGCAAAGACAGCCGTCCGGCCGCGTGGATGGTCGAGCAGCGACAGGTGCATGTGTGCTGCACAGCGTAGCAGGCTGCGCGTTATACTGCGCCGCATGCGAATCAAATTGATCCTGCTCACATGGCTCGTGACCCTCGTCGCCACGCCCGCGTTTGCGACCTGGTCGGTGGTGGCGCTTGATCGCAAGA
The DNA here is from genome assembly GCA_964479175.1 of uncultured Solibacteraceae bacterium. Lineage (GTDB taxonomy): Bacteria > Acidobacteriota > Vicinamibacteria > Vicinamibacterales > SCN-69-37 > SYFT01. Next base: position 7,680 of record CAYZLT010000123.1, on the reverse strand, counting down.
CCGGGTCGCTCGTGATTGCCTCGGCGACGTGTGTGACGGGGCAAGGCCTGGCCACGCGCGGCGGACTGAAGGGCATTCAGGCGGTCGTCGTGCCTGGCAAGGGCATCGCGGCGGCTCAAGCGGGTGTGGATGGCACACGCGCCAACCAGATGTTGATCTTCCGTGAGCTCGAGAAGGGCACGGCACCAGCCGACATTGTCACGCTGCTCAAAGCCGACCCTCGGATCGAGAGTCGGCAGTTCGGCATTCTCGATTTGCAGGGGCGGTCGGCGGGATTTTCGGGCGCCACCAACGGCGCGACGTCGCTCGATGTCCAGGGACAGGTCGCGGGCACCGACATCGTCTATTCCATTCAGGGCAACATTCTCACGAACGCCGAGGTCGTCAACGAAGCCGTCAAGGGCTTCATCGCCAACACGGGCGTCCTGACCGACCGTGTGATGGCCGCGATGGAAGTCGCGGATAAAAACGGCGGCGACAGCCGGTGCTCGTGTGCGCGCGGTCCCCAGACGGCGGCGACCGCTGCGTGTGAGAGCCGCACCGCGTACGTGGCGTACATCCTGCGCGCCGAGACCGGCGACAAGAATGGCGAGTCCCACAGCGACGGTCAGTACGCGATGTTTCTCGATGTCACCGACGCAAACATTCAGCCCAACGAAAATCCCAATCCCGTGAAAACCCTGCGACTTCGATACGATGCCTACATGAAGGCAAAAAGCGCGGGGGCTGGCCATGAACGATGACTGGGTGGTGGTGGTGCGCACGTTTACCACGCACATCGAGGCGGATCTCGCCAGCACGGCACTGGCCGCCGCCGGCATCGACGCCAGCATTCGCGCCGATGATTGTGGCGGCGTGTATCCCTTCAAGGGCGGCGTGGAGTTGCTCGTCGCCTCTGCGGACGCTCCCATGGCCGCTGAAGTCCTGAATTCGGTGGCACTCGCCGTCGACACCGACGGGCCCGATGGGTCGGAAAGAAAAGAAGACTGATGGCGCTGGTGACGTTAGAGGCCATTCGCGCAGCGGCCACCCGGATTGCCGGGGATGTGCGGCGCACACCGATGCTCGACGTATCCGATCTCGCGGAACGTTCGCTGCTGCTCAAGTGTGAGCACCACCAGCCCGGAGGCGCGTTCAAAATTCGCGGGGCGTCCAACATGCTGGCTGGTCTGTCGCCGGAGGCACTCGCCAAAGGCGTTGTCACCTATTCCTCAGGCAATCACGGTCAGGCCGTGGCACTTGCCGCGCATCGCCGCGGCGTGAAGGCCGTGATCGTGATGCCGACCACGGCGCCGGCAATCAAGATCGCAGGCGTCAAACGCTGGGGCGGTGAGGTGATTCTTGAGGGCACGACATCTGCCGACCGACTCAGACGCGCGAAACACGAGGTCGAAACACGCGGCCTCACGATGGTGCCGCCGTTTGATCACGAGGCCGTGATCATCGGACAAGGCACCTGTGCACTTGAGATCCTTGAACAGGTTCCCGACGTGGGGACCGTAGTCGTGCCGGTGGGCGGGGGCGGTCTGCTCTCGGGTGTGGCCGCCGCGCTCAAACAGGCGAAGCCGAACGTGGTGGTGGTGGGCATCGAACCCGCCGGCGCGCCCAAGATGTCACGCTCACTCGCGGCCGGTCATCCCATCACACTCGACAGTGTGTCCAGTATCGCCGACGGCCTGATGCCCGTGCGGCCGGGCGAAATCACGTTCGCTCACGCACAGGCGTTTGTGGACCACATGGTCACCATCGATGATGCGACGATTGCGCGGGCGGCCTTGTGGTTGTTCTTCGAAGCGAAGCAGGTGGTCGAGCCGAGCGGCGCCGCGACGACCGGCGCGATTCTTTGGCCGACCCCGGGCGGGCCGCTGGTGTCGCCGCGCGGGCCTGTGGTTGCGATTGTGAGCGGCGGCAACGTCGCGCCGGAAACCATTGTCGGTCTGCTCTCAGAGCAGTCGTCGTAGTGCCGCCACGGCGTCGTCGAGCCCGGTGACGTGACCGTCGAGCTGCTGTTCGTACACCGCCTTGAGCAGCTCGCCCACGCGAGGTCCAGGCGTGATGCCGTGCGCCAGGACGTGACGACCCAGCAGAAATGGCGCGGGCGGTTGATGCTCTACGCCGAGGGCGCGCGCACGATCGATGAACCAGTCCATCGCGTCGCACTCAAAGGTGCCCGCGCGGCCGTGACAGTCCGCCTTCGCAAATTGCGCGAGCAGTTCGAGCTCCACTTTTTGGGCCAGACGTCGGAATGCCCCGTCGCCGACGGGCGTCGGCGCCTTGAAGAACATCGTCGGCTTCAGGTGATGGGCGACGATGCCAAGGACGGTGCGGCGGACGTCGTAGGCGTCGAGCGAGTGGATGTTCAGACGATCGAGGAACGTGGTCGCCGGTGTCACACCGGCCTCTTCGTGGCCCTTTGATCGAATCCGCCCGTCTTCAAACCGCGTCGTGGCCGGTTTGCCCATGTCGTGACACAGCGCGCTCAGCATCATGACCACGCGCCGCGGATAGTCGAGCCCCTCGAGTCGGCCGCGGGCCTGGTCGGTGACCATGAGTGTGTGGATCCAGACGTCGCCCTCGGGATGCCACTCATATTCCTGCTCGCAGCCGACCAGGGCCTTGAGTTCTGGCCACAGTTGATCGACGATGCCGAGGTCGAGCGCGAGCGCGAGGCCGATGGAGGGGCGCGGCGCCCGGAGCAGGAGTTTCTCGACCTCGCCCCAGACGCGTTCGGCCGGCAGGTCGTCGAGTGGCAGCGTCCGGCACAACGTTCGGGTGCCCTCGTCGAGCGTGAGATCAAATCGCGCGGCAAATTGCACCGCGCGCAGCACGCGGAGGCTGTCGTCGGCGAACGTGGTCGCATCGACCGCCCGCAGCAGTCTGGCCTTGAGGTCGTCGGCCCCATGGAAGGGATCGACCGTCTCGCCGGTCAGCGGATCCCAGGACATCGCGTTGATCGTGAAGTCACGACGACGGGCCGCGTCTTCGAACGAAAGATGTGGGTCGCCTTCGACCGTAAATCCTTTGTGCCCCCGACCGGTCTTGGACTCACGCCGCGGGAGTGACACGTCGTGGCCGCCGATTTTGTAGACGGTGAAACTTTCGCCGACCGCATCGACGCGCCCGAGCCGTTCGAGCAGTGTGCGAAGCGCGGGCGCGGCAATGCCGAAGACCTCGATATCGAGATCCTTGGGGTCGAGCCCGAGTGCGCGGTCACGCACCCAGCCGCCGACCACGAGCGCACGTCCACCGGCATCACGCACAGTACGCGCGATCTCGAGGGCCATCTCAGGCACCGTCGTCACTGCCGTTGTCATTGCCTCATTGCCTCATTGCCTCATTGCCCCATTGCCGAATGCCTCATCTTGACGTGCGACTGAAACGTTTCACAAACCGATCAGTTGTTGCCGGCGCAAGGATGTTGAGAATCGAAAGCAACCGTGCACGGCCGTAGGGATACACCTCGGCGCGCGGGTGATTGAGGCACCGGAGGACCGCGTCGGCGACGGAGGCGGACGTCTGTGTGGGCCCGAGGCCGTGAATCTCGAATCCGTAGTCGCGTCTGATCGCGTCGTGAAACTCGGTCGCCGTCGAAATGGGATACACCACCGATGCGTGAAGCGCGGTGCCGTGCCACTCGGCGCGGAGCGCTTCGACCAGTCCGGCTTGCGCCGCCTTGGTGGCGGAATACACGCTGGAGCCCGCGATGCCACGCCGCGCGACCACTGACGACATGACGATCAGGTGGCCGGATTGTTGCCGTCTGAACTGGACGGCGGCCGCATGCGACGCGTACAGCGTCCCCATCAGGTTCACGTCCACCAGTCGACGCATCACCTCAGACGGGGTCGCCTCGAAGGCGTCGTGGTAGCCGATGCCTGCGTTGGCAATCATCGCGTCGAGTCGACCGTACGTGGCGACGGTCAGGGTCACGAGCGCGGTCATATCTTCTTCGCGCGTCACGTCACCCGGCACGGCCAGCGCCTGACCGCCAGCCGCCCGGATCCCGTCCACCGCCGTCTGTAGTCGGTCGGCACGCCGCGCCGACAAAACGACGATGTCGCCACGGCGAGCGAGTGCATTGGCACACGCGAGCCCGATTCCCGACGACGCGCCCGTGATCGCGACCACCTTCATCGGCCAAGTCTATCGGGTGATCGGGCGTTGTACAGTGTTGCCCATGGATGTCACGCGTCTGTTGTCCGACCTGGTGGCTGTCAACTCGGTGAACCCGTCGCTGGTGCCCGGTGCGCCTGGCGAGGCGGAGGTGGCTGAGGTGGCGGCGCAAGCGCTGCGTGAGGCGGGCCTTGACGTTGTGATTGAGCTGGCGGCAGAGGGCCGACCCAACGTCATTGGTGTACTCGAGGGCCGCGAGCCCGGCCCGTCGATGATGTTCTGTGGACACATGGACACCGTCGGCGTATCCGGCATGGACGAACCGTTTGAGCCGTTTATCGAGGATGGCCGGCTCTACGGCCGCGGCGCACAGGACATGAAGGGTGGGGTGGCGGCGATGATCGCGGCAGCGGCGGCGTTGGCGCCGACGTGGTCGCGTGGACGCCTGATCGTTGCGTGTGTGGTCGACGAGGAATTCGAGAGCATCGGGGCTGACGCGCTGGTGAAGACGTGGAAGGCCGACGCCGCGATCGTCACCGAGCCCACCGATCTGCGCATGGCCGTCGGGCACAAAGGGTTTGCGTGGCTTGAAGTGGAAACGAAGGGACGCGCCGCGCACGGCAGTCGTCCAGCCGAAGGGCGCGATGCCATTCTGCGGATGGGGCGTGTCCTGAACGCGCTCGAAGCGCGCGACCGTGAACTCCAGGCGCGTGAACCGGTGCCGATGCAGGGGACCGCGTCCCTGCACGCGTCGATTATCGCCGGCGGCCATGAGCTGAGCAGTTATCCCGATCGCTGCACCCTTCAGATGGAGCGGCGCACGGTCACCGGGGAAGACGGCAAGGCTGTACTCGCCGAGGTCCAGGCGATCTTCGCGCGTCTCAAGGCCGCCGACCACGAGTTCGCTGCGACCGCCCGTCTGGTCACCGCGCGTCCGCCATACCGCGTGGACGATGACGCGCTGATCGTGCAGGCGATGGCGGCAGTGTTGCTGGCGCGGGGTCTGAACATCGCGCCGACCGGGATGTCGTTCTGGACCGACGCGGCCATTCTGGCCGGCGCGGGGATCCCGTCCGTCATCTTTGGCCCGGGCGGCGCGGGCCTGCACAGCATCGAAGAGTACGTGACGCTGGCCGACGTCGAGACGTGCCGCGACGTGCTCGTGGATGTGACCCGGGCGCTGTGCGGGTGAGAACAGTCGCGAAACGTTGAGGTGTCACAGGGAGACGCGCAGACACGGAGGGTAAGGATTCGCGCACTGTGAATCCTCCTGCTACTTTTCCTTGAGCAGGCTGCCGACGATGAAGCCGACGTTGGCGGGGCGTTCACCCAGCCGGCGCATGAAGTAGGGGAACCACTCCGTGCCGAAGGGCACATACACGCGGAACGGGTGCCCGGCCGCCGACAGTGACGTCTGCAGATCGCGCCGGATGCCGTAGAGCATCTGGAACTCGTACCGGTCTTTCGCGATGTTCTTCTGCGCGGCAAACGCCGTGGTCGCGTCGATCATGGCGGGGTCGTGCGTGGCGATTGCGGGGTAGGTGCCATCGGTCAGCAGGACCTGCATCTGATCCACAAACGCGCGGTCCACGTCGGCCTTCTGCTGGTAGGCCACCGCGGCCGGCTCGCGATAGGCGCCTTTGACGAGCCGCACACGCGCGCCAAGGGCATTGACGCGGCGGATGTCGTCCATGGAGCGTTTCAGATACGACTGAATCACCACGCCCACGTTGTGGTACCCGATGTTCCACAACGTCTCGAACGTGTCGAGCGTGCGGTCGGTGTAGGGCGAGTTTTCCATGTCGATGCGGACAAAAAAATCACCCGCCTTCGCCACGTCCAGAATGCGGCGGAGGTTGTCGATGCACGTCGCCTGGTCGATATCGAGTCCCAGTTGTGTGAGCTTCAGGGATACGTTCCGTCCCACACCCGACGCCTGGATGGCGTCGATGACGGCGATGTAGCCCTTGGTCGCCGCGAAGGCCTCGTCCGCCGAGGCGACACTTTCGCCGAGCAGGTCGAGCGTGACGAGCAGGCCCTGGCGTTCCACGTCGCGGGCGGCGGCGATCGCCTCCTCGACGTTTTCGCCGGCGATGAACCGGCGCGCGAAGCTGGAGGACGAACGCATGCCGTACGTCGACGCCAGAGACTTGAGCATCGAACTGCCGGCGAGGATGGAGAAGGCGGCTTTGGGGAGCGCGGCGAACATCAGTGCGTAAGTCTCCGATGAGGTAAAAGGTGGTGCAACGTGCGGGCGTAATACCGGAGCGAGACCCGATCCCGCACGCGGACGCGCTGGCGCTCAGTCACCAGAATACCCCGGTCGACCAGCAACGGCACACCTTCATCAACGGCCTGCCTGCCGCTCGAGACCGCGAGATTGGCGTTCTGGGCTGACAACAGGGCCAGGAGATCGTCGATTCGGGCGGTGAGCTCGGCGCGCGTCATGCTCGCGCGGAGGGCAGACGCCACCAGCGCGGTCGGCAGCACCTTGTGCAGCAGCCCGACCTCGTGCTGAATCCGGTGGGCGAGGGCGACCAGGTCGCGCCGCGCCAGCGGGTCGTATTCGGCCAGATGAATGGGATGCCCGAAGGTCACAAACGCGCGGCTTTCGTACCCCACTGCGTGACGAATCATCTCGGTGACCTCCTGCGCGAACGGCCGCTTCTGTTTCCGCGTGGCGTCGCGCGTGATGATCTTCTCCTCGAGCACAAGGTCGTAGGCAATCGCCATCGGCACGACAAACAACTGGGTGCGGTCCGCCTGCAGCGCGGCCTGCAGCAGTCCGGTCTTTGGCGCCTTGAGTTCCCCGGTGTAGCTCCGCCCGCCCTCCGCGTAATAGAGCAGGTCATGGCGCTTCAGCACTTCGACCACGTACGCCTTGAGCGTCGCGAGGTACACGGGATCCTTGCTGCCACGCCGAATCGGAATCGCCCCGGTGACGTGTCGGTGCAGCAAGCCCAGCGCGCCGCCAAACAGGTTGATCCCGGCGGCAATCAGGGGCGGCCGGATGTCGTGTTTGTCCAGGACCAGCAACTCGATCAGGTAATCGAGATGGCTCTTGTGATTCGAGACGTACACGACGTGACCGGCCGCGATCGCGGCCTTCGCCCGGTCCACGTGTTCAGTGATGCGATCGACCTTGCGGAGAATCGGATAGAGCGGATGTTGCAGCGCGCGATAAAACTTGTAGCGCTGGGTCGTGCGCAGTTCCTCGAGGTACCCGTCCAGTCGTGCGCGGGTCTCGGCGCAATGGACGTACCGCGCCACATCCGTGTGGGCCAGCACCGCCTGTGTGAGTTCGTCCGGGTCGGTGCTGGTCGGCATTCAGGCGATGGCGCGACAAAGGGCCAGCGTGAACTCGGTTGTGGAGGCCGTGCCTCCCAGGTCCCGGGTGCGGACGTCCCCGGCCGACAGGACGCGGTCCAGCGCCGCCTTGACCCGGACGGCTGCGTCGGTCTCGCCGATGTGCCGCAGCATCATGATGCCCGACAGCAGCAGGGCCGTCGGATTGGCGACGTTCTGATCCGCGATGTCGGGGGCGCTGCCGTGGACGGCCTCAAATAC